>PMAK01000024.1 GCA_003153655.1 Phycisphaerales bacterium
ACACGGAAATAAAATAAGTGCGGACTTTATAATCGCTATTTCCGCGGGCGCGTCCGATCATTGTTGGGATGGGAGCCGAGGATTGGTTTACGTGCGGGGCTTGCGGGAAGCGGTTTCGGTGGAAGATCGAAATGGCTGGGCGGGAGGCGCGGTGTCCATGTGGGGCGGCGATTCGATGTCCGGATCAGCCGNNGGAGCCGGTTCGGGCGGCGCGGGTGGAGCGGCGTGTTGTGACGCCGGTTGCGGCGCCGACTGCGGCTGCTGTGCCGACGTTGGGGTATCAGACGCCGCGCGCGGCATTGCCGAAGGATCCGCGGGCTGGGGCGGATGTTGAGACGCTGAAGAATCAGACGATTCCGATTTGGCTGCTGGGGGGCGGGATTTTTGTAGAGCTTGTCGCTTCGTTTATCGAGAACCGGCATGATTTGAATGCTGCGCTGTTTCATATCTCATTTGAGATCATTGTCGGGACGATTTTGATGCTGGTGGGTGTGTTGATCGCGGCGAAAATCCGGGGGATTCAGATTGGGTCGTTTTGGACGGCTGCATTAAGGGTGGCGGCGATTTCTGTTGCGCCGGCGGCGGTGGGCGATCTTATGATGCCGCTGGCTTCGATCATTCCATTTGGGGGATTGCTGCGGCTGGGGGTGCAGTTTTTGCTTTATTTCGCGCTGCTTGGGGTGCTGTTTGATATGGATGAGAGTGATACGTGGTACTGCGTGACGATTATATTTTTGGTGAATCTTGGGGTTTATTTTTTATTGCTGTTTCGGCCTTGGATGAAATAAGAATCAAAGAGGTTTGCGCGATATCGATTAATCGATCGGGTTTTGGGTAATCGGTTGAATGCAAAATCGAATTCGTGAATGCAATGCAGGAGGGGCGGGAAGAACCATATACGGCCCCAAAAGTTTCTTCCCGCCCCTCCCGCACCCTCCCCACCTTTTTCCTTTTCCCCTCAACCGTCCGGTGGGGCGAAAACGTCGGAAAGCTAAACGGGATTTTTTACTCGATTTTGATGTAGCAGCAGAAGGGGTTTAGGGGGCTTCTATTGAGGCGGTATTTTTGCAGGCCTATGGTTTCTAATACAGCGGTGGTTTCGCCGGGGAATTGGGGGTGATTTAGTTCGTCGAAGGCGATGATGCCGCCTTTGGGGACTCTTGGCAGGATCGCTTCTATGCAGGCTTTTGTGGGGGCGTAGAGATCGAAATCAAAGCAGGCTAGGGCGACGATGGTGTGGGGATTTTTGTTGAGATATTCGGGCAGGGTTTTTGTCGCGTCGCCTTGGACTAGTTCATACTTCTGAATGTGGGGGAGCGGGCTGAGGGATTGATGGATGTCGAGGATTTGGGTGAGGTGGGATTGGTAGGTTTCGGTGACACTGTAGTCGCCGGTGGAGACAGAGGGGCCGTCTTGGGGGGCGATGTTGGGGAAGCCGTCGAAGGTGTCGAAGCCGATGATTTTTCGGCTGTAGTTGTAGGGTTCGTGTATGCCGCGGAAGGAGGAGAAGAGGGAGAGGTTGTGTCCCCAGCGGACGCCGAACTCCATGATGGAGCCGTGGACGGTAGTGATCTGGGTGTAGAGATCGTGCATGTAGAGGATGCGGCTGAGGGCCTGGCGGGTGGCGTATAAGCCGATGTTGCTGTCGAGTTCGGATTCGGGGATTGGGGTGTCGCGGAGGAGTTGCATGAGTTCGGTACGGCGCTGGCGTTCCTGACTGGGGGCGCTGGCCAGAGTTTTTATTGGGGTTTTGATTGGGGGTTTGGTTGGGTTTGCTGTTTTCATTTTTTATATCCCCTTTAGACAGGGAGGGAGTTGTTTAGTTCGAGGAGCAAGCGCTCTAGGTGTGGGTCATCCAAACCGTGCTGTCGTGCGCCGTGGGCGATGGTGTCGGCTGTGGAGTGGTGGCAGCCGGCGCAATATAGGCCGTAGCGGCGGATGATGCGGTCTGCACTCTCGCCAAATTTTTCTATGAGGTCGGCCATTATCCAATTGGAGGTGATTGGGCCGGTGGTTTGGTTGCGAGCGGGTTTGAGGGCAGCGGGCTTGGCGAAATATGGGGCTTGGAGGAGCCGCCAGAAGTTGGCATGGAAGACATCGGGCTGGCGGGAGAAGCGGCACCAGTAGCCGATGTGGGCTTCGTCCCAGGATATGCANNTTTCCCAGGATAGATTGTGGGTGACGATCCGATTCAAAATGCCGGCGGGGATTTCGATTGTGAGATTTGGGGATTCGGCCGGCGTCGGGAGGATTCGCAATTTGCCGGCGGCGATTTCGAAGCTGATGTCGGGCTCGTTGTATGAATTTGATTCGGACGTTTGGCGAATAGTCACCGTCAGGTCTTCGCAGAAGGCCATCTCGGCGGTGCGATTGAGGCGGAGAAAGTATTGCTCGATGTCGGAGCGATTCGCGGATTGCGATTTTGGATGATGAGCGGCGAATGTGGGGGCGTCGAAATTGCGGCGTAAATGTGCGATCAGGCGATCGGGTTCGTAAAGGCGGTCGCGGCGATTCCAGGCGCGGGTGATCTGATCGTCGGCGACGTTCCAGGATTCGCCGGGGAGGAGATCGACGACGCGCGCGGAGTGGCCGGCGAAGGCGCGGGTGACATCGTCTACCGTATTTTTGTGCATGGCGCGGACGTAGGACTCATGGGTGGGATGCCAGAGGGAGAAGTGGCCGGCGAAGGGAAGGATGGTTTGGCCGCCGTACATTTCGACGGCTTCCTTGAGCATGTTGAGGATTCCCTGGCGGGAGCGGTTGATGATTGCGGATTTTTGATCATCAGTTAGATGAGTCCAGGTGAGGGGGTAGCCGGATGCGCCGGGGGAGAAGGAGGAGGCGATGATATCGACGGGAGCGACGGCGCGGGCGATGCGGCGATTGAGGCCGGCGTCGTTGAGGTTGAGGAATCGCAGGCCGTCGATTTCGATGAGGACGACCGCGTCATTCCAGAGGCTGGCGGGTTCGTAGCAGGTGAGGCGGAGATTGTTGGCGATCTCGATTGTCTGGCCGAAGGGCATGGCGATGGCGTTTTTGAAGCCCATCTGGCGAAGACGATTGATGATGCGGCGGTTGGGGAAATCGGGGGTGTAGATTGGGATATACCTGTCGAACTTTGCGAGCGTGGGTTCGTGGAAATGATCGGAATGCTCGTGGGAAATCCAGATGGCGTCGGGGTGGAGGGAGGCGGTTTCGATGATCGGCGGCGGGTATTGGGTCCAGGCGCCGAGGAAGGCGGGGCCTTCGAGCCAGGGGTCTGTGAGTAATGAGAAGCCGTGGTGATTGAATTCGAGGCAGGCGTGGGCGTGGAGGGAGATGGTTAGATCTTTAACTTGGAATCGGCGGCGATGCGTGGCCGTTGGAGTCGATTGCTTAACTTTGGTTTCGGTTGGCAGATCGACGATCAGGTGGCCGGCATGGAGGTGGACCGGGATGGAGGCCATTCGCTGGCCGGGCGAGGTGAGGCAGCGGCCGGTGAAGTGGTCGAAGCGCCAGCCGTGGTTTGGGCATTCGAAGCAGTCGCCGATGTCGGCGATTTCGCTGCCGAGATGGGGGCAGACTGTGGAGAGGAGCGTGTAGCCATGGGAATCGGAGATTTGGTCGTGGGTGAGGAAATAGGCTTGGCCGTCGACTTCCACGCGTGCGGGGAAGGAGGCGATCGCATTTGCGGGGCCCAGGTCGAGCAATCCATTGCTCAGCCGGAGGTAGCTCAGCGATGGAAGCTGAGCCGTTTGAGAAGGTATGCCATCCATGGCAACTCCTTTTGTTTTTTTCAATATACCTTAATTTTGGGGGAAAGCGACCGCGATGGCTGAAGATCGGGAAGAAATTCGGGTGAGCCGCAGAGACCCCGGCGNNCCGGGACAGGCTGCGGAGACGCTGAGATGGACGCAGAGAAGATGGGGAATGGGGGGGGTTGGTTAGACGAGGATGGGAGTGGTTTTGGGGGTGGGGAGTTGGCCGAAGAGGGTTAGGGATTGGGCGCTGGTGATTTGCAGATTGATTAGTTGGCCTTTCATTTTGGGGTGGCCTTCGAATACCACGATTTGGTCGCCTCGGGTGCGGCCGACTAACTGGATTGTTATTTTTGGCTTGGGTTTTTCCCAGCCTAGTTCTATGCCGTTGGATCTTGTTGTGTTGCGGCGGCTTACTAGTTTGCTTTCGCCTTCGACTAAGACTTCTACTTTGTGGCCGATCAGCTCGCGGTTGAATTGTTCGGAGGCTTGTTGCTGGGCGGCCAGGAGCTGGTTGTTTCTGCGGCGCTTGGTTTCTTCGGGGATGTCGTCTTTGAAGCGGTCGATGGCTGTTGTTCCGGGGCGCGGGGAATATTTGAAGATGAAGCTGTTTTTGAAGCGGCATTCCTGGACCAGTTCCATCGTCGCGGTGAAGTCTTCTTCGGTTTCGGTGGGGAAGCCTACGATGAAATCGCTGGCGACGCTGACATCGGGCATAAATTCGCGGGCGCGGCTTAGGAAATCGCGGTATTGGGCGGTGGTGTAGCCGCGGTTCATGAGTTTGAGGATTCGGTCGCTGCCGTGCTGGGCTGGGGCATGGAGATAGCGGCAGATGCGCGGGCAATCTCGCATGGCCATCAGAGCTTCGTTGGTGAAATCGCGTGGGAAGCTGGTGACGAAGCGGAGGCGTGGGAGATCGGGGGTGGCTTCGTGAATTTGGTAGAGGAGCTCGGCGAAGGTTGTGGTGCGGCCGTCGCCGTGATTGAAGGCATAGTGATTGATGGTTTGGCCCAGGAGGGTTACTTCGCGTGCGCCGGCGGATACCAGTTTTTGGACTTCTTCGATGATGTTTTTTGGGGGGCGATGGACTTCGGGGCCACGGGTGTAGGGGACTACGCAGTAGGTGCAGAATTTGTTGCAGCCGCGTGTGATGCGGACGTAGGCCTGGGAGATGTCGTCGGATGGGGAGATGCTGCGGGAGAGGTCGAGCATTTCCAGGTGATCTTCGGCGGCGTCGAGGGTGGTGCTTCGGCGGACGGCTGCGCCCATGAGGGCGACCTGGCGGGTGCGGTTGGGGGCGCTGGTGATGGCGGCGTTGTGGACGAGGGTTGCGAGTTGGTCGAGTTCGCCTGGGCCGCAGAGGATGTCGATGTGGGGGAATTTTTGGAAGATGTTGATGCCGTCGCGTTCGGCCATGCAGCCTATGACGCCGATGATGAGGTTTGGGTTTTCGGCTTTTTTGGGGCGTAGTTCGCCGAGTCGGGACCAGACTTTTTGTTCGGCGTGTTCGCGGACGGAGCAGGTGTTGTAGAGGATGATGTCGGCCTGGTCGCGATCGGTTACGGATTCGTAGCCTTGGGCGCGGAGTTGGCCTAGGACGAGTTGGCTGTCGAGGACGTTCATTTGGCAGCCGAAGGTTTCGAGGTAGAGCTTACGGGTCATTTGTTTATCATTTTGGCCGTATAGTCGGGGAAATCAAATTTTACCGCGGAGGGCGCGGCCTTCGGCTCTGAGGCTCAGGCTCGAAGAGAGATCGCAGAGAGGATGGGGAGGAAGATCAAAGCGGATGGGAATTTGGCTTTCTGTGCGTCCTCTGCGCACTCGGCGGTTGAATGTTTTCTTGAGAAGGCGAGAGGGCTTGATTCAGGGGTAGATTTTGGTCATTCTGCGGTGGAATGCGACCTCGGCAAATTACGATTCTGGGAGTGGGATTGCTGGGTGGATCAATCGGACTGGCGGTTCGGTCGGTTGCGCCGGATANNTGTAAGATTGTTGGGTTTGGGCATCGGCGGGAGTCATTGGAGCGGGCGCTGGAGATTGGGGCGATTGATCGGATTGAAGTGGATGCGGCGGCTTCGGTGGCGGGGTCGGATCTGGTGATTCTTTGCACGCCGGTGGGATTGTTTGGGGAGATTCTCGGAAAAATATCTTCGTCGCTTTCCGTGGGTGCGCTGGTGACGGATGTGGGGAGCACGAAGCGATCGGTGGTTCGGCTGGCGGAAGCCGCACAGAATATTCAGGCAATCAAGGAAGCCAGCGGGAACCTGATCCAGATTGCGAAGCTGATCCATCGGCTGCCGCGATCCTTCAAAGTCTTTTCCGGCGACGACAGCCTGGCGCTGGCCACGATCGGCGTCGGGGCGCACGGGCTCATCAGCGTGGCTTCCAACGAAATCCCGGCGGAGATGGGCCGCATGGTCCGCGCAGCTCTTAACGGCAATTGGACGGAGGCTCGCGAGCTGGAGCGCACGTATGCCCTGCTGCTCGACGCCAACTTCTGGGACTCCAATCCCTGCCCTGTGAAGACGGTGCTCAGCCTGATGGGCCGCTGCTCAGACCACGTTCGCCTGCNNGGGGAACTGGGACTGCTCAAGCACGCCACCGTTTCGTAAAGGATTCAGGCCACTCTGAAGGAAGCGAGCAGCGTAGCGTCGCATGGGAGACGGTCGTATGAGTCAACGATGGAGGAATCGGCGCATTGCAGGAGCTATGGCGGCATCAGTGCTGGCATTGTTGCTGAACTGCACGCCTCAGGCAACCGCGCAAGCGCAAACGGGGAGCAAACAGGAGCCAGATCGCGCCGCGTTGCTCAAGGTGAAGCCGGATCTCGCGGGCTTCAGGAACGGTGTTTTCCTTGAGCCGGATCCGATCGATTTCGCTGACCACACCGGCTACACATCGCTCTTCGACGGCAAGACCCTCACCGGGTGGGACGGCCAGCCGGGGCTGTGGAAGGTGGAGGACGGGGCGATTGTGGCAGAAACGACCCCAGGGATGTTTCCCCCTTACACCTTTCCCAATACTTTTCTGATTTATCGCGGAATCCAGGCAAAAGACTTCGATCTCAAACTTGAGATCAAGGTGGAGAAAGGCGGAGGCAGCGGCATTCAGTACCGCAGCAGCGCCGGTCTTCCACCGGGGCAGGGGACTAGCAAGAGCAGTCCCGGACGCGATCCGCGCTGGGCCATGC
>PMAK01000009.1 GCA_003153655.1 Phycisphaerales bacterium
CTCATCAACCAGTGGGCCAACGTGATGCGCTGGGAGAAACGGACGCGCCCGTTTCTGCGCACCGCCGAGTTCTTGTGGCAAGAAGGTCATACCGCTCACGCAACCGAGGCGGAAGCGGCCGAAGAAGTGGCGCGCATGCTCGAGGTCTATCGCGAGGTTGCCGAAGACATTTGCGCCGTCCCGGTCTACAAGGGTGAGAAGTCGGCCTCCGAACGTTTCGCCGGCGCGAACCATACGTTCTCGATCGAAGCGCTGATGCCCGACGGCCGGGCGCTGCAGTCGGCGACCTCGCACGAGCTGGGTCAGAACTTCGCGCGCGCGTATGACATCACGTTTGCGGCCGAGGATCAAACGCAGCAGTACTGTTGGACCACGTCGTGGGGGATGTCGTGGCGCATGCTGGGGGCGTTGATCATGACGCACGGCGACGATCGCGGCCTGCGCATCCCGCCGCGCATGGCGCCGACCGAGGTCGTCATCGTCACGATCCCGCGCGGCGACACCACCCAGCTCGACATTGCTGCGCGCGATCTCTACCAGAAGTGCAAGGACGCCGGACTGCGCGTGCGGCTCGACGACCGGCCGGGACAGTCGCCGGGCTACAAGTTCAACGAGTGGGACCTGCGCGGCGTGCCGATTCGGCTCGAGCTCGGTAATCGCGACATTGAAGCCGGCGTGGTCACGCTCGTGCGGCGCGACAAAGCGGTGAAAGAAGAAGGGCAAAAGCAGCAGGTGCCGCTCGGAGAAATCGTCGCGTTCATCCCGACGGCCCTCGAATCGATCCAGCACAACCTGTTCGCGCAAGCCAAGACGTTCTTGCAGGACCACACGATCGCCACCCTCGACCGCGACGAGTTCTTCCGGCTGCTCACCGACCGCGCGGGGATGATCGATGTACCCTGGTGCGGACGCCCGGAGTGCGAAGCGCTCGTCAAGGAGAAGACCAGTGCGTCGACGCGCAACATACGGCTGCCGCCCCGCGCGGCAACCTGCGTGCCGTGCGGCGAGCCGGCAAACTGGCAAGCCTATTTCGCGCAGTCGTACTGACGTGTTCGATCTCTACCGGGCACTACGAGGTCTCGCGATCGGATTCGCGGCGCTCTCGTTCGTCGCGGCGGCAGCGCCGGACGCCCAGAATGCGCGCGTCCTGCAGCGCAGTTCGGGCGGAGACGTCGTCACGGCACGAAAGATCGCCGCGGCGCTCTTGGCGCGCACGCTGCCTGCGCAACTCATGCGCGTGCGTTGCGAGCGCGCCGCAGGCCACGTCGATTGCGGGCTGATCGTGTCGGGAACGACGTTCCATCATGCGCTCGATCTCGCGTCGTGGAACGCGGAGATCGCGAGCCTCGTCGCGTCCGCCTATGCGACGGTTCCCGAGCTCGATGAGGTCGACTGTTGGGCCACCGTCCCGCTCGATGCCGGGAAGGGCGCGGTCGTGAGCGGCGACTTCGCACAGCCGACGTCGGCGACCGTGTTTTCGATCACCGTGCCGCGGGCGCAGCGAACCGGCGTGCCCAAGCGCCTCGCGGCCGGCGAGGGGACCTTCTGGGACCCGGCCTTTCGGGCGGCGCTGTCGAAGGGGACGAACGGATGATTCGCACCACGACCCTCCCCAACGGCGTGCGCGTCCTGAGTGAGTCGATGAGCCACGTGCGCTCGGCGACGGTCGGCGTCTGGTGTGACGTCGGCTCGGCCTGCGAGCCTGCGCATCAGCGCGGGATCTCGCATCTGCTCGAGCACATGGTCTTCAAGGGGACACCGCGGCGCACCGCGCGTCACATCGCCGAGGAGATGGATGCGATCGGCGGAGAGCTCAACGCGATGACCGACAAGGAGACGACCTGCTTCTACGCGCACGTCGTCGACCGCCATCTGCCGCGCGCGATCGACGTTCTCGGCGATATCCTCCAGCACGGCCTGTTTGCTGCCGACGATCTCACGCGCGAACAGCAGGTCGTCCTCGAAGAGATCAAGATGTACGACGATTCGCCCGCCGAGGTCGTGCACGACCGGTTCACGCGCACGCTGTGGCGCGGCGCGAACCTGGGCGATCCGACGATCGGCTTTGCACATACCGTCGCCGCGATATCGCGCGAGGACCTGCTGCATTGGCGCGCGACGCGCTATGCGCCCTCGACCGTCGTCATCACCGCGGCCGGAAATCTGGATCACGACGAGCTGGTGCGGCTGGCCGATGAATCGTTCGTCGCATTCGCGGGCAACGTCGCGCCCCCGCCGTCCGAACGTCCGCGATTCGTGCCGGGAATCGACGTCACCACCGACGACACCGAGCAAGCCTACGTTCTGCTCGGCTTTCCCGGCCTGGGCATGCGCGACGAGCGGCGGTATGCGCTCTCCGTTCTCGACACGCTGCTCGGCGGCGGAATGTCGAGCCGGCTGTTCCAAAGTGTCCGGGAAGAGCGCGGCCTCGCCTACGAGATCTCCGCTTTTCAACAGGGATACCGGAACGCCGGACTGTTCGGCGTGAGCGCAGGCTGCTCGCCCGAGCGCACGCAAGAGTGCGTCGACGTCATCGTCGACGAGATCGACCGGCTGCTGCACGACGGCGCGAGCGCGAGCGAGGTCGAGCGCGCGCGCGAGCATCTCAAGGGGAACCTGACCCTCGCGCTCGAGAGCACCTTCAATCGGATGTCGCGGCTGGCGCGCAACCATCTCGTCCACGGCCGCCAGATCTCGACCGAAGAAGTCGAGGCCGCATTCGATGCGGTCGACGCCGCCGCCGTCGATGCACTCGCTCGTGAGTTGCTCGGCGCGGAGCGCGGACTGTGCGTACTGGGACCGGGTGAGGTGCGCGGCGTGCGTCTGCCGGGAGCCGCTGCGGCGCGCTGCCGCGAGGCCGGACGAATCTGGTCGTGGCCGCCGGCTTGAACCTCGTGACGCAGGCGATTCAGATCGGGGCCTACGCAGCGCGCGTGGCGGGCGTCACCACCGGTCGCATCGCGACGGCGATCTCGCTCTTCTCGTTGGTCGTTACCGCGAGCCGGTTGGCCAATCTCGTCGTCGTGCCGGCGTTGGGGGCGCTGGCGGATTCGCCGGCGGCGACATGCAGCATGTAGGCCTGCGGCTGGTGGGTGAAGGCTTCGGCTCCGTCGAGCTCGGCGAGGCCGACGGAGAGGCTCGGCCAGAATCGCTTGGTATTGAAAAAGTCATATTGAATCGTGGCGTTTTGCCCGACGGCGACGTACTCGGGAATCACGCGCTGGACGCGCAGGCCGGCGAGGACGAGGCGGCAGATCAGGGCGCTGATGAGGAGAATGCCGATCATCAGGCCGAAGACGCCGAAGAGGAGATTTGCCTGGCTGTTGATGGCAGCGAGGCCCATGAACATCATCATCGCGCAATAGATGAGACCCGTGAGGGAGAAGTCGACGGACGGGCGTTTGCGAACGGGGGTTGTGGGTCCTTCATCGCGAATGGGAGGCTGACGGCGGCGAGAGGTTATCCATCGCCAGGCGGCCAAGCCGCGCGGGCCGAATCGCTCGATCAAGTTGGCGTTTGTCACTCTGGACATGGTGGATCCAGGTTGGGGACCCTCATCGGGGCACGTTTCTATCGGGGCGCGGGAATTCTATCCAGGATTGTCTGAAGAATGCGGCTTGTGGCCGCGAGGTCGCCGTTGTGCAAATAGGTTTTGCTCACCACGCGGTGGGCACAGCAGGGGATGAAGAGAGTTTTCACGTCGTCGGGAGTGACATAGTCGCGTCCGCTGACGACCGCCGTTGCCTGGCAGGCCTGTGTCAGGGCGAGGGCGCCGCGCGGGGATACGCCGAGGTGCAGTTGTTCGTGATGCCGGGTCGCATCGGCCAGATCCAGGACGTAATCGACAATCAAAGAATCCATGCGGGTTTTGGCGGTTTTGTCCTGAATCTCAACGACCTCGGCGGCGGACATCACCGGCTTTAATTGGTCGAGTATTGTGCGTCCCGGCTGGGTGGTGAGGATGCGATGTTCGGCGGTGCGGCCGGGATATCCCAACTGAATCCGGAGGAGGAACCGGTCGAGCTGGTTCTCCGGCAGATAATAAGTGCCTTCGAATTCAAAGGGATTTTGGGTGGCGACGACCATGAACGGGCGTTTGAGCGGGAGGGTTTGGTTCTCGATGCTGACCTGCTCTTCGCTCATGGCTTCGAGGAGAGCGGATTGCGTGCGTGGGGTTGTGCGGTTGATCTCGTCGGCGAGGACGATGTTGGCGAAAATCGGGCCGGGTTTGAAATCGAATGTCTGGGCCTGGCTGTTGAATACGCTGACGCCGATGACGTCACTGGGCAGTAGGTCTGGGGTGAGCTGGATGCGGGTGAATTTACAGTCGATGCTGCGGGCCATTGCGCGGGCGAGGACGGTTTTGCCAACGCCGGGGACGTCTTCGATCAATACATGGCCTCGGCCGAAGAGGGCCGTGAGCATGAGGTCGATGGATCGGACATCCCCGAGGAAAACGTTTCCGATGTTTTTTCTGAGGCGGTCGATCTGCGGGTTGGCCACGTAGTTTCCTTAATCTCGGCCTTGGAGCGGTTTCCCGCTCTAAATTTCCAGACTCGTCAAATTCTAGCACAGGTGTGGCTGTCAGGGAATCGAGGCCTGGTACATTGAATTGTCGTTGGAAATGAAGCCGGTGCCGGCGACGACCTGGGGTATGAGTGATGTGAATCGTTGATAGAGGGTTTCGGCGTGGCCGTCGCAGAAGGCGATATTGGTGCCGCCTCTGTGGCGGAAGCCCTGGGTGCCGGCCCATGTTGAGGTGAAGCTGAAGATGAGATCGTCGGGGCCGGGGATTGGGGAGCGCATGAACTTGTCGGCGCCGGCGGAGTATTGGCCGTCGCCGAAGAGGGCGCAGCGGGATGGGCGAGTGACCTGGTTTAGTTTGGCGGGGGCGGCGGTGGTTGAGCCGGATTGTCCGCCACCGATGTAGCTGTCGTTGTAGTTGTAGCCGGTGTAAGGATCGTTTGGTGCGTTGCTATTTCCGGAGAATGAGGGGCATTGTTGAATCTGAGTGTTGGTGCTGCCTTGCCACAAAATGCCGGGAGTCACGGTGACCTGCCCGCTTGAGAGCGTGCGGGTCACCGTGAAATCCCAGTTGTAACTGACCATCTGCGTCGAGCCGAGGTCGGTGTAATAGGCAATTGGGTATTGCCCGTTGTACGCATCGGCGTAGTTATGAACCGCGATCACCATCTGGCGAAGATTGCTAAGGCAGTTGAGGGTCAGCGCCTGCTGCCTGGCGGTTGAAAGGGCCGGAAGCAGGAGGCCGATCAATACCGCGATGATCCCGATGACCACCAGCAATTCGACCAGTGTGAACGCTTTCTTCGCCATGGATCGGCTCTGTTATGAAAGACGGCGGCGACGGCTTACGGCCAAGAGCGCCAGCGGGAGCAATATAGCTGCCGTGGGTTCCGGGACAGCCTGGGCGGAGATGCCGTCGATGGTCATGCGTTCGTCGGTGCCGGCCGGGACGGAGAACTCGACGTATTGAAAGCTGGTGAGTCCGGTGCCGCTGAGATCCAGCCAGTTTCCGCCTGCTGATCCGTTGAAGAGGGCGCGGATCTGGTCGTAATTCAGGCCGTTGAGATCACTGAGGGTTCCGACGAATGGTTGGCCGAAGTTGGCTAGTTCCGTTCCGCTTGGCTGAAAGTAGCCGCTGATCTCGGTGTCGAGATAGGCATTGGTCGGGAGGTCGAAGGATTCATCGCCGACAGGGAACCAGTCGGTGCCGTTTTGGCTGATGCTGACGGTTGCTTCGGGGATGGGTGAGAAATAGCTCGCCGGATTGCTTGCGACACCGGATCCGTCGGATGAGACGTCGTCGAGGCCGTTGTTGACGAATACGCCGAGGGCTGGGACGGAGGTGATGGCGGCGGGCTGGGCGAAGGAGAATTCGACGCTGCCGCCGGCGGGAATCACGACGATATCGTTTGTCTCAAACGGTGGATTGAAGGGGTTGATGGCCCCGAATTCCTCGTCGGTAGTTGGAGCGCCGAGGGCGGCGGTGGGATCGTTCCACGCATTGGTTGTGCTATCGCCGAGGCCGGAGGAATTGACCACACTCGTGGCGTAAATCGTCCCGGCGATGGACCGGGAGGAAATTGCCGCGGACAAGACCACAAAAAAGACGGACGACTTCTGCGCAATCGGAGAAAACGGGGACATGAGAATCTCCTCGCAACATGGCGACATGGCTGAAAGCGGAAGCGCGCACGCTCCGCAACAGGGGTCGCAAGCCTGAAAAAATAATTGCGTTTCCGAAAGCTGATTCGCGCAGCCCGATCGGACATGGCTTCAGGAAGAGCAACGGCTCATCCCACATGGCAGGCAGGTCTTCTGGCTCGTGATATCCGGCCTCGTCTTCCCGGCGCCACTTGTCTATCAGTGGTCACCAGTGACTAATTGAGTTCCGGTCGGGCTTTTCTTTCGCCCGCTCAAGATCACTTACAGCGGCGCGTCCGCGGCGGATTTTAACCGCCTTCCCTGACGCCTGCGCGGACAAGAAAGCAAATTCGTATGATGATGTCAAACGAAAAAAATAAATGGAAAATGAGACGACGCAATCAGCGCCGCGCGGTCGCAAAATATTCCGCGCGGGCGTGGCCGCGATCAGAATTCGGGAAGCAAGTTGGTGTCGTAAACGAGGATGGTTATTGCGCGGAACTGGGAGCCGTTGGCTGTTTTGGAGTGCCGGAATTGGCTGCCGTGGCGAGGAGACGGAAAGAGGGATCGATCTGGGCCTCGGCTTCTTCGGCTGCCTTGGTGTGATTGGCGGCGCCTTCGGAGTCGCCGATCATGTCGCAGAACTGCGCCCAGGCTCGATTGGCTTCGGTCTGGCCGCTGAGGGCGACGTTGCGGCGTCCATCGGCCGCGGGACCGGAATCGATTGCGCCGGATTGTGGATCGTATTTCTGAACGGCGGCGTCGAAGGCCTTGTTCACATCATCCACTTCCTGCTTGAGCAGATCGGGATCGGCTTTGACGATGTCACTGAAGGGCGCGGGGATGGCGACGCCGGTGCGCTGGGGATCGAGCAGGGTTGTGAGGCCGGCGACCTTGATTGGTCTGGATGCGATGACGACGAGAGTCTTGAAATGGGCGACGGCATCGGCGGGATTTACGCCATAGCCGTCGAACATCCGCGCGATCATCACGTCGATGCGCGTCTTGGCGGCGGCGACGGATGCGCGGGTTAACAGGGCTGAGGCGAGTTGCAGATTGAAGTAGGTGGGATGAAGCGTTTCTTCGGCCTGCCGCCAGATGGCCGCATCGGGATCGTCCTGTTTTTCGCGGAGATCAGTGACCCATTCGCCGCGAAGCTGGGTGGCCTGGGTGTAGGCATCGGTTAGTTGGGGAAGGACGGCATTCAGATCATTGTCGATTTTTTCGCGGATGGCGGCGGCTTTCTGCATGTGCGAAGCCAGTTGCTGCGCGAGAGTCCACATCGTGACCGGGCCGGCTTCATCGGCGGAGGCGCCGATCAGTGATTGCTGAACTTTTTTCTGTCCCTGGACCTGCTCGGAAACGCTTGTCCATCGCGTTTGCTCGGACTGCATCTGCGCCTCGAGCGTCTTGACCGAGCCTTCCATGGATGATTTCTGATCCTGAGCCTCGTCAAGACTTGCCTGAAGACGGTCGAGCGTGACTTTCATCGTGTCGGCCCTGGAGTCGGCGAGGGCGGCGTCACGCCGGTCTTCGGCGGCGCGGGTGGCGTCGTTGACCTGGTCTTCGCCGGATTCTCCTTCGGCTTTGCGGAGGAAGTTTTCGGCCTCATCACCCTTGGCGGAGCTGAGCTTTCGGGCTGCGGCGGTGTCGGCCTGATTGTGCTGAATCTCGCTGGTGAGGGCGTCGATTTTCTGAGAGAGAGCGGCGATCGTGGGGAGCGTTACATTTGCATTGGGATTGTCGGGGGTGGGATTTGGCATCATCCAGGTGAGTTTGTCGGCTGATCCCTGAATTTCCGCTTCCTGCGCTTTAAGCTTTTCTCCCTGTGTTGCCGGATCGTATGCCTTGAGGGCATCGACGCTGACCTGTGCGGCGGCGATCTGGAGCGCGAGTTGTTCGATGTCTTCGATGGTGCGCGCGGTCGCGAGTTCTTCTTCGCGGAGGTCGGCGACCATCATCGTGATGCGCTCAAGCCGAAGCTGGGCCTGACGGCTCCTCACGAGAACCCGAACCTGCCTGGAAAGATTTTGAAGGCTTTGAGGATTGGTCAAGGCGTCGTAGCTTTGCTGGACCTTTTGGAGGTCATCGAGGCCCTGAGCCTGGGCGCGGTCGCGGTCGGCGGTTTCGACGGCTTTTTGTGCCGCGTGATCGGCCTGCTGCTCGCTGGTTTCGCAGCCGCTCAGGAATGGAAAGGCGGTCAACGCCAATGATAGTGATAGTGCGGTGGTGCTTAGAAACGACTTACGCATGGAACGGTTCTCCCAGAGGATCAAGCCCCTGATTGTCCCCATGGGGTCAATTCAAGTCAACTTTATCTTATGGCCGCGCGGCGGTTGGTTTCTAACGTTCCGTTAACAGCCGTGTCTGCATTAAATTGGACAAACTGTAATGCCAATGCAACTCTGCCGAACACTCAATTCGAGGTTTCTTTCCATGATTTTACTGTCCCGGCGAATTTTTACGGCAATGGCGGTTTTCTGGGTTTGGCTGGCGATGCCATCGCTTTTATTGGCCGCTGACGCGCCGGCGGCTCCGAACTGGCCCATGCACGCTACCGCCAGCGATGGGGCCGATGTCACCATCTTCCAGCCTCAACTGGAGAGTTTTGAGGGAGACACGCTAACGGGGCGCGCGGCGGTGGCGGGTGTTGCAGCGAATCAGCAGGAGCCGGTTTATGGGGCGGTCTGGCTTCAGAGCCGTGTTGAGACGGATCGTGTGGCCCGGACAGTTCATATCGTGGATGTGAATGTTACGAAGGTGCTTTTTCCCAGCACCGCGACGGTTTCGACGCAGCCGCTTTCGGATGCCGTCCGGCAAGCGATGTTGTCGCATTCTATTGTGATCTCACTGGATCATCTGCTGGCTTCGGTGGAGGCGATGAAAAAGGAGCAGACGGCGGCGGCTGATTTGCAGATCACGCCGCCGACGATTGTTTTTCGGGATCATCCGGCGGTGAAGGTGCAATATGACGGCACTCCGAAAATGGTGCAGGCATCGGATTCGGGATTGATGAGAGCGATCAATACGCCGTTCTTTGTGGCGTTGGATCCGTCGTCGCGAACGTATTACTTGAGAGGAGCCGGGCATTGGTTTGCGGCGCCGGACCCGATGGGTCCGTTCAAGAATGTAGCGCAAGCGCCCGCGACGATTTCTCAGCTTGCCTCGCAGATTGGGTATACCGATCCGGAGCAACCTGTGACGGATAGTGTTGCGTCGGGACTTGAAATTTTGACCGCGACTGATCCGACTGAGTTGATCTGGACTGATGGGCAGCCGCAGATGTCCACGATCCCTGGCACTGAGTTGATGTATTGGGCGAATACCGATTCGGACGTGTTTTTGCAGATCAGCACGCAGCAGACTTTTGTGCTTCTCTCAGGACGATGGTTTACTGGTCATGGCACGGGGGGACCGTGGACGTATGTTGCGGCGAACCAGTTGCCGGCGGATTTCGCAAAGATTCCTTCTGATAGCCCGAAGGCCAATGTGCTGGCGCAGATTGCGGGGACGCAGGCGGCGCAGGATGCGGTTGCGGACACCTATATTCCGCAGACGGCGGCGGTGGATATCAATAATTTTCAGCAGCCACAGGTTACTTACGATGGCAATCCCGATTTTGAGCCGATTCAGGGGGTGAATTACAGCTATGCGGCGAACACCGAGGATTCGGTGATATTGGATAGCGGAGTTTACTATTGCTGCAGCGATGGCGTGTGGTTTCAAAGCGCGCAGGCTGCTGGGCCGTGGGGCCTTTGCCGGCATGTGCCGCCGGAAATTTACGATATCCCGCCATCGTGTCCGATTTATCCGGTTCGGTTTTGCTATGTGTATGGGGCGACGGATCAGTCGGTCTATTGTGGTTATACGCCTGGATATGTGGGTTGCTTTCCGTTTGGCGGGACGGTGGTTTTTGGCACGGGGTATCGATACAACCCGTTGTTTCACGATCATTATTTTGCGCGGCCGCTGACGTTTGGGTTTGGTGCGCGGTATCACGCGTATAGCGGGCACTGGGGATTTAGCTTTGGGCTAGCGGCTGGCGGAGGGGATGCGTGGATTGCGGGTGGTGAACATGCGCAGCCGCGAGGGTGGTTTGGGTATGGGGGATATCGGCCGTCGATGGTTCGGGCGGGGGCGAATATCAATCGGAACATCATCAACGCGAACAATGCGAACGCGAAGGCCGCACACGATATATAC
>PMAK01000112.1:0-30904 GCA_003153655.1 Phycisphaerales bacterium
GGCCGCCCCGTTTTTCGTGCGGCGCGCATTCGATCTCGATTAGACGCACCGGATGGTTCGGCCGCTTTGATTCTTTCGATGCGATCCCCAGCGTCACCACCGCATCCCGCACGATTCCGGCCCTTAACGCCTCACTGGACAATTCGCGTTCCTCGATGACCTCGAACGTGCTGTTGTCGCGGATGCGGCAAACATAGCTGGATTCGACCGCGTGAATCTCGTTGAACAACGCGAACTGCGCGAAGTAACGGTCCAGGACGTAGCAGCGGCCCGCTTGCAGATTCGTCCGCAGCACCGCCGCCTCGTCCCCCTTGCCGCCATTGAGCGGCGAGGTGATGTCGATCTTTACCGGCACGTACTTTTCGATCTCGAATTGCGCGTGCAGCTTCCAGGCGAATCGCCTGGAGCCATCGCAGTTGTCCGCCCAGGCGGCTTGAATCATCTTGGGCAGTGCCTTGACCAGCGTGGCATCGACAATAGTCAGCAGATGGTCCACGTCCTTGAGCCGCGGATCACGCCCGACCGGATTGAGCCGTCCTGCCAGTTGCTCGATCACACCCAACAGCAAATCCGGATCGAACACATGGGATGATTCGCTGAACGAGCCGAGGCTGATGCGTTTGACGCCCAGCTTCTTTTGCACCTTCTTCAGATCGCTGGCCCGGCAGATCGCCCGCATCCCTTCAACCGAAGGGCTGAACAACGCGACCAGCATCAACGCGACATACTGATCGAAAAAGAGCACGCGATTGCCGGCGATATCCCTGGCGCACCCGCTGTCGTGAAGCTTTTCCAGCAGCGGCATTACATCCAGCAGATATTTAAATCCGCGCGCCTCGATGGGCTTGGCTTTGCTCACCGGCATATCATGCCAAAGCGCGCCGAGAAGCGCAATCGCGCAACATTATGCTATTTGTAGAAGATGCAACTTATGTGCCGAACGGGATTGGGGACAGCCACCTATTTTCTTTTCTCGTCAGCCCGATTCCTGCCTCTTTTCTTCCGGAATCAAGAAAAGAGGCATTCAACAATATAGCCTTCTGGACTTCCCCACATTTTCGGACCTCTTCGTCCATCCCTCTATTGCTTCGCGCCCCTACCCCTCGTCGCAATCACCGTCGCCAAAGTCCACGTCGGTGCAAGATCCGCAAACGGCAAAGCCTCAATAATAAACGTCGGCATGAATGCAATATGCCACCCAACCAGCAGCACCAGCGTCAATCCCACAACCACATCCAGCCCGGCATTCAACGGCGAAGCAATCCCCTCCGAAAATGCAGGAAAGAAAAATATCTGCAAAAGGTCCGCACAAGCGGCAATGCCCCGCGCAAGCCAGATGCGTTTCCCGGAAAGTGGAGAGGTGGCCGAAGCAAACATTCTCAAAGCTTAGCGACTCGCCGAAAGATCGTCATTCAATCGACTTGATCACCGCTTTTTCCTTGCGGATATCCACTCGCAACCGCGAATAAAAATCGATATACACATTCGCCAGAAAAACCAGGCAGAAAAACGAAATCAAATACCCACGCCAATCGTCATACAGCAGCTTGAATCGCGTGATCACCAAAAAAATAGCCGTGATGTAATGGCTGAAGCACCATTCACACGTGAACAAATAAAAGAATTTCCGCTGAACCGCCCCCCGGCAATTCTCACTACGCCGCTGGCACCACTCCCGTGGCTCCTTAAACAGCTCCTCCACGATCACCGTCCGAACAATGCACGCGATAGGGATTGCAATGATGAACATTTCAACGATCTGGCTGCCGTAGGGCATAGATCGCTTATACTCCACAACACCCTTTGATGGGCACGGTCTTTCTTTACAGTTGGCAGCCAATGGCAGATATCGTTCTCACAACCCTGAACGCCCGATACGCCCATGCGGCGTTTGGCTTGCGTTATCTGATGGCCAATCTCGGTTCGCTCCAGCCACAAGCCAAAATCCTCGAATTCGACATCAATCAAAAATCGACCGACATCGTCGAATCCATTCTCGCCGAGAACCCGCGCATCGTCGGAATCGGAATCTATATCTGGAATGTCGCGCCCGCCACGCAAGTGGTCGCGGAACTGAAACGCCTGCGCCCGGAACTCATCATCATCCTCGGCGGCCCCGAAGTCAGCTTCGAAACCGATCAGCAGGAAATCTGCCGACTCGCGGATTACATCATCACCGGCGAAGCCGATCTCGCATTCGCCGAACTCTGCGAGAAACTAATGGCCGGCGCGCGGCCCGAAGCCCGGCCAATCGTCGCCGCGTTTCCCGATTTCTCGCGACTCAAATTGCCCTACGATTTTTACGACGACCGCGATCTCCAGCACCGCGTCGTCTACGTCGAGGCATCCCGCGGCTGTCCCTTCTCCTGCGAATTCTGTCTCTCATCCCTCGATGTCCCCGTCAGAAATGCCCCGCTCGAAAATTTCCTCGCAGCCATGCAGCGCCTGCTCGATCGCGGCTTACAACGATTCAAATTTGTCGATCGCACTTTCAATCTAAACATTCAAACCAGCAAGGCGATTTTGGAATTCTTCCTGAAGCGATATCGGCCGGGAATGTTCTTCCATTTCGAAATGATTCCCGATCGCTTGCCGGACGGCCTGCGAGATCTGATCCGCCAATTCCCGCCCGGCGTTCTGCAATTCGAGGTAGGCATTCAAAGTTTCAATCCCGAAGTCTGCCAGCGCATCAGCCGCCGGCAGGATGTCGGTCGTGCCGAACAGAACCTCGCTTTCCTCCGCGAGCAGACCGGCGTCCATGTCCATGCGGATCTGATCGTCGGTTTGCCCGGCGAGGATATCGCGAGTTTCGCCACAGGATTCGATCGGCTGGTCGCCATGGGCCCGCAGGAAATTCAAGTCGGAATGCTCAAACGCCTCCGCGGCACGCCAATCGTTCGGCATGATCGCGAATTCCAGATGGTCTACAGCCCCCACGCGCCCTACGAAGTCTTGCAGACCGGAGCCATCGATTTCGCCACCATGCAGCGCCTCAGGCGTTTTTCCAGGTACTGGGATCTGGTCGCCAACAGCGGAAATTTCGTCGAAACCACGCCCAGGCTTTGGCAGGGAGCTTCCCCATTCGCGCGATTTTTGCACTTCAGCGATTGGCTTTTCGAGCGTGCCGGCACAAATCACGGAATTGCCCTGCGGCACCTATCGGAGCGGGTTTTTGAGTTCCTAACCGCGGAGTTGCATCAGGACGCCACCGAGGCCGCCGCCGCCNNAGCGCGGCGGGCGAAGCGATCGCCCCGCATTTTTGCTGAAGCATCTCCCGCTCGACGCAATGAAAGTGGACAGGAAAACCGCCGTACGCGCCGGCGCCAAACGCCAAATGCGAAGATTGGCCTGAGCGAAAAAGTATCGGCCTCTCTTGGCCGGTGTTCTTGCCAACGGGCGGCTTTTCCTGCAATATTCTCCAAACCGCCAATTGCCTTGGTTTTGATGGGCGACGAGTGGTGCAACTTGAATGGATCGGGATCGTTGGCAACTGTGCGAAAGGAGCGCGTCTTGCGTCTGTCTTCAACCTCTGGCAAAAAATGGGCGTATAGGGCCATCTCGGCTTTTGCGTGTGTGGCTCTCGTGGGGATGATGTCCGGTTGTGAGTTGAATGACTTCCTCAATCCCGGCGAGCCGAAGATCATGAGCCCGGCCAAGCCCTTGGTGGTTCCGGTGCTGGACACGCTGGCAAGCGGCATTGAAGAACCCGATTCGGCTTATTCCAACGCCACCGATATCGAGCCGGCCGATCTCGTGCCGGATATCGCCGATTACAAGATCGGCCCCAATGACCTCGTCAACATTTCGATCTTCGATCTGCTCGGCGAGGGAACCGGCGAGCAGGTAAAGAGCGTGCGCGTCACCGAAACCGGGATGATCAGTCTTCCCTTCATTCCGCCCGTAAAAGCCGACGGCCTCACCGAAAGAGACCTGGAAACAGCGGTTTCCAAGGCATACGAGGATGCGAGATTAATTCGCAACGCCCGCGTCTCCGTGACCGTTGCCGAGGAAAGAGGCAAGGTTTTCTCAATTCAAGGGAACGTTGGAAATCCAGGCACCTATCAGATCGTGCAACCTGATTTTCGAATGCTCGACGCGATGGTCGCTTCGCGATCGCCGGTAACGGCAACGGGCGTGGAATACGCGTACGTCATTCGCAAGATACCCCCTCCAACGTCCAGTGGCTCATCGCCGTCGAATCCCGACGGTAGCGCTCCCTCGACTCAGCCGGGAGACATGCTGGCGCCCCCATCCACCAGCCCAACGATTCCGCCTCCGCAGGGACGGGCGAATCCAGCCATTGGAACCAACCGCCCGGTGGCGATGGACAACGTGTCCCAGCCGGCCTCATCTAAGATTTTTAAATTTGATGATGTCGAGACGCCTTCCGACACTCGGATTATTCGCGTGCCGATCGATCAGTTGCGCCAATTCGGCGAACTGAAATACAACGTGGTGATCAAGCCCAATGACATGATCATCATTCCCGACCCACAGATCGGCGTTTACTACATGGGCGGCCACGTGGCTCGCATGGGCGTATACAGCTTGTCGGGCCAGAAGGTGACCCTGAAGCAGGCTTGGATCTCCGCCGGCGGGGCGGACGATTTTGCGTTTCCCTATCGAACCGAGGTCGTGCGTAGAATCGGAACCAACCGCGAAGTCTGTGTGCGTATTAATCTGGGTAGCATTTTGGCAATGGATACACCTGACATTTACCTAAAGCCGAATGACGTCGTTTATGTTGGAACGCACTTTATCGCTCCATTTCTATCCGCAGTCAGAAACTCGTTTCGCCTAACTTATGGAGCAGGCTTTCTTTACGATCGAAACTATTATAATGGCATCAACGGATTCTAGGGACGGAATTAGTTGAGTAGTTCTTGCGACGGTTTAGTCGGAAGCGCATTCAGATGATATAGGATGTAGTGAGTCTCCCTCGCTTGCAGGGGATGGAGGCTTTCACTTGCTTTTGTTGCCGGCCGTAGGTTTTCGGCAGGCTTACATTTTCGTCGGCCGATTTGGCCGCATAGTCCCATGAGCCAAGCACAATTCACCGAGGAAAACTATTTTGGCGCGATGACTGCCAACGCGTCGGGCGAAACGCCCCACGCTGCAAACGATCCAATCTACATGGGACTGAAGCGGTCGATCTGGATTCAGATCGGCGTGATATCCGCTCTGTTCGCGGGGCTATTTTGGCCGAATCTCCGGCGCCTTTGGGACAAAACCAATCCATTCTACGGCGAGGCTAACTGGGGCCACGCCATCTGCATTCCGGTGATCGGCCTGTATTACCTATACGTCAACCGCGAAAAGCTGCTGACTGAATCTGTCCCTGCCATGGCAACCCGAAGCCGCAAGGCGAGGCGTGTCTGGGGACTGATTGCAGTCGCTCTGGTTCTGCCGCTGGTGCTGGTTCGCGAAGAGGCGTCACATGTATTGATCCCCGTCGCGGCTTTCGTCGCGGTATTGCTTGCCGCATCAGCCGGTGCAGCCGCTTGGCGCGGCGCCGACGAACTCATCGATCAGGCGGATCAACATTCCGCCGGATGGTTCGGCATATTTGTCATGCTCTTCGGAATTGCCGTATTCCAATACGCGATCTTTCCAGGCCAGAACGATTTCATGAAAGATTTCGGAATGGTGATCACGCTGTTTGGCGTGGTGCTCGCCCTGACTGGCTGGAACGTGATGCGGATCGCCTGGTTTCCGATCGTATTTCTCATCTGCGGCATTCCCTGGCCGGGTCTGGTCTATAGCAAGGTCGCCGGTCCTCTCCAGCAATTAGCGGCGAATGTCGCCGTCTGGACCCTGCAAATAACCGGCGTGGAAGCCTCCGTCGGCGGTACCAAAATCTCAATGATCGGCGGCGACGGCAATTGGCGAACGCTCAACGTCGCCGAAGCATGCGCGGGAATGCGATCGCTGATGACGTTCATTTCAGTGGCTGCCGCGGTGGCGTTCTTGTCCAGCCGGCCCCTCTGGCAAAAAATCATCGTTTACGTGTTTGCCATCCCGATCGCCATTTTCTGTAACGTGATGCGGGTATCGGGCCAGGGGCTTTTAGACCGTTACGTCAGCCATTCCCTTTCTGAGAATTTTGCCCACCAGTTCGTGGGTCTGATCATGTTGATCCCGGCCTTTCTGCTGATATTGCTGGTGGGATGGATTTTGGATCAGATCTTCGTGGAGCAGATCGATCGCCGGGTCGTCGCCATGGCTCCAAAAATCATCACGCGCGCAACAGCGGCGACGATGTCCGCCGCGTTGCCTCCAGCGGCCGCACCCCGGAACCTGGCATCGCTCAGGGCGAATGCTCCAGCAACGGACGCATCTCCGGAAATCATGCCGCCGGCTAATCCGCCGGAAGCTGTGGCGCCCCCAACAGCGGTGCCGCCAACCGCAATGCCTCCGGCTGCGGCGCCTCCGACCGTCACTCCTCCCGCCAAAATTCCGCCAACAAAACTACCCCTGGCTACCAAATTGGGCGTTCCGCCGGTGAAGCCGATGGGGACTGTGCCAAGGCCAACAGGTTTGCCGCGCAAGCCGGCAAGCGACACGGGCGTCAAAACCTTCAGGCCGCCGCCGCAGGCCCCCCGGCCCCCACTGCCGAAGCGAGGCAACGGTGATTCCAACCCGCCACGGGAGCCAAAATGACCCAGCGAAAAACAAAGCTGCCATCTGGACTTGTTCAGCCCGCTTTTGTGGTCGTCGCCGCGATTCTGCTCCTCTCCGTCGTTGCATTCAACGGCTTTGTCTGGAATCTGAAGCTGCATTTCAAGAAAGAATCGGTGCCCCAGCGGCGAGAGTTCCGCGAACTGCCGCCCCTGATGGGTCATTGGCTCCAGGTCTCGCAGGATGACAAGCTCGACAAGGAAACCGAGGACATCCTTGGGACAGAACAATACATCTATCGAGATTACATACAGGTCGACCGGGCCGGCGCCGACTTCGTGAGCTATATCGCCTCGGGCCTCGACAAACCGGAATCAGCCGGAACAACGCAACCTTCAGATTCCGATAGCGATACGGCCCATGACGGCGCCGCCGCAAGGGCCAAGTTCATTGGGTTGCCCTTTGATGGCCAGGTAAAAATGATCAACGATGCCCTCAAAGGGAAAACCCCCGGCGAACGAAAGAGAATCCTCACACAGGTCGAAATCATGGGTCACTTCGGCGACAACACGCACGTCGACGTGGTGCACCTGGGACTGACCTACTATACGGGACTGGTGGACACCGTCGCCCACATTCCGGACCGATGCTACATCGCCGACGGATACGAGCCTTCAAGCTATACCGTGCCAACCTGGAACCTCGGTATGGACGCCAATGGCAAAATGTTTTCTTTGCCCGTGCGATTTATTGCCTTTGAGGACTCCACCGGAACCAATCGCGTCTCCAAATGTGTCGCATATGTGTTTCACACCAACGGCCACTACGAAAGTGATCCGCTGGGTGTGCGGCAAACACTGGAAGACCTGACCGAACGTTATGGCTACTATTCCAAAATCGAACTGATGACTCTGGGCAACAATGGTGACGCCGCCAGCGCGGCAATGGCGGAGTTTCTGTCTGCGGCTCGTCCGGAAATCGAAGCCTGTTTGCCCGATTGGAGCAAAATCAAGCAATCTCATTAATAGATGCGGGCTGCCACGGTGGTGGTGGGGAGGGCGGCGTTGTCGGAATTTTGCAACTTTAAGTCGAGGTAGGACATACAAGAGTTATCCATTTCGTTCGTTGCATTCGAGCTAAGCCTCGAGGGCAGGCGGAGTTTAAGGGCACATTCATGGCACGACGGGTTAATACGAGCTTCCTGACAATCCTGCTTCTGATCATCATCGGAGCAGGCGCTGCGGTTTTCCTGGCGCAGAAGCTCCTCATTCGTGAGCATCCGGACCACTACATCGCATTGGGTCAGCAGGCCCTCAAAGACCACAAGTGGTCCGAGGCGATTGAAAACTTCGGCAAAGCGACTCAACTTGATCCCAAAGACCCCAAGCTCCAAATGCTCCTGGGTCAGGCGCTCGGGTATACCATCCAGATTGATCCCCAGGCCTCCAGCCAGCAGGTAGCCGCATATCAACGGGCGCTGGAGATCGACCCCAAATATCTGCCGGCGTTGCTGGCACTCAGTGACGTTTTCACCAAAGCCGCCTCCCAGTCTCCAATAGCCAATTACTATCGCAATGCCATCGATTACACCAATCGGGCACGCGCGCTGGCCCCGACCGATGAAAATCTGGCGACATTGCCTGACCGTCTCGTGATCCAGGAATGGGTCGCCAATATGGACGTTGATCAGAACGACGTCGAAAAAGCGATTAAATCGCTGGAAGAGCAGTGGAAGGCGCATCCGGACAACGCCGAGCTTCCATTTGCGATTGCCAGGGCCAGGATTGAGCAGGGAATACATCTTGCTGCCGAAAGCGGGATGCGATTGCGGTCAAAAGAAGTAACCGCTTATTACGATCAGGCCCTCGCGACGTTTGACCTCGTTTTGACCGGCAAAAATGGAGGATCGCAGGATCGCAACGCTCTGATGCATTACCGTTTTGCTCAGGTGTTGGCGCTTCTGTCAGGTCCCCAGGGATCTTCGCCGGACCTGGCAAAGAAGGATCTGGCTCGGGCCACGACGGAAATTGCGCGGGCGCGAGCCCTGGTGAAGCAGGACGACCCAAGATTTCTGGAGATCAACGAATTCGCCGCCGCCATTGCGATGCAGACCGGCGACCGCGCGGGCGCCTTGGCGATCTACCGCGCCCTTCCCTATTCGCCCCAGGCTCGCCTGGATCTGGCGGACGTGTTGGGGCGTTCTCCCGACACCCAGGCTGAAGCCGTCAAGATGTTGAAGGCGACACTCGCCTCATTGCAGGATGATCCAAACCACGTCGCCGTGGGCACCTTGCGGTTTACGCTCATGCTCACGCTGGCCAATATCCAGGTCGGCGACTACTTGGCGATGTCCGATTCCCCGGAAAAAACTGCCCTGCATGATGAATTGCAGGCCACCCTCGACAAACTGGACGCAGCCGCCAGCTTCCGGGTCATTCTGCCTCTGGTGAGGGTCGAGGGCCGCTTCCGGTTGCATTCAACGTTGCCTGAGGAAATGGCTGAAGTGCAGACGTTGAGCAAGCTGGCGACAGACAATGTCGCGGCCGCGAAGGATCCCAATATCCAGCTCCTGCTCGCTCAGGGATACGAAGAAACCAACCAGCGGTCCGACGCCGTGACTATCCTCAAAGGCCTTGTGCAGACCTTCGGGCATGGAGGGTCCGCCCCCAGTAAGGAAATGGAGATACAGATACGTAAAAATCTGGTGGATCTCCTCCTCACCGAGCAGCCTGACCAGGTTCCGGCCCAACTGGATGAACTGGATCGCATCGACCCGGGTGATCAGGAGCTCGCGATTAGACGCCTGCAATGGCTGCTAGCTGACCCTGAAAAAAATAAGGAAGAAATTGACGTCCTCTACGGCAAGATTGGCGAAAATTCTCCGACATTGACCGCCACCAAGGCCAGGGTCGCACTTCAGATCAAGAATTACGATGAGGCGATTCGCCTTTTTAAGCTGACCATCGCGAAGAATCCGAAAGATGTGCCCGACACCATGCTGCTGGCCAGAGCGCTCTATACACAGGGAAAGCAGCCTGAGGGACTCGTCGTCGCCAGCAATGGCCTCGTCGCCAATCCGGACAATCCGCAACTGAGACTTCTGATCTCCGGCCTCAAAGGTGAAAGCCCCAAAGAAGTACACGACCTTCGGGAAGAACTCGCCAAGGAAAATCCGAACAAGGTGGAAGGTGAACTTGAGCAGGCGATGCTGGCGGCAAACCATGGGGACAGCGACGCCGAAGAGACCCACCTGCGGGCAGCCGAAAAACTATCGCCGGATTCCGCGCGCGTGCAGGACCTCCTGTTCAATCTATACATCGCCAGCAACCGCTTTAATGACGCGGCCAAGTGCATTCCGATCCTGGCCAAGGCGGATGCCGATCGGGCCGGTGGCGAGTTTTACCGGCTTGCCATCGCCGAAGCGGAAAAAGATCACGCCGCCGCCGAAGACATTGCACACAAGCTGATTCAGGACCGTCCCGAATATTCCCGTTCCTGGCTGGCGCTGGGCGAAGTCCTCCGCGACGAGGGCCAATTCGACCAGGCAATTCCGCAATATATGCAATGCCTCCAAAAACAGTCCAACGTGGTGGAGGCATACGTCGGGTTGGCGAAATGCTATTACGCACTCCACAGGTTGGACGATGCCCTGCATACCATCGAGCAGGGAATGGCTCGCTTACCCACTAACGCCACCCTGCGGGAAATGAAGCTGACCCATGAATTGAATTATGGCGAGCCCGCCGATGCGGTCGCGGAAATCCAGGAAGAACTCCGGGTCAGGCCCGATCAGCCGGAACTCTACGCGGCCATGACCGACGTGGTCTTGCGCTATGCCGCTATCTTGCAATCCCACCACGAGGCAGATGCCGCCATCAAGCAAGCGGAGCAGGCGGTCAACGCACTGAAAAATCCGCTCATAAGATGGCCACAGGAATCAGAACTCTACGTCGCGATGTCCCAGGCCCAATTAGCGGCCCAGCAGCCCAACGAGGCACTGAAAACCCTCGAGCAGTGGGCCTCCATGGACTCCTGGAAGACACGGCCCGATCCCTATATCAACCTCGCCGATCTCTACGAACGGACCGGCAATCCCGACAAAGCCGAAGATGAATTGCACACCGCCATGGCCCGATCCGGCTATGCGCTGGATATGCAAATTCGCATGGCGAGCTTGCTGGCATTGCATAAGAAGTATGACAGTGCCCTGCAATTGCTTCACGAGGTCAATGCCGACAAACCAGCCGTCCACGAGAAGGTCATTCAGATTCTGCTTGCGGAGGGAAAATTCGACGATGCCCAGACGGAATTGAAAGCCGATCTGGCCAAAAATCCCCCGGATTCAGAGCAACTCCTTCAAACATGGGCGGTCGCCCTGTTGGAGCGAGGACAGAATCAGGATGCCGTAAACCGGGCATCCGATGCACTGGCGGAAAATCCAAAGGATCTGACGGCGCTGTTTTGCCGTGCCCAAGCCCGTCTTCGGACCCAACCGCCCGACTATGCTGGAGCTCTGCAGGATCTCGAGGAGGTGCAGCAATCCAACCCCAGCAGTATTGAAGTGCGCATGGATAAGGCCAACGCCCTGGAGGCGATGAATCGGCCCGAGGACGCCATCAACGAATTGCAGGCCGCCCTGCGCCTTGAGCCGCTCAATCGCGAACTCCGCCTCCGCCTCGTGGGGATGTACATAAAAAACTCGCATCCGAGGATGAACGAGGCGCTTCGTCTGCTCGAAGAGGTTGAAACCACTCCTCCATTTAACAAGGACCCGGCCGTCTTCCAGGGAGAGGCCATGATCCTTAGCGCTACGGGACACGATGCCGACGCTCTCGGCAGAAGCGAGTTCGCACTCCAGCTTTCACCAAACGATCAGAACATCGTGCGCACCAACGTGCAGATGTTGCAAAAGGTGAAGGATTTTCAAGGCGTCATCAACCACTACGCCGCCATGAGCGACAAATGGAAAAAAACGTCATGGGCGCTATGGAACCTTGGAATGGCTGAAAAACAGCTGAGCAATCCTCAGGGATTGACAGACCTCAAATCCGCACTCGTCGCGGCCGTGGCCGAAGACGAGCCCCGGCAGATCGACCAGGTGGCGCAGAGCATCAGAGATGACTATGGCCCCGATGAAGCCATCAACGCCCTCCAGCCGCTCGCCAAAACCAGTTTGTCCGCCAAGCTGTCGCTCGCCCATCAATATCAGGCCAAGGGCGATGACACTTCAGCGCTGGCCACAATCGACGAGATCATGGGCGATTTTGACAAGCTCAGTCATCGCGACCAAGTGAATACTCTCAATAGCGCGGCCGTCATGTATCAGCTCGCCAAGCCCGCGCCGCTGGTGGACAAAGCATATGAGGCTTACGTGCACTGGCTGACGCTGGAGCCGAAAAACCTCGAAGCACTGAACAATATGGCCTGCCTGCTCGCTGACGACTATTCCCCGCCGCGAGCCAAGGAAGGTCTCGACTACGCCAACCAGGCGATAAACGAGATGTCCCGTCTGGGAAGAACCGAGCCCCGATTGCTTGATACGCAAGCTTGGCTGATGATTTTGAACGGTTCGCCCGAAGACGGCGTACACATTCTAAATACGGCTATGGCACAATTCGATCCGTTTCCGGATGAGTACCTTCATCTCGGAGAGGGCTATCTGCGGCTCCAGATTCCCGATCCCGTGCAAGCTGAAGTACAGGCAAAGCTAGGCCTGCAAATAGTTAACAAACGTAACGCTGGAAATGCGGACGCTCTGATTCGTTCTAAGCTACAAGATTTGATTAACCGATCAGAAGAATTGAGGCATAAGCAATAACCTCGCGTCCTATAAGGAATTGCGTTATTTTCCCGCGAGGGAAAAAAAGAATTGAATGCCCCGATGCCAGAGGCGAAAATAAAACGGATGGAGACGCGCGGGGGCCTCTTTCCCGTTTGTCGAATTGTGGAGAGCAAGTGACACGTAGCACCAGTCGTTTACTGGAGCATACGCCGTCCCTCAGGAGAGTGTTGTTATGACAACGTTACCGCAGAAGGCGGCATNNGCGCGGCCGACCGGCGCCTCCTTACCTGTCTCGATTGCACAGCACGGAGGCCCTCCTCAGGCCGCCAGCGCCGGTGCGATGACCGGCGCTGATGTTTGGCGCGTGATCCGCTCCAATCTCTGGCTGATTCTCCTCATGTTGGTCATCAGCAGCGTCGCCGGCTATGCAACAAACTACTGGCTTAACAAATACCATCCCCACTATACCGCCGAGGGAACAGTCGTCGTTGACGTCGGCGACGCCATGTTTTCCACCGATTCATCTCTGCTGCGCCCTCCGTCAGATCCCATGAGCTTTCCGCTGGAAATCAGGCAGCACGCCACGATGCTCAAGAACCAATCGTTGCTGACGCAGGTTCTGCAAAATGCCAACAGCGATGTTCGCAACACCGCATGGTACAACCGCTTTACCAGTCCCGAGGATCGCAAGGAGGGGTTGGCGGACAAGCTGGAAGTCACCTCCTCCCCTGATTCAAAGTTGATCCTTGTCAGTATGACCGACAATGATCCCAAGTCCGCCCAGGTCATCGTCCAGTCAGTCGTCGATCAATACATCAAGAATCAGGAAGAACACAATCAGGATCGTCAGTACAAGGAACATCAAAACCTCGAGCAGGAGGAAATTGCCGAGGAAGGCAAGCTCAAGCTCGTCAACGGCGATATCTCCGACATTCAGGCGGAACTGAATTCCGACGGCGTAACCGGCACCATGAACAAGATCAACGCCAAGGATCTTGAACTTGAAGAACTCTATAAGGACGTACAGTCCCTAAAGCTGGCGGAACAGACCGATGAGGGACAGTACAACGTGATTATTTCGCAGATCAATTCGGGCCAGGATCCCCCGGAGGTCGCGGAAAGAATTGATAACGATCATGAAGTGCAGGCGGACCGCGAACTGCTCAGCAATTCCGAACTAAGCCAAGACTCGGCGCGCAATGGCAATTTGATGCCCGGAAGCCCTCAGTATTTGCAGGTCGAAAAGAACGGCCAGCTCATCAAGCAGAAGCTGGAAAAAGCGGAAAATCTCGCTCGCGAACGCTACAAGACCGAAGTCATTGAAGCGCTCCGCCAAAAATTATCCACCGACAAGGGCGAGATCGGAATCATGGAAAACAACATCAAGGACATCAACGGCCAGATGGCCCAGTTGACGACCTGGATGGAACAGTTATTGCAAAAGCAATCAGAGCAGGAATCCATCATCGCCAAGGAGAAGCATCTCAACGATGAGCTCGAGGAGATCGCAACCTACAACGTCAGAAACGATCTCGCCGGCGTCGAATGGGCCGCTCAGCCGGAACTTCCGGAAGTTCCAAGCTTCCCCAAGCTGGCCGTGACAATGACCATGGCCGTTGCTCTCGGATTGTGCATCGCGCTCGGCATCGCATTCCTCCGTGAATTCATGGACACCTCCATCCGCTCGCCGCGCGACATCAGCCGCGTTGGCAATATGAACCTCCTCGGCATGGTCCCGCATGAGGACGATGATCCACAATCAGCCGGAGCCCGCCTCCCGGTGGTGATCTTCGAGGCGCCGCATTCGATGATGGCCGAGCAACTTCGTCAGGTCCGCACGCGCCTCCAGCACAGCTCCTCGCTGGATACCACGCGCAGCATCCTCGTCACCAGCCCGTCCCCCGGCGACGGCAAATCAACCATCGCCTGCAATCTTGCCTGCGGCCTCGCACTCAATGGCCGCCGCATCCTGCTGGTCGACGCCAACTTCCGCCGCCCGGAATTACATCGCGTCTTCAACCTCAGCAACGAACAGGGCTTCTCCGACGTCCTGAACAATCTGGCCGTCTTCGAGCACGCCGTGCAGGAAACTCAGGTGCCAAACCTGTTCATTCTCCCCAGCGGCCCCAAGCCGACAAACGCAACGGAGCTCGTCGAGAGCCAATTGTTTGTCGATTTCCTCGAGCGCACCCTCGAGGAATTTGATCACGTGATCTTCGACAGCGGCCCGCTCCTCTTCGTCTCCGAGACAGTGGGTCTGGCGCCCCACGTCGATGGCGTCATCACCGTCATCCGCGCCAGGGTCAATACCCGCGGCGTTCTCTCCCGCCTCCGCGATACTCTGCGGCAGGTCAAGGCCGAGCACCTCGGCGTCGTCCTCAACGCCGTACGCGCTCAGGGCGGTGGATACTACGGCCGCAATATCCGCACCTATTACGAATACCAGAACGGCGGAGGCCGGGTCTCGTAAGTCGCATTAAAACGATAGCTCTTGAAATAGAATCGCGGCGCCGAGTGAAAATCGGCGCCGCTTTTTTGTACCGTAGTCTTGCCAATTCGACGGCGCTCATCGCGCGAAGGTAAGCTACTGGCCAATGACTACCGATCCCATCGTGCTGTTGCCCGCGCCGCGGCGAATGAGCCGGCACGCGGGCAACTCCAACGCGGCCGTCGAGGAGAAAATCAATCCGGCCCTCGCTCATCCGCAGGGATATCACCTTTCAATCACGCCCGCATATTGCAGAATCATCAGCCGCGACGCAGCCGGAATTTTCTATGGCCGCCAGACGCTTGCACAACTCCAGCGGCAATTTCCCGCGACGCTGCCTTGCCTGGAAATCGAAGATTGGCCGGATTTTCCCGTGCGCGGCGTCATGCTGGATATCAGCCGCGACAAAGTCCCCACCATGCCCACGCTGTTTTCCCTGGTGGATCGCCTCGCCCAATGGAAGATCAATCATCTCCAACTCTATATCGAGCATACGTTCGCCTATCGCGGCCACGAAGAAGTCTGGAAGTCCGCCAGTCCAATGACAGCCCAAGAAATTCGCGAGCTTGACCAGTTCTGCAAAGCACGTTTCATCGAGCTCGTCCCCAATCAAAACAGCTTCGGGCACATGGAGCGCTGGCTCCGGCATCCCCGCTATCTGCCGCTGGCCGAAGCGCCGGACGGTTCGGAAACACCCTGGGGATTCCGATGGAAAGGCCCATTCAGTCTTTGTCCCACAGATCCCCGCAGCCTGGATCTTCTAAGCGATTTGTATTCACAATTTCTGCCGAATTTTTCCAGCCCCCTTTTCAACGTGGGCTGCGATGAAACCTTCGACATCGGCCAGGGCCGCAGCAAAGACGAATGCCTCAAGCGCGGCGTGCGCCAGGTCTATCTCGAATTCCTGAGTCAGGTGAGCGATCGGGTCTCAAAGCATGGCCGGCGAATGATGTTCTGGGGTGATATCATCCTGCACGAACCAGCACTGATTAAACAATTGCCGCCTGGCGCGATCGCACTGAATTGGGGCTACGAGGCAATTCATCCATTTGAAACCGAAGCCAAGCAATTCGGCCAAAGTGGCGTGGAATTCTACGTCTGCCCCGGAACCAGCAGTTGGTGCAGCATCGCCGGCCGCACCGACAATATGCTCGCCAATCAGCGCGCCGCCGCCACGCAGGGCCTCGCCCACGGCGCCGCCGGATATCTGAACACCGATTGGGGCGACTACGGACATCTCCAATATCTCCCAATGAGTTATGCCGGCCTCGCCGCCGGAGCGGCAATGAGCTGGTGCCTGGAATCCAACCGAAACCTGCCACTGCCGCGGGCGTTGGATATTCACGCATTCGAGGATGCAGCCGGCATGATGGGCACCGCGGCCTACGATCTCGGGAATGTCTACAAAGCCGTCGGGCCGATCATCCACAACCGATCAGCCCTCTTCAGCGTGCTCGTGCCAACATCGACCCACACCGATCCAATGGAAGGTATCACGCCCCAGGGCCTGGAAGCCGCCGAAGCCGCCATCGACTCCGCAATGCGAAATGTTCACGCCTCCAAAATACAGACAGCAGATGCGCACCTGATCAAATCCGAATTCGAAAACGCTGCCGCGATGTTGCGATTCGCCTGCCGAAAAGCCAGAGGTGAAGATCCAAAAGAACAACTCAAACAGATCATCCAAAATCATCGCCAATGCTGGCTGTCCCGAAACCGCCCCGGTGGGTTGGCGGACAGCATCAGTCGATTGAGATAGCCGCACTGAGCTTAGCGCCTATTCCACGGCCAAATCGATTTTCGACGCGCGGGACCCGCCAACCCGGTGATGAACAATTCCTCCATATATCCCGGCCGCATAGAACATTGGTGGCGCATGCTTCCGATGGAAATGCCGGCTGCACGAGGCAGATCATAAACCCGAAACGAATTGGCCTCGTGATTGATCGACAGAAACGCTTTGCCGTGCTTGCACGAAAAACGAAAATACTCAACCGCGTGTTTTTTCGACATCTCCGTCATGCTGTCAACGTTGGCAATGAGATCGAAATTCTCCGCCGTGCTTTCGATCCAACTCGGGGGTAAAAGGCGAATTCTGCCGGCTTGATCAGAGATCGGATCGCCCGGCATCCACACGGCGTCGGGTCCGAGCACCGTGCCGAGAAATATCGCCTGCCCGACATTGCCAAGCGGCAAGTCCACAATCGTATAGTCCTTAATCCCCATGAGCCGCGCATAATACGCCTGCCGGCCCACCCCGGCCCCGATTTCCAGAACGCGATAACCATCCATAATCCGGCAGAGGTTCACGAATCGCCACGCCTGATAGAGGCAAAGCGGACCCCTCTGGCCGATCACTCCCCGCGAGGTTCGTATCCCAAATTCTCCGTCGAACGGGTTCGGAAACTCAATTCCAATTCCCAAAACAGTGTCGAGGCTTGAAAGTATCGCTTCAAGATCAGTCTCCGTGGGTCGGCTCGGAACCGCTTCGGGGTTCCATGCGCAGCGCGCCCCGGTCGCTTCCGCAAGTCTCGCGAATGTATCAAGCACGAAAGTGGCAAGAATTGTTCGGTGAACGTCGTGCGCTTCCAGCAACTCAGAGCCCACCCTAAATAGGCTGTCCATGCCGTAATAAAGTTCATTCTGGGCCGGATTGCTCAATACGATTGAGGTCACTCCGTCGTCATTGCTCATTAGTGCGTCATGGACGTCATGCTGTCGCCTCCGAATGTACTTCCACATCGAATAACGGCGGCCATCGAATTCTTTCATGGCAAGCCGATATGCGTTCTTGATTCGACGCACCAAACCGCCATCAACGCGCCAGTCGCCCGGCCTGACTACCACGCCGAAGTCCGCCGACAGACTATTCGCGATGGGTCGAAACCCAGATGTTGGTTCGTTCATGTATCGTCCGGAGCAATCGGTTAAAGGCGCAGATTGAATCATAGATTTGTGCATTAACTGTGCCAATAACCTTCAGCTTCACTTCACTCGCAGCCAATCAGCGGAATGAATAAGATACCCCCATGTCCGAACGCGTAACAATCGTCGGCGACGGCGCAATGGCAACCGTCTGCTCCATCCTCCTCAGCCAGGGCGGCCACGACGTCACCATCTGGGGTGTCTTCGAAGAATCAATCAACCGCCTCATTCAAAACCGCGAAAATCAGCGCCTCCTCCCCGGCGTAAAACTACCCCGAAACGTTCAACTCACCGCCAACGACGCCGAATGCTTCGAAGGATGTACGCTGATCCTTTCCGCTGTCCCCACGCAATACATGCGAAACGTCTGGAAACGCCTGGCGCGCCACGTCCCCGCAGCCGTCCCAATCGTTTCCGTCGCCAAGGGAATCGAGAACCAAACCCTGTTTCGCCCCACGCAAATCATCGCCGACGTCGTAGGTCGCGGCAGGGGGCTGGCGGCGCTCTCCGGCCCAAATATCGCCGCCGAACTCGCCCGATATCTCCCGGCCACAGCGGTCGCCGCCGCCGAAGATGCCGAACTCGCCCAGCGCGTTCAGAATGTCTTCTCCACCCAGTGGTTTCGCGTCTATACCAATTCCGATGTCATCGGCACGGAACTCGCCGGCGCAACCAAAAACGTCATCGCCATCGCCGCCGGAATTCTCGACGGCCTCGCCGCCGGAAACAACGCCAAAGCCGCCCTCGTCACACGCGGCCTCGTCGAAATCACCCGCCTCGGCGTCGCAATGGGCGCACAGGAATTAACCTTCCAGGGCCTCGCCGGCCTCGGCGATCTCATCACAACCTGCGTCAGCCCCGAAGGCCGCAACCGAACCGTCGGCGAACAAGTCGGCAAGGGCCGCAAACTTCAGGATATCCTCGGAAGCATGGATAGTGTCGCTGAAGGCGTCCCCACAACCCGCAGCGTGCGCGAACTATCCATCAAATATAACGTTGAGATGCCCATCACCGAGGCGGTTCACGCAGTACTGTTCGAGGGAATGGATGTGATTCGCGCGCTGACCACGCTGATGACAAGAGAAGCCAAGGCGGAGTAATACGGATCCCACAGAAANNAAGTGGAATCCGTATAAGCCGCTGAATTGCGGGATGTTCTACCCGCCGATAACTGGCACCACGTTGATTCCACCGCCACCCACCCGGGCATTCCGAAATACTTTCCCCATTTGCGATGCGACGGCCGATGCCGCCTGCCCCGTGGAGGTAATGGAACCGCTTTCAATCCGCGCCGCGATGTTATCCAGAGTGGCAATGACTCCCGCCATGATCTTGTTCTCAACATCAACGTCGCTGCTCACGTTTCCGGGATTCCGGCTGAGGTTGATGATAAAATTAAACGTCCGATCGGTATTCAATTTCCAGTTGCCGTCCACTCGAGTGAACACCAGCATCGCGCCCGACCAATGATGATTCGGCCCCGATGTTCCCGAAAATGCTTCCGGCGGCAGCGGCACGCGCATCCGGGCCACATCACCATCAATCGTCACCTCCGGCCCGCCCGGCGCATCAAGTGTCCCGCGATACAGCGTTGCATAATCCCCCTTGGGAAAGTCATCAAAGCCGAGATTGGGAACGCGCATCTCAACCCGGAATTTCTCTCTCCACGCCTTTTCAATGCGATAAGCAGTCGCCGCCTCTTCGATAAATTCGCGCCCCAGCGCCGCCGCGGCCGGATCCTTGCCATCGTTGCACAGGCACTCGCCCATCATGGCTTTGTCGTCCGCCTTGATCGCCGCGCACAGTCTGCCTAGTGCTTCCACTGGCATAGCCTGCGACATCGGCTGCGTCGTCGCAGCATCCGATTGCGCCGGCGAAACATCAGCAAGAATCGGCGTCACGCCAATAGCAGAAGAAACCGCCGTAGAAGATTGATCCGGCAAACTATGATTACCAACCGCGACCGCAGCCGTAATCACCCCAGCCGCCGTAAATCCCGCCGCGATTTTCCACCACCTCCACGTCGTTCGAGCCAGCACCCCCGCGGCAGCAGTCTTCCCAACCGCCGCCTGAAACGCCGCATGCGCCACGCCCGGCCCAGCAGGCTTGATCATCTCCCCCAGCAGCGCCACAACGCTCGCCTCCGGCGCCGTCAAACCCTGACGCGCAAAATAAGTCCGCAGCTTTTCCACCGCCCGGCAAATCCGCTGCTTGGCCGCATCTTCCGAAACCCCAAGCGTATTGCCCACCTCGCGAACACTTCGTCCCTGAAAAAATCGCAGCAGCACCGCATCCCGATCGCTCTGCCCAAGCTGCGCAATCGCATCATCCAAAATCGGCTCCGCCTGTGATCGAAAATCGCTCGCACGAGACGGTTCGATGGCTTCGTTTCGCATAAGGGCCGCCTTGCGTTCCGCGGATCGTCGGCGTGCCGCCGCCCGCTGGTAATTGGCGCAGCAATACCGGGTGGCCGTAAACAGCCAACCATTCAGCACCGATTTCGGTGGAATCCGCGCCGCCTTCTGCGCCAGTGTGATAAAGACTTGTTGAGTAACATCCTCGGCCGCAACGCGATCCCGCAACTGCCGCAAACACTGCGAATAGACGGCATCCACATGAGCCTCAACGATGGCCCTAAAAACCTCCGAAGACCCGGTCCGGACATACTCGCGCAACGAATCAATCATGGAACTATCTATCATACACAATAGAACACCCGGTCATGGCTGAAGGTGACATACGTTTTTCATATGTGGTAGGGGCTCGCCGAAATCACAGCCGCAACGGCGGGGCGGATCGATGTGCGGAAGATGGCTTAGAGTTCTGCTAGAATGCCCAGAGAGGCACTCTTATGAGTAAGGTTGCGGTTAGCCCTGAATTATTGCAATGGGCCTCGGAACGGTCCTCCAAGGGTCGAGCCGAGTTGGAAGACCGCTTCCCAAAACTCGCCCGCTGGCTTACGGGCGAAGACGCGCCGACCCTCAATCAACTGGAACAGTTTTCGAAGGCCACGGCGACGCCCCTGGGCTTTCTGTTCCTCAAGGCTCCGCCGGTTGAACGGCTCAACATTCCCTACTACCGCACACTGAGCGATACGACAGTTCAGTCACCATCAACCGAATTGCTGGACACACTACATACGATGCAGCGGCGGCAAGCATGGCTCCGGGACTACCTTGTCGAGGAAGGCCGAGAGCAGGTGTCGCTGGTTAACTGTGCGAAGCCGAGCGAAGACACAAAGAAGGTTGCCGATCGAGTTCGCGAGTTGTTAAAGCTCGAACAGAATTGGGCCACGCAGCAGAGAACGTGGTCGGACGCGTTGCGAACACTGTGTGATGCGATGGGCACGGCCGGCATTGTTGTCGTCGTCAACGGAGTAGTGGGAAATAACACGCATCGTCCACTCGACGTTGAAGAGTTTCGCGGGTTCGTACTTGTGGATGATTATGCCCCATTGGTGTTTGTGAACGGCGCAGACAGCAAGTCGGCGCAGATGTTCACATTTGCGCACGAGTTGGCTCATGTCGCGTTCGGCTCTAGTGCCGCGTTCGATCTTCGCCAAATGCAACCAGCCAATAATGCGACTGAACAAGCCTGCAATCGCGTGGCGGCGGAGTTTCTCGTGCCAGAAGCCATACTGCGCCAGATGTGGAATGCAAACGAAGCAGACCCTTATGAGATGGTGGCAAGGGCGTTCAAGGTAAGTCAAATCGTCGCTGCCCGAAGATTGCTCGACCTGAAGCTTATCACGAGGGAAATATTTTTCGATTTTTACCAGCGGTATATCAACCAAGAGCGGAAGCAGAGAGCTACTACGGAGTCGGGTGGCAATTTTCACGCGACTTCACCGCAGCGAGTGGGCATGAGGTTTGCCGTTGAGCTGGTTCGTGCATTGAAAGAAGGCCGCGTGTTGCATACCGAGGCCTACCGTCTTACGGGTTTAAGCGGCAAGTCGTTCGGGGAATTGGCCCGGCGAGCACAGGAAGGCGGGCTTGATTGAGTTCCCCGCACCTATTCGTACTCGACGCCAACGTTTTTATCGAGGCAGCGGTTAGATACTACGCCTTTGATCTTGTGCCCGCGTTTTGGGATAGCCTCGTGATCCACGGCAACGCGGGTCGATTGTTTACCATCGACCGCATCGCCGAGGAAATAAAAGGAGACGGGCCATTGAAAACGTGGATGGATGGTGCCTTCGTCGGATGCATCCGAGATTCAGGCGCGCCAGAAACGTTGGCTCACTACGCCGCACTGATGCAGTGGGCGCAGGAGCAGTCCTTTACAGACGCCGCAAAGAATGAGTTTGCGAGCGTGGCTGACGCATGGCTTGTGGCTTATGCCAAGCACATCGGGGCTACTGTGGTGACGCACGAGACATATGATGTCAATTGCAAGCGACGTGTGAAGATTCCAAATGTATGCCGCTTTTGCGACGTCCCTTGTGTCGACACGTTCGCGATGCTGCGCAGTCTTGGCGTCAAGCTCGGCACAAAATGAAGGCGCATGACAGCGAATCCATCTTCCTACGGCTAAGTCATTGCTTCGCTTTTGCCGTTGTAGCCATTTTCGCCTGGAGGTAATGGGTTTCAATCAAGATAGGTTATCTCGCCTTGCTCTCGTTGGAGTAATTCGAATCGGTGTTCCCTTGGTTGCCCGTTGGAAGGTTCGCGGTAGGATACGTGCCAGCTACTCGGGAAAGATAGCTTTGGAATTCGTTTTTGCTCATTTGGGCGATTAACTCAGCGGCTAGAGTGCCACCCTTACAAGGTGGAAGTCAGGGGTTCGAATCCCTTATCGCCCATTCGACATAAGACTCGCCGAACGCCTGCATTGGTCCCACCAATGGTTATGCGATCAGTCTTCTACGACATTCAAAGCACTTTCCTTGCATCGTTCCAGCGCCGCTACATTGCCGAGATGCATAGTCGCGCAGCGCCGGAGACCGAACATGAAAGGATATGACGCATGGAATCCAAAATAATCTCAACAGCCAGAGTCGTATTGGTAGCCGGAGGCACCGGCGGATTGGGACGCGCGGTAAGCCTCGCGTTCCTGCAAGAAGGCGCCCACGTCGTCGTCACGTATAGAAAACAGGAAGAACTCGATGCGATGAAGAAACTGGCCGGCGTTAACAGTTCCCAGCTCGACGCATACAAGGTCGATGTCACCGATGAAACGGCAGTCGGTAAACTCGTCGAAGGAATTATCGCGCGACATGGGCGGCTCGACGCCATGGTCAACACCGTCGGCGGTTACGCGGGCGGCGTAAAATTGTGGGAAATGGACACAAAAGTCTTCGACCAAATGCTGGCGCTGAACTTGCGTGCGGGTTATGTGCTGTCATGTGCCGCGGTAAGGGTAATGCTCAAGCAAGGCGGTGGGGCGATTGTAAACATCGCATCCAAAGCTGCGATTGATCACGCCGCCGGCGCCGCTGCCTATGCCGCTTCAAAGGCAGCCGCGGTTGCCATGATTGATTCTCTTGCCGAAGACCTGAAGGGAACCGGAGTCCGTGTGAATTCGGTTCTTCCCAACATCATTGATACCGAGGCAAACCGCAAAGCAATGCCCAAGGCGGACTTCGCGAAATGGCCAAAGCCCCAAGACATTGCGCGTGTCATCGTGTTCCTGTGCAGCGATAGCGGAAAAGTGATTCATGGCGCCGCCGTTCCAGTATTTGGAAATAGCTAAGACGGTTACTAAACGAGGGACAGCCACCTATTTCCTTCCCCTCGGCTTCAGAGATGAAACGGATGCAGCCTTGCCAACTAGCCGCCGTCAAAATCCGGTCCTTCAAAAAAAAGATTTCAAAAAATCTCCAGATTTCCTAAAAACACGTCCAAAACTTTCACCCATTGGCTATAGATATAGCGGGGACACACTTTTTTCATCGGCTCATTCGCGGGCTCACCGCCCAGGCCGCATTAATGGCAGCAACATCAATCAAACACGCTCAGCCCAATCGCCCAAACCACCCAGGGGAGAGGCGGCGAAATTCTTAAAAACAGGACATTCCCGGACATTTCGGGACATTTCCAGACATTCACCCCGCATCACCGCAAAACCGCCACCGGCTCAGGCCGCAATTCATTCTCCGTTCGTCATCGAACACCGCTCCTCACTCGCATCCGATACCTTGGTATCGTCGATGCCATCCTCCAATAGATTCACTTCCATGCCACCGGTGTCGCCGTTTTGTGCTTGGCGGTGAGTAGCTGCTGCAAAATAAAAGCGAATCAACGGAAGAATTAAACTGAGTTGCATTTGATCAGGGCTGCCTTAGGTCGCACACCACTTCCGCCACATCTCCCGGTATGCCGCTTCAATGTTCCGGGCAAAACGGCGGGCATCCATCAGCGGCGACGCTTGCATCCGCGCCCGCAGTGTCCGTCGCAGTTCCGCCAGTCGCGGCAAATCATTCGACAACCCTCTGGCAATTCGCACAAACTGTTCCGGCGTCTGCGCAATAAGTTCCGGCAACCCAAGATTCGTCAGTTGCGAAACCCCCGCCCGTCCCACAACCCTCTCTCCCACCAGCGAAATCACCGGCACACCCATCCAAAACGAATCAAGACTCGTCGTGTGCCCGTTATACGGAAATGTGTCGAGCCCCACGTCGATCTGATTGAATAGCTTGAAATATTGCGAACGAGGCCGATGGGCAATCAATTCAACGCGACCGCGATCGACGCCCTCCTTTTGCATATAGTCCAGCAGCGGTTCGCGGTGCATTCCCTCCGGGCAAAGCATCATCAATCGCGATTGATTCACATTTCTCAGCACCTCCGCCCAAAGTTGCAGCACCCGCTCATTCACTTTGCAAAAATTGTTCAAACACCCGAATGTAACATGCCCCCGAGTTTCCGCCGGCAGCGCATTGATCTCGATCGTGTTCCCCGCGTCATAGATCCAGAAACTATCCGGAAGCCGAACCGATGTTTCCGAATAAAAATCATCGCTTGATCCCGGCGCATCCAGGTAAGGATCAGTGATTCGATAGTCGATCGTCTCCAGCCCCGTCGAACCCGGATACCCCGCGAAAGTTGCCTGCACCGGCGCAGGCTTTTGAGCGAAGATCAAAAGACGGCTCCCCCCCGAGTGCAGCGTCAGATCCACGAGAATATCAATCCCATCTCCCCGAATCATTTCGGCGACGCGATCGTCAGGCAGTCCCGAAATCTTGCGCCAAACATCCGCGCAGCTGCGGAATTGCTCGCTCAGCCAATCCGGACGAGCGACATTCGCGTAACAGAATATTTCCATTTGCGCATGATCGTGTTCTCGAAACAGCGGAATCAGATTCCGGCCCACCACATGCTCGCGAAAATCCGGCGATACATATCCAATCCGCAATCGCCGCTCAGGATCGCGATCGTTCGTGTGCGGCTGAATCCGCTCCTTCAGCGGTTCGGCGTGCTGCCGGTTCCAACGGCCCAGCTCTTCATCGATCATCCCGGCGTCATATGTGGGTTGATAGTGCAGCAGCAAAATGAGATTGCTGTGGGCGACCGCGTATTCTGGGTTAGGCAGCAGGGCCTGCCGAAAAGTCGCAATCGCCTCGTCAACCTTCCCAACTTCCGCCAGCACATTCGCGAGATTGTTGTAGGCTGTTCCGAGATACGGCTTCAGGGCAATCGCCTGCCGATACGAAGCAATCGCCTCATCAAGCCGTCTTTTGTTTCTCAGCACATTCCCCAGATTGATGTGCGATTCCGCGGACTCGGGTTTCAACCGAATCGCCTCGCGATAAGACGCGATGGCATCGTCATATTGCCCGATTTCGTCCAGCGCATTGGCAAGATTGATGTGCGCTTCGCAAAGATCGGGCTTCAGCCGAATCGCCTCCCGATAGCATATGATCGCGTCGTAGGCCTTCCCCTTTTTTGCCAGCGCGAAACCAAGATTATTGTGCGCGTCGGCGAAGCCTGGATTTAGCTGCGTCGCCCGCCGCATCAAGTCCACGGCCACATCCAATTCGCCAACCTGCCCCGCCAGCATCCCCAGCAGATGCAGCGCGTCCGCATGATCCGGCTGCTGCGACAGAACCTCGCGATAGACCGTCTCCGCCTCCGCAAGCCGACCGGCTTGGTGATGCGCTACGCCCGCTTCCATTCGCTCTTTAACCGTCATGTTGTCTGATTATTGTAAGCCCGAATTCGCCAAAGCACTTCGCGGCTTGATCTCAAGGTGGCAAATCCACCGCTCTTTCTTCACGCCATTAGCGATTTGCGTCTCAAAGCAAGCGAATGAAAACACGCAATACCCAGCGCGATCGTCCCCCACATGACATTGCCATACCACGCGAATACATCGCCGAGCACGGTGTAAAAGAAAAAATGATCCAGCAATCCGATGACGATCACACACGCAAGCATGCACCAGACGGCCACGCGGTCATGATGTTCAATAACCATCCGCGCGACAAAAAACCCGGGCAAAATCAAAATCCCAAAATGCGTCTTATGCGACATCGGCGACAGCAGCAGCATCAGAATAATCACCAGCGCAGCTTCGAGCCCCGCGGTATACGCATCGCGCGGCCGCCGAAAGGGACATCCCATCGCCCATCCAGCCGCCAGCAATAACGCAAGCTCAACCGCATAAACCAGCAATTTCAGAACCTTCGGCGGAAGGATATTCTTGTTGTAAGAGATAACGAGTTGACCTCCTTCCAGAGACCACCCGGTCGTGAAGAATCGGTGTGCCGCCCCCGCGATGGATTGGTTGATCGTGACATCCACATACCACGCGCCAACCTCGCCGTTCGTCGGTTTTACAATTCGCGTGTACCACTGGCTGAGCCAGATGCCTTGCGGCGCGCGGTGAATCGCATCAGGTACAAGATTAAGCGCAACCGCCAATACGATCGTCCACGCCGCCGCAAACCATCGCCCGCGCCACGCGAGATAAGGAGCCATAAGCAGCGGTGGCCCTTTAAACGCCGCCGCTATTCCCCACGCACTGGCGGCAAGAAAGTCCCGTTGATGTTGCCACGCATAACATCCGGCAACTAACAACGCGTCGATCAGGATGTCTGTTTGTTGATGCCCAAACGCCCCCTGAACATAGCGCATGCCAACGATCAGCCCAAGGACGCAAATCACCGCCTCCGCCGGCGTCCACCTGCCCCGATTCAGCGGACCTCCGCCGGCAATTTTCCAACCTACCCGCCAGACCGTGGTCAGCGCAGCCACTTGCACTAAAAACCACCCGATCCGGCTCAGCAAATGCGGAAGAAAGACAAACGGAATCGCGATAATCGCCTGAAATGGAGGATACGTGAACGGATGCAACAGCTGAAAAAGCTCGGCGGTAGGGCGGGTGGATGTCACGGCCGGAACGGAATAAATATCTCCTTTGTCGATTAATTGCCTCGCCGCCCGAACGAAAACCTGATCCCATTCAGAGGTGTCCCCCCGCGAAAAGACCAGTTGCGCCCCATTGCCCAATAGGTAAATGACGCCCAAAAATAGGAACGGATTCGCGATGATCCATTGGCGGAGGCGCTGGTAAAAACTAGGATAGGGAATCGAATTCGCCGCAGGCGAGGTCATGAGAGGGGAAGTTTGTATCGGAAAGCGGCAGGGGTGACAACAAACCAGGGACATCCGAATCGCTCGTTTAATGTCTAATACGGATCCCACAGAAAANNTTCAAGTGGAATCCGTATAAGGTCTGTTCTATTCCCCTCTGTTTAGGTCTGAGAAGAGTTGGTTTATTTTGCAGTTCTACATGAAATTCATGAAACCTCGCGCGATGATCCCGTATGATCCCTTCATCGTGAATGAGCCGGGCCTGATGTATAGGTGGGCCGATGTGACTCGTTTCAACGAGTGCACCTGGCTGGCAAGGAGTTAGTTATGGCCAGCAAAAATAGAATTGATCCAATTCGCGCAGTCGTCCGTCGCGTCGCTATCGAGCTTCTGGAGCCAAGGACGCTCTTCTCTTCTGCCGCGACCGTGTTGACGCCATTCGAAGTCCGGGCCGCTTATGGTTTTTCCCAAGTCTATTACAGTGCTGACAATACTATAGCGCCGGCATTGGGGGCGGGACAAACCATCGCCATTGTCGATGCCTACGGTGCCCCCACGATTTCCAACGACCTGAAATCCTTCGACGCAGCCATCGGTCTCGGCAATAACGACGCCGCCGGTAATTTTGTGCTCTCCGTCGCCACACCCGAAGGAACGCCCGCCACCAACGCCGGCTGGGCGCTTGAGCAATCCCTCGATGTTGAATGGGCGCACGTCATTGCCCCGCAAGCCGATATCGTGCTGGTCGAGGCGAAATCCTCAAGCTTCACAGACCTCCTCAACGCCGTCAATTACGCCCGCTCACTCACCGGAGTCGTGGCTGTTTCGATGAGCTGGGGCGGCACGGAATTCAACGGCGAACAAGGTTACGACAGCGATTTCACCACCCCCATCGGCCATTTGGACAGCTCCGGCCAAGCCGGCGGCATCGTCTTCGTCGCCGCGTCCGGCGATGACAACTCCGTCGAGTATCCCGCCACATCACGCAATGTTTTGTCCGTCGGCGGCACCGATTTGTCCGTCAGCAGTTCCGGAACTTATCTGGGCGAAACAGCCTGGTCCGACGGCGGGGGTGGAATCAGCACGATCGAGCAAAACTATTCTCCAGACGTGTCATACAACGCCGGAACGCCATATATCGTTTACGATACGACAACCTATCAGGGCCAATCCGGCTGGTTCGACGTCGGGGGAACCAGCGCCGGCGCCCCCCAATGGGCCGCCCTCGTCGCCGACGCGGATCAAGGTAGGATGATGGCCGGATTCCCCTCTCTCGCCGGCTCGGCAATGATCGGCACCATGCTGGGGCTGCCCGAAACAGACTTCAACGACATTACCATAGGAAACAACGGCCTTTATAACGCCGGAATAGGCTTTGATCTTGCCACTGGAAAGGGTTCCCCGGTCGCGCAAGATATCATTTCCGCGTTGGTCGTCGAACCAATCGCCACAAACGCCGCTGGCGTGGCCTTCAATCCGTCGTTGACGGGAACGGTAACGGCATCCATCAGTCGAGTCACCAGCGGTCGGGCCGCTGCCGCCGCGGTCACCCCGGCCGATACCTATTCCGCCATCGTCGATACCGATCCAGGTACTTTTTCCGCTATTTCCCAATTTCCGAACTCCCTGGACAACTGGCAGCAGGATGCCTGGGCTCCCTCGACCTCTGATTCGCTTTGATAATCTGACAAGACGCTCGCCCCCGATAACTTTAACAGCACCTCATACGGATCCCACAGAAAANNAATTCAAGTGGAATCCGTATCACCCGACCCATATGCCATCCGCCAGCTTTCTTTTATAATGGTCCGTCAAGGACTTACCGCATCGTGTCACAAACTACCGCCACCTCTTTGACCATCCCGTCCGTTTCCTGCGGCCGAAGCTTTCTGCTTCGCCGGCTTCACTCCCTGACAGGCCTGATTTTCGGCGGATATATCGTCGTTCATCTCATCGTTAATGCCTCCATGATCCAAGCTGGTTCCGGCCCCACCGACACCTATCAGCTTCAGGTAGATAAGATTCACGCTCTCCCCTTCCTCTGGGCCATCGAATGGATTTTCATCTTCTTGCCCATCCTCTACCACACGATTTATGGAATCTGGATCACCCTTGGCGGCCAGCCGAATGTCGAGAAATACCCCTACGCCAAAAACTATTTCTACCTCCTCCAGCGGATCAGCGCCGTCATCATCATGCTCTTCATTCTCTTCCACGTGCTCGGCATGAAGGGCCTTTTCGGCCATACCCTCGAATTCGTCCCCGCCGACGCCACCCGCAGCACTGCCCGCCACATCAATTCAAGCGTTTGGGTGGCTTACTTCGTCTACCCGCTCGGAATCCTCGCCTCCTGTTTTCACCTGGCCAACGGGTTTTGGACGGCCGGCATCACCTGGGGCCTGACAATCAGCGCCGCCGCCCAGCGGAGATGGGGATATGTCTGCGCGGGATTATTTGTTTTCACGCTGCTGTGCGGGTTTCTGGCCCTGGGGGCGAGCATTCACGACAAGGCAATCATCCTGCACTAGGATAACGACATGGATCGGAAACGCATCGACGAATTTGCCGCCGGCGGCCAGAAATTGCGAACGGCGATCGCCGGCCTGGCCCGCAACGAACTCCTCTGGGTGCCGCCTCCCGGCGCGAGCATCGGACAATGGTCGATTCAGCAGATCGTTCTCCATCTCATGGATGATGAGCTGATCTGGACCGCCCGCATGAAATCCATCATCGCCGAGGAAAACCCGCAGATTCTCGGCTTCGACGAATCCAAATTCGCCTCCAAACTGTTTCCCGAGGAACAGGACGCCGAGACCGCGGTGCAGATTCTGGACCTGAATCGGCGGCAATTCTCCGCGGTTCTCCGCAAGCTGCCCGATTCGGCATTCACGCGCACCGCCCAACATCAGGACCTCGGCGTCATCACCCTCGAGCAAAGCTTTCAATGGACCTCCGAGCATCTGGACCATCACATACGCTACATCGCCCTAAAGCGCGACAAACTCGGCAAGCCGCTATAAAATACAAAATGAAACCCTACGCTTCCCAATCAACCCAGACACAATTAGCGGCGGTGCGAAGCACCGNNCCTCAAAGCCTGGCTTTCATCCACAAAAATCGGACAAAATTGATTCAGCCTCCGAAGGATTAAAAATGTCGGCCGCAGCAAAAAAAGTTATCGTCATCGGCGGGGGCCTCGCCGGCCTCTCCTGCACCATCAAGCTCGCCGAAGAGGGCGTCAACGTCGATCTCTTCTCGATGGTTCCGGTCAAACGCAGCCATAGCGTCTGCGCCCAGGGCGGCATCAACGCCTGCAACGACATCGCCCGGCAGCAGGGATACAGCGAGTGGATTCATTTCGATGAAACCGTCATGGGCGGTGATTTCCTCGCCGACCAGCCGCCGGTGCTGGAAATGTGCAACTGGGCCCCGCGCATCATCGACCTCCTCGATCGCATGGGCGTCCCTTTCAACCGCACACCAGAGGGCCAGCGCGAATTGCGGCTCTTCGGCGGTTCGCTCATCAAACGCACATTCTTCGCCGGCGCAACCACCGGC
>PMAK01000112.1:30912-40773 GCA_003153655.1 Phycisphaerales bacterium
CCGCGCCTTCCGCGCCGATGCCGTCGTCATCGCCACCGGCGGATGCGGCATGGTCTTCGGAAAATCGACAATGTCCGTCATCTGCACCGGCGGGGCGGCTTCCCGCTGCTATCAGGCTGGCGCGGACTACGGAAATCCCGAGTGCATCCAGGTTCATCCCACCGCAATCCCCGGCGAAGACAAATGCCGCCTGATCAGCGAATCCGCACGCGGCGAAGGTGGGCGCATCTGGGTCCCCAAACGCCCCGGCGACATCCGCCCCCCAAACAGCATCCCCGAATCCGAACGGTTCTATTTCCTCGAAGAGCGATATCCCAAATACGGCAACCTCGTCACGCGCGACATCGCCACCCGCGAAATCTTCCAGGTCTGCACCGAAATGAAGCTCGGCATCGGCGGCGGAAACATGGTCTATCTCGACCTAGCCGACACCGTCAAAAAATTCGGCCGCGAAAAAGTACTCGGCAAACTCGAAGGCATTCTCGAAATCTACGAGAAATTCGTCGGCGTCGATCCGCTCGAAGAACCCATGAAAATCTTCCCCGCCGTCCATTATTCCATGGGCGGATTACGCGCCGGCTTCAAGAAGGACGAAAAAACCGGCGGCCTCAAGTTCGGCGACCCCGCCAACATGATGAGTAGTATCCCCGGCCTCTACGCCATGGGCGAAGTTTCATTCGCCTATCACGGCGCAAACCGATTGGGNNCTGTTGCATTTTCGACGGCCTCTTCGGCGGGCGCTGCGTAAAAAATTACTGCACCGATGTCGCGGCAACCGCCGCCGCGGATGTGCCGCAGTCCGTCTACGACGCGGTTGTCAAGCAGGAAACCGATCGCCAGAATTGGATCGTGAACAATCAGGGCGATGAGAACCCCTATCTCCTCTGGCAGGAAATGGGCCGCTGGATGACCGACAACTGCACCGTCGTTCGCCACAACGAACGCCTCCAGCAAACCCTCGAGCGCTGCCAGCAATGGAAAGAACGATACAAACGCGTAAAACTTTCCGACACCGGCATGTGGACCAATCAGAATCTGAGCTTCGCCAGGGCGACCCGGGACATGATCGTCCTGGCCGAGGCGATCTTGCAAGGCGCTTTGATGCGCAATGAATCCCGCGGCGCGCACTACAAGCCGGCGTTCCCCAAGCGCAACGATGAGGAATTCCTCAAGACAACTATCGCCCAATACGACTCGGCAATCGGTTCCCCGCGAATAAGCTATGACGCCGTCGACGTCAGCCTCGTTCCACCCCGCTTGCGCGAATACGGGAAAAAGGCGGACGCCCCCGCAGCCCCCGCGGCAAGACCGGAAAAAGCAATGGCATGAGTCTCCCCGATGCAAATCCAGACGCGGTGGGGCGCGTCCGCTGGTTCCATTTGCTCATCCTGATCATTCTCCTGCTCATCGGCGGCGCGATGCGGTCCTATCGCATCGATAAGGAAAGCCTCTCCCTCGACGAATATTGGGCGCTCTATCTCGCCACCGGTCGCGGCAGCGAGCTTTACGAAATTCCTTACGGCGTAATCGTCGATTCACCCCCAAAAATCGGTTACACCGCCGCCCCCCCATGGTGGCACATCTGGACCGGCCTAAGCAGCACCACCCATCCACCTCTGTATCACGTCATTCTCCGCTGGTGGATCGATCTGTTCGGCCAAGGCGATGCCCGGATTCGCGCGCTCTCATGTCTATTCGGCCTCGCCTCCGCGGCCATACTCTTCGACGCGGTGCGCCGCACCAGCGGACCCTGGCCCGGCCTGATCGCCGCCGGAATAATGCTCTTCGCAACCGCACAGATAGACTTCAGCCAGACAGCACGCCCCTACACCATGCTCACTTTTTTCGGCGCAGCGTTATGTGATGCCCTCATCGCTTTCAATAATCGCGGGCCTTCAATCGCAAAGCTAACGGTCATTGGTTGCGCAACCGCCGCACTGGCCCTCACCCACTATTTCTCAGTCGGCGCAATCGCAGCAGCAGCTCTCTTCTCGCTCATCCACCTCAAAGGCCGCCCGCGCAAAGCCGCAATTCTCGCAATAGCCGCCGGCTTGCTCGTCGCCGCCGTCACTTGGGGACCCATCTTCTGGAAAACCCGCCATCTATACGATGCCTACCAGGATTTCTGGAAAGACCCCGATACAGGAATCGCCCAGTCCGGCCAAGCCATCGCCCAAATTCCAATCCGGCTTCTGCTCGATCCCTCCGCCGATTGGCGATGGCTCCCGGCCCTTCCTTTGGCGATCCTCGTATATGTCGTTCCGATTTTTCGATTCCGTAAAAACCCACACCTCCTTCTCTGGTGGCTCTGGATATCGGGAACCATCGGCATCGTCGCAGCGGCAGATCTCGTCCATCACTCGACAATGGTCAGCGTCCTGCGTTNNCGTTACGTTTTTCTGGCGTCACCCGCCATTTATGCGATCCTTGCAACGCTCCTACCCGGACGCCTCGGAGGCGCAGTCGCCACAGTGATGTTGCTCTGCGCAGCCATATACGGACTGGCTCGCCTTCAGGCAGGTCCCGAGCCGGGTGAGGATTGGAAAACCATGGCCCGATTGATCGACCAGACTGCGGGACAGCACGATGTCGTCGCAATCCTCGGTTTCTTTAATACCGAGCCGGCGTTTGATTACTTCGTGATTGCCCACTACGCCGGAGATTGGAAAAGACCGGTGATTTTCCTGATGAACCCACCGGATGAAACCGTCCGAAACGCTCTCGCCTCCCAAAACCGCGCCTGGATGGTCGGCCACAACGCCCGCTTCGACACCGCCCGAATCCTCCCCGGATGGACCGTCGGCTCCGTTCACGGCATCGGCAAAAAAAACGCCGTCTGGCTCGTAACGCCCCCGGCTCACAACCCGGAAACCAGATGAACTCCACCCAGGATTTCGCTGCCAAAGAGCCGGCGCCCCCGGCCATCCGTCTCCGCGGCTGGCTGATTCTCGCGATCCTGCTCGCCCTCGGCGCAGGTCTTCGCTTCCACCAAATCACCAAAGTCGGACAGTGGCCCGATGAATTCTGGTCCTCCGTCCATCTCGCCACCGGTCGCGGCTCCGAAATATTCGACCTGCCCACCGGCGTCCTGATCAATCCGCCGCCCCAGACAATGCTCGCCGATTCCCCCGCCTGGCCGCATATCTGGACCGGCCTGAAAAGCGTCGTCCATCCGCCGCTCTATTTCATCCTCCTCCGCTGGTGGATGGACGCCTTCGGCCCCGGCGATTTCTCAACGCGAACCTTCTCCACCCTCGCATCCCTCGCCGGCGTGATAGTCCTCTTCGACATCGTCCGCCGAATCAGCGGCACACACGCGGCCCTCCTCGCCGCGGCACTCATGGCAATCTCCCCGCTGCAAATCAACCTGAGCCAGGAAACGCGATCCTATCCCCTGCTCGCGCTCTTCGGCTTACTCGCTTGCCACGCGATGATCCGCATCGAACGCCAGGGCGTTTCGCCCGGCCGATTGCTCGCCCTCGCAACCGCAATGGCCGCCACCGCGCTGACGCATTACTTCTCCCTCGGCGCGCTCGCGGGACTCCTCTGCTACGCAATCATCCGCCTGCGCGGCCCCGACCGTGGAAAAGTATTCGCCGCGATCTTCGCCGCCGCCATCATCTGCCTCCTCTGCTGGGGTCCATTCCTATACCAACAACGCCACGAATTCTTCTCCCAGCAATCCTGGTCCCTGGAACCAACCCCCGATCGCGGTATGACCCTCATCCGCGTCGCCGCAATCCCCTCGGCGCTGCTCTATGGCAGCCCGCCACCGCGCATGGCCTGGATCGGCCCGGCCGCCGTCGTTTATCTCTTCCCGCTCCTCTTTATCCGCCGCGCACCGCGCCAAATGCTCTGGTGGTTCTGGGTCGCCGGAATCATCGGTTCGCTCGTCATCTACGACGAGATCAACCGCGCTCGTCTCCTCGCCACGCTGAAATACACGTCACTCGCCTCCATCGGCATCTACGCGCTCAGCGCAACCCCACTCCCCGCCCGGCAATGGTGGCGCTGGTTCATCCCCTACATGCTCCTCATCAGCACCATCGCCGCCACCGTCGAACGAATTCAGGAAGGCCCCTCCGAACAAAACGGCGATTGGCGCGGCATGGCCGTCGCCCTCGATAAACAAGCCGGCCCATCCGACCCGCTCATCTTCTATCCCAACAAATTCTGGGGTTCCCCGGGAATGTACTATTTAGCCTTCTCCCACTACGAAGAAAACTCCCGCCGCCCAGTCATGTTCCTGATGAATCCAAACCCGCGCGCCCTCGCCCAATTAACCAGCCACTCCACAGTCTGGCTAATAGGCCCCTCAGCCGGCACAGATGCCGCCGAATACCTCCCGGGCTGGAAAGTAACTTTCAGCCGAGGCTTTCCAAATAGTGGTTCAATCGCGGAACTAACCCGGCAAGACTAAAGCCAACGCTATTTCCCCACGGAAACCGTCGTATCCAAAACCCCAGAAACATTCACCACCGCCGGCACAGGCAGCGGCGTCCGATCCGTCATATGAAATAACCCAAACGATCCCTGCACCAAAACCTTCACCCGTGGCGCCACCCCCTGAAATCGCACCGTCACTTCCATCGGCTGCAAAACATCCTGCTGATTATTCAGGAAAATCCCATAAGGCGAATTCTGCCGATCCATGCTGGCCGAGGGATTCATCCACGTCGCCTTGGCGATATCCGCCGGATCGGAAATCCCCGGCAGCGCCATCACCAGATCAAACGAATTAACCGTAGCCTTCCCCGTAAGCACGTCCCGTGGATCATCGCTATATAGCCGCGCCGTCACCTTCCCATTTTTTGATGTCAGCCGCAGGCAAGCCGCCGGAAACCACTGCTGCGACCGATCGACCATCAGCATCGATGCCGCGGGTGCCGTGGTGGGAGATTCCGCAACCCCATCTTGCGCGGATGGATTCAATCCCGTCGCCGGCTGCGTCGCCGCCCCATTCCCCGACTGATCGGAGTCATCCGTCTTGGCGCAGCCTACAATCAAGGCGAGACTGCAAAAAAAGGCCAGCGTGATTCGCCTGCATGTCATTGCAAACCCTCCCGTCGTCGGGAAACATGCCGGATGAACACCCGGCCGCCACCGCAATTATAGCACACCGCCATGACCAGTCCCGCCCCCCAGGAAACCGACATTCTCTGCGAAAATTGCGGATATATGCTCAATGGCCTACCCCCCTCCGGACGATGCCCGGAATGCGGCGACGAGATCGATCTCAGCGTTTCCCAGCGACTCAGAAAACCTCCGTTATGGGAAGATATCGGCGATCCACGCCCCAAATGGCTCCGTTTTTTCCTCACCACCGCCCAGATCATCTTCCGCCCAACCCGCTTCTTCCGCGGCAGCACCTCCCGCGGATCAATCGAACTGGCCCAAAGATTTGCCCATATCCACTGGCTCATCTCCTCCCTCCTCCTCGGCATCGCCGCCTGGGCACATTGGGATTGGTACGAGCGAGATGTAAACCGTTTCACGCCGCTCCCGGCCTGGGCCCGATGGGTGATGTTTCTCGCACTCCCCATCGGAACATATTTAGCCATCACCCTGACAATCCGCCTCGCCGCGCGCCTCACAGCCTGGGAAGCCGCCTATCGCGGCTACCGCCTCCCGCACGGCGTAGTCCTCCGCGCCCTCTATTATCACGCCGCCCATTTTCTACCCGTCGCCCTCATCGCCCTCATTACCTGCGGCGGATTTAATCTCCTCCAACGCACCGGCCAGCTTCTATTCACAGCAGGAACCGCATATCTATACCTCCTCTGCGGCGAAGTCGTCGTCGCCGCCGGATATCTCTTCAACACCTATTGGATCGGCATGCGCAATCTGATGTACGCCAATCGATAAACGCAGCTAGCGCGAAAAACCTATGCTCGGCATTTGCAGCAGCCCCGAATTTGTCCAACACCTCACCGGCCAACTCCACCCCGAGCGCCCGGATCGAATCCGCGCCATCCATCTCGCCGTGCGCCAAGCCGGCCTGATCGATTCCCCCAACCCATTCCCCGATTTTTCCCTCGACCTCCAACTCAAACCCGCCGCCGGCCCAAAGCTGAAAGAACTCTCGCCGACGCCGGCGGATGAAAAAACAATTGAACTGATCCACACGCAACAAATGATCCAGCGGCTCAAGCACATCTGCGAATCAGGCGGCGGCGTACTCGATCAGGGCGACACACCCGTCTCCCCCAGAAGTTTCGATCTCGCACTCCTAAGCTCCGGCGCAGTTCTAACCTGTTGCGACGCCGTAATGAACGGAACCGTCCAGCGCGCCTTCGCCGCAACCCGGCCGCCCGGCCATCACGCCGAGCCGGATCGCTCCATGGGCTTCTGCCTCTTCTCAAACATCGCCATCGCCGCGAAATATCTCCAGCGGCATCACAACGTCGATCGCGTCGCCATCGTCGATTTCGACGTCCATCACGGCAACGGCACGCAGGCCGCCTTTGAAAACGATCCCTCCGTCCTCTTCATCAGCACCCACCAACACCCCAAAACCTGCTACCCCGGCACCGGCTACGAGTGGGAAGAAGGCGAAGGCCCCGGCAAAGGTTACACCCTCAATATTCCGCTCAACCCAGGCTCGGGCGATGGTGAATACATCGCCGCGTTTGAATCGAAAGTGATTCCCAAACTCGATTCATTTAAGCCGCAGGTCCTGCTGATTTCCGCGGGTTTCGATGCTCATCAGGATGATCCGCTGGCGAAAATGGAAGTAAGCGAAATGGGATTTGAAGCGATGACGCGAATGTTGGTCGCCGCCGCGGATGTTCACTGCCGGGGCCGTATCATCAGCGCCCTCGAAGGCGGCTATCATCTACGAGCCCTCGGCCGCAGCGTCGTGCGCCATCTGCTCGCATTAAGAGAAGAATGAAAATCGTCGATGCCCATCTAGACCTCGCCTACAACGCCATCCGCGGCAGACCCGTCCATCTTCCCGCGCGCGATCAACAACCAGACGAAGAAGGAATCCCCACGGTCGGCCTCCCCGATCTCCGCCAAGGCGGCGTAAGCTTGATCTGCGGCGTAATCTTCTGCGAGCCCGCCAGCGATGGCCGCCCCGGATACAAAACCGCAAATGAAGCCCACGAAGCCGCAACAAAACAACTGGATTGGTACCGCGCACAAGAGTCCGCAAAAACCCTCACCATCCCAGCGCAGCCAGCCGACTTCAGTCGGCTCGTCCCCACCCCCCAAACCATCCTCCTACTGGAAGGCGCCGACCCCATCCGCAACGAACACGACGCAACAAAATTCTTCGCAGCAGGCGTCCGAATCGTCGGACTCTCCTGGAAAGACGGCACCCGCTACGCCGGCGGAAACGCAAACCCCGGCCCCCTGACTCCCGATGGCATCAAACTGGTCAAACAATTAGACCAACTCGGCATCATCCACGACGTCTCCCACCTCGCCGAGCAATCCTTCTGGCAACTGTTGGACACGTCCTCCGGCCCGGTAATGGCATCCCATTCCAACTGCCGCTCAATCGTCCCGGGCGACCGCCAGCTATCCGATGAAATGATCCGCGCCATCGCCAAGCGGGGCGGCATCATCGGCATCAATTTCTATGATCGTTTTCTATTACCCCCCAACGAACAAGGCAAACGCCGCGCAACCCTGAAGGATGTCGCGGCGCACATCAAACATATGTGCGATCTGATCGGCAACCCCAATCACGTCGGCCTCGGCACCGACATGGACGGCGGACTAGGCCGCGAGCAAATCCCAATCGAGATCGAAACCTCAGCCGATCTCCCGCGCGTCGCCGAGGCCCTGAGCGCCGCTCGTTTTTCAGACGAAGACGTGATCGCCATCATGGGCGAGAACTGGAGGCGATTCTTTGATGCGAATCTGGCGCGTTAGCGCGTTTTCCGCTTAACACCAGAGTGTCCATTCTCCAGGTCATCGGCAAAGTAATACAGGTGGGGACTCGGGTTCCAATCGGGCCGAATAATTAACCCCGTGGATTCGAGGCTTCGCAGTGACCGATTGATCGCGGCGCTGCGGAGGTCCAACCACTCAAATGCCGACTCCGCATACTGCTGAAGTCGCCAGGCGTCAAAACCATCGTGCCGCCCCGACGGACCGAAATCGACCTCAATGATCCTCCCCGAGATTTCGAAGCGACAGCCCATTCCATGGAAAGAATATCTACCGCGAAGTTGGATTAACCGACCAGATTGCCGGAGCTTGCCCGACCTCCATGCGTGCAATAAATTCGTGACTTCAGATTGTCGCTTCAATCCTGCAACGGCAGCGCGCGCCGCTCGTTGGTAATCAACGATCAACTGCAACACATCCGATGATCGCGGATCAGCGGACGCGGATGCGATTGTTGCCGGCTTCGTCATACGCGCTGATTACCTGTTCAATAGAATCGTACTGGAAATCTCTTTTAAGCTCTTCAATACTGATAATTCGGTATTGTACAGGGATGGATGCCTTTCTGGCAGCATACGTTCGATGATGGCCGTCAATCAGGTATTTTTCGCCGCCATATTCAATCGCGATAACGGGCTGTCCTATCCACCCGTGCGATTTCATACTTTCTATCAATCCCATCACCTTTCGGGAAGAAGATCGACCGGAAATAGCATGAGTCCTAAGAAATTCATGCGCCGGCGCTTTTTGTGGTATAGAGTTGCTTGATTGGCTTGGATCATGGGGCATGAATAACCCATCGCCACTTTTTGCTGACATTCCTTAACGTGACACCAGAATTTCGCCGCTATTCTCGCGAGTAAGACTTGCAACAGCCTGCGAACAATTGACTTACGACTCAATAAAAATTTCGATTTTTCCTAAAGTAATTCGCATTGGCACGAACAACTCGTAGCCACGACGGTAAATCCACGAAAGAATCGGGATAATCAATTGCTCTATTTTCTTCCACCCTTCGCCACCTTGCCATTACNNCGCCGCCATGCTCGCCGCAGATCCCGCACTTCAAATCCTTCTTCACGCTGCGCCCCTTGCGCACCGCCATCTCAATCAATTGCCCAACGCCAACCGTATCCAAACTCTGGAACGGATCGCGCTCAAGAATTTCCTTCTTCAGATAGTCCGGCAAGAAGCTGTTCACATCATCCCGGCTAAACCCAAACGTCATCTGCGTCAGGTCATTCGTGCCGAAGCTGAAGAANNGCGGCGCGCGGCACCTCGATCATCGTGCCGTACATGTAGTCGATCTTCGTCTTCTTCTCCTTCATCACTTCCGCGGCAACCTGCACCGTGAAACCCTTCAGATAATCCAATTCCTTCTTGGTTCCGACCAGTGGAACCATAATCTCCGGCAGAACTTTCACTCCCTCTTTCTTGCATTCGCAGGCCGCTTCAATGATCGCCCGTACCTGCATCTCAAGAATTTCCGGATACGTCACGGCCAGCCGGTCCCCGCGATGCCCCAGCATCGGATTGGATTCGTGCAGTTGCGTCACGCGCGCCTTCACCTGATCCAGGCTCATATTTAGGCTCTGCGCCAGCTGCTGCTGGTCCTTCTCATTGTGCGGCAAAAACTCGTGCAGCGGCGGATCAAGCAGCCGGATCGTCACCGGCAATCCCTTCATCTCCTTGAAAATGCCGATGAAATCTTCCCGCTGGTACGGCAGCAACTTCGCCAGCGCCGCGATCCGCGCCTCCGTCGAACTCGCCAAAATCATCTCACGCATGTGATGAATGCGCTCCGGATCGAAGAACATATGCTCGGTTCGGCACAGGCCGATCCCTTCCGCGCCATACTCACGCGCCACCCGCGCATCCGTCGGCGTATCGCCGTTCGTCCGAACCTTCAATGTCCGATGCTTATCCGCCCACTTCATCAAGATCCCAAACGGCCCCGACAGC
>PMAK01000174.1 GCA_003153655.1 Phycisphaerales bacterium
ACTTCTACTTCTTTACAACACCAGGAAGAATGCCGAATGCCGAGTGCCAAATGCCAAATAAATGACAATTGGAGATCACCTACACCGTATTTACATTCGGCATTTGGTCCCGGCGCGCCGGGAGCAATCGGCATTTCCTACTGCTCCGGCTTCTTCGCCGCCACAGCATGCCTCTTCTTCGCCTGCTTAGGCCGCACGCCATATCGCGTTCCTTCACCCGAAGACGCCGCCGCTCCCGGCTCGATCGGGCCCCCTATATTCGCCTTAACAGCCGCGATCCGTTCCAGCTTCCGATCATGCGGATGCCACCACCCCTTCTTCTGGTTCTCCTTCACGATCGCCACCGCATCCTCCGGCCGGTCGACGATGCGGAAAATATCCATGTCCTCTAAATCGATAAAATGCGGCGAGAGTTCCTTCCGCATCCATTCCACCAGCCCGGTCCAAAACTTCGTGCCAAATAAAATCACCGGAAACGCCTCGATCTTCAGCGTCTGAATCAGCGTCAACGTCTCAAAGCATTCATCCAGCGTCCCAAACCCGCCAGGAAAGCAGACGAATGCCGACGCATATTTCACGAACATCACCTTCCGCGCGTAGAAATAATGAAAATCCATGCTCACGTTCAGATAGGGATTGCTCTCCTGCTCGTGTGGCAGCGAGATATTCAACCCCACGCTCGTCCCGCCCGCCTCGAGCGCTCCTTTATTAGCAGCCTCCATAATCCCCGGCCCGCCACCGGTGATGACTCCGAATCCCGCCTTGGCCATCAGCCGCCCGGTTTTTTCCGCCGCCTTGTAATATTCGTCCGCAGGCTTGGTCCGCGCGCTCCCGAAGATCGAGACCGCCTTCCCCACATTCGCCATCGTTTCGAAACCCTCGACGAATTCCGCCATGATGCGGAACACCCGCCAGCCATCCTTGTTATCCGTATCCGTCGCCATTTTTTCTCCGCCAAAAAACCCCTATAACCCCAGGCTCTTTTTCTTCTCTTCCCACTCCGCGTTCTCGCGCTTATTCTCCGTCTTCAATCCCTGCCCCGATTTGATCGCCTCCACTTCCAATCGCGAAAGCTGAACCGCGCCAAGGTGATAATCCATAAATGCCTCAGCCGCGATCGGAACGATTGGCTGAATCAGCGCGAACATCGCCGTCGCATAATCCCGAATCTCCTGCTGCGCATGCGCATCCATTCTGAGCGACAAAAAATGCAGCAGATTGTGCAGATCGCACTTCCAATACCATTCCGTAAACGCATTCACCGGGAGCCCAATTCGAGCCAGTTCCCGCGACACCCCCTTTTCCAGCAGCTTCTCATAGTCCGCATACAGCGCATCCGCCTTGTCCAGATAATCGCAAAACTCCTTGGCCGTCATCTCGTCGATCAACTCGTCCCCGCCCTGGCGATTCACGGTGCTCTGCTTCCGCACGCTCTGCACCGAAGGCTTATAAAACCGATCCTTCACCACAGAATATCGCGCCGAGTATTCGTTGACGTTTGCAGTCCGATGCCGAATCCATTGCCGCGCGACAAAGATCGGCATCACGTGATGAAACTTAAATTCCACCATTTCAAATGGCGTCGTATGCCGATGCCGCGCCAGATACCGGATGAGTCCCCGGTCCTCATTCACTTGCTTGGTCCCCTGCCCATACGAAACACGCGCCGCCTGCACGATCGCGAAATCCGCCGTCTTACCCACCGGAGCCATGCGTGGCATCACATCGCAAAGCGCCACCAGCCCGTGGTCGTGCACCTTCACTTCCCAGCGCGCAGACCCCCCCATCACGTCAAACATTTCCCCCTCCGGCTCCTTCTTCTCAATCCGAATATTGGAAACGTCCACATTCATGCCAAGCATCCTAAATAATCGCCCAGAATTGTCGAACTCGATACCTCAAGACCGCATGCTCCCCGCCGCTTCCATCAATACATAAACACCGTACAACACGATCAGCGTAAACCCCTCCGCACGCTGCAACCGCCATCGCCCAAGCGAAACCGGCACCAGCATAAACGCCAGCAGCACGAGCACCACATTGTCCAACCGCCAAGTCACCCATGCGAACGGCATAGCCGGTACGCTCATCAGCGAAGACATCTGCAAATGCCACGCCCCCGCTGAATTCCAATGCACCGCGTTCATCGGATACCACAAAACAATCAGCACCGGCAGCAACAAGCAAAGATTCAGCAGCACAACTCCCACCCCCGCCGTCGTCGCCGCCCAAGCCCGCCTTTTCTGCGCCAACCCCGCCCCTCCCGTCAACATTGGCAACACCAGCAACGGCCCCAAAACCGCGACAACTCCCGCCATGTCAGAAATCTGCGGCAAATCCCGGCTGATGTGCCGCGCTCCGAAAATACCAGCCACCGCGCCAATCAGCGCCAGGCAAATGCTCAGCACCAAATTAACCGCCCAGAGTTTTCGCCATCCCTGCCGTGTCACTGGAGGAGCATCAACTTCCCCCACCGCCAGCGACGCATCGCCGGCAAGACTCAATTCCTTCCACGCAAACAGAAGCGCGCATCCTTCAATCAATAGCAAAAGCGCCGCATGCCACGAAAACTGACCAGCGAATCCCGTCAGTAGCACCAGCAGCGCCGCAGGCAGCGCAAACGGCCACAGCCGCCGAAACGTAGGCGGCGCCTCTTCATCCGGACTGACAATCGCAATCGACCCCACGACAAGCGACAAACACCCCACGCTGGTCGCAAACACAATGGAGATCGCCAGATCCGCCCGCCGCAGCGCCATTGCCACCAACGCCGTCGCCGCGATCGGAATCCAATGCCCAACCGCCCGCCAACCCGGGCTCGGCCTCCCGCCGCTCAGAGCATCCACCGCGGCGCGCGATGCCACATATAGCAGCGCTGCTCCGATGAGAAGCAATAACCGGCCCCAGCCAAACAGATCCAATTGTTCCGCCATCGTGTCGGCCAGAGTGTTAACCACCTGACATCAATTGTAAAGCACATCCATCCAGGCCAGTCATATCTCACCCGGTTCATCCGACCCATGCGCGCCAACTGCGCGCTTACCCCCCTCCCGGCCTCCAATTGATGAACAAATGATGATCGCGACGCCAAAGCCGCTTCGGCGTCAATCCAGCCCACATGCCCGTTATCACATTAAAAAACGCATTTTCGACGCTTTTTTTGCTTCAATTAAGCTTTGGCATCGACTTTGTTTTACTGTTTCTCGTAATCGTCGTGGTGACGGTTATGGGTGACTGAGCGAGTCACTCAAAAATTCATGGAGCGCGGTTGGTTCCCACGGGCAGTGTCGTCCGGCCGGCGGTCGGCTGGACGAAACGCTGGCCCGGGGGTTTTTGTTTTTCATGACATCAGAATTACCACCCGCGAATTTTCTTTGACGCAAAAGGTTTGATGCGGCAGCCCAATTGAGGCATCGCGGCGCTAGCTACACAACGTATGGGCTCAGTCGGGGATGTATCCCAAAGAATCAAAATTAATTATCGGTGAACAGTGGCCAAACGTCGCAGCCAATCGCTTCGGCGGAAAACCGTCAGATGATAAGCCGTTTGATCATTGCGATACCGCAGAAAGCTAAAGAGAGGCCGCGAGGCTGGTTTTGCCGTTGTACCCACAGCAATCCAGTCGGTGCCGAAGGTGGAATAGATTTCATCCATCTGCGCGGGATTGATCACTAACACGTTGACACGCGATTTCTCGGCATCGCTCATGATGGAAAAGTGCGGCGGCAGGTAGCAATCGGCCGCCCGTAGCTTTACGGGATAGTACGCTGCGAAATCGGCAACTACATGATCCTCGCCATCGACGTTCTGCATAACAAGCTGCTGCACCGGCGCGTAGTCGCGACGCTGCCATTCCACTAACGTCACCAACAACCTGAGGGGCAGTCCCAGTATCGCAATCAAGCTCATTGCGGCGGTAGTCCCCCACACCGCCCATCTCCCGAGCACGCGACCTTCCAGCCCATCAACCGTCGCTGCGGCCATCAAAATCAGAGGAATCGACCCCATCCAAACGTAATACACAGGAAAATTGTAGACAATTAACATGGCCAGCGGCGCAAAAGCGCCTACGGCAAGCCCAAACAACGCCGGCGATCGCCAGCCGCGCCAACCCGCCCGCCGCCGCCCCCACAGCAGACCCACAATTAACACCAGGCCAATCAGCAAAGTTGGCGAATATAGAATGCCGATCCACGCCAGGAGCTTGGCGATAATCGCGTTCCAAACTGAAATATGTGAAATGCGCTGCGATGACGAGAGTTGTAAAACCATCTTCACAAAAGAAACCAGTACGCCTTTTTGCCAGTACACCCATGCCAATGCGCCCATGCCCGCGAAAATACCCGTGAACAGCATTGCGAAATATTGCATCCCCCGGCCGCGAAGAAACCAGCCGATCATTACCGACATGACTCCCGCGAAGATGATCAACTGCAATCCGGCTGCTGGTACGAGCGATCCGAAGATAAACGCGACGGCGAATCTCGCCCATCGCGCCGGCATCGTAAATCCGACGAAGACGATCGACATGATGAGAATGCCGAGGGCGTCATAACGAGCGCTTCGATAGCAAAATGTAACCTCATTGCTCAGAAGAATTGTGGCAATCGCCGCCAACCGCCAGAAAGAATTTTTTACCAGGCCTGTCCTGGCCAATCCAAGCCAGATCATCAACGCAGCACCGGCCATAAAGAAATAG
>PMAK01000269.1:0-194 GCA_003153655.1 Phycisphaerales bacterium
GACAAAAAGGGGTCATCCTGACATATGACCCGCCCACGCCAAACTCCTGCTCGAATCGGCGTCCTCAACATCATTTCCAACTCCCTCTAATCCCCTCCGCGTCCTCCGCGGCAAAAAAAATCTTAAAAAAAATCCCCGCATTACCAAAAACCACGTCCAAAACTTACACCCGCCGAACCCTTGTGTAGAGGGAG
>PMAK01000269.1:244-20615 GCA_003153655.1 Phycisphaerales bacterium
CCCCCCCGGGGGGACTGGGGCCTTATGGGGCCAAATGGGACCAAGTTTACAAATGCTAAAACATGCACCCAATTCAAGACCCCAATATTGTTCAAGCGAACCGCCATCGCTACGATCCGCTTCAGTTCAGAAAGGACTCTGACTTGAAACTGAAGCACATCATCATCGCCGTCACCGGCTCGTTCCTCCTTCTCCTCATCATCGGCGGAATCTTCGCCATCAAAGCCGAACCCGCCGACGAATCCGCAGGCATCACCCCAGCCAACGCCTCCGCCGCCAATCCCACAGCCGCAAATCCACTTGCAACTACCCCGCAAAATCCCAGCGAGATTCTCGCCGGCGACGCCGACCCCGCCTCGGCCGGCTACACCATCCTCGCCACCACCGACACCGGCTCCTCCATCTTCGCCCAAAAACCCGACGTCACCACCGTCCAATCCGCCATCATCACCGCCCTGCACGATCTCACCCACATCCTCGATTCCAAACCCCAGGTCCAAGGCGCATTCGCCGACGCCCAACAACAACATCGCGGCGGCGCAACCTTCACCGGCTCACTCAAAGGCCAGCCAATCAAAGGCGCCATCATCTGCGGCATAGGCGACAAAGGCGCAGCCATCACCATCCTCTACGCCCATATCGACGCCCCCGCAGCCGACATCGCCAAACTCACCGCCGCCCTCCCAACCGACAACCAATTACAAGATCAATCCATCGGCGACGGCGCAGGCACCGTCAGCATTCCCCCAAATTGGAAAATCACCAACTCCAGCAACCTCGGCACCGTCATGATCGACGGCCCAGACCAGCAAAAAATCTTCCTCGGCCTGGGCATGGAAGTCATCGCCCCCGATTCCGTCGCCGCCGGCGCTCAGCGCCAACTCGCCGAGGCCGGCCAGCTCACACCCGCCACCCGAATGCTCGTCGCCCCATACACCGCTCCGCTCGACGCCCTGAAAAATCTCATGCCTCAGCTCAGCGAAATGTCCGCAAACAACAACGGCCCAGCCTTCACCCTCAATCAAATCCTCCAATCCGACACCGTCGCCGCCCAGATCCCCAACGGCCAGGCCACGCGCATTTACTACACCTCCACCAACACCCAGAACGGCCAATCCATCCACATGCGAAACTGGGCCCAGATGGAATGCTATCCCGTCGCGAGCGGCACATGGGCAATCCTCTGGAGCCAAGTCTCCGGCCCCGACGCCACCTTCGACCGCGATCTCCCAACCATGATCGCCATCTCCAAATCCTGGAAACTCAACGATTCCGTCGTCATGGAGCACGGCAATCAAAACGTAGCCGCCTCCAACGCCCGATTCGCCGCCTTCGAAGCGTCCCAAAAAGAAAACCAGGACGCCTTTGACAACTATCTCCACTCCATCCAGCACAACGGCCTGATCACAGACCGCACCAACGCGGACTTCGACGAAGTAATCCGCGGCTACCGCACCATCGAAGACACCCAAACCGGCGACCGCGCCAGCGCCAACCTCGGCAACGTCAACGAAATCGTCAACTCCCTAAACGAACACGACCCCGGCAGATACATACAAATCCCCCTGCGGGATGAGGAGTTTCCGCTGAACCAAGGACAATGATGGACGGGAACCGCCTTGGTTTCAGTCATTCGGGTTTCAGTCATTGATTCGTCCCCGGCGCGCCGGGACTTTNNCGGATTTCTGGTTTCGGGTTTCCCCCTAGGCGTGTAGGCTTACGCCATGCGGCACAACGCGGAAATCACCGCCTACATCGCCCTCGGTGCCAATCTCGGCGACCGCGAACACAATATTCGTGCCGCTCTTTCACAATTAGAGAAAATCGAAGGCGTCTCGATTGGCCAAGTCTCAACGATGTTGGAAAACCCCGCGGTAGGCGGCCCACCCAACTCGCCCCCGTTCCTCAACGCCGCCGCCGAGCTAAAAACCACGCTGGGCTCGCATGCGCTCCTGCATCATTTACTGGAAATCGAACGAAAGCTGGGCCGCATCCGCCGCGACCGCTGGGAACCGCGCCCAATCGACATGGACCTGCTTCTCTATGGCGACCACATCATCAGCAGCCAGGAACTGGTGGTTCCGCATCCGCTCATGCACGAGCGAAGATTCGTCCTGCAGCCGCTAGCAGAAATCGCCCCCGAAGCGGTTCACCCGGTATTGCAGATGACCATCGCCGGACTGTTAGAGAACCTCTCCGGCGCAACAAATTCGCCGCCCTCTCGCTTCTAACGATCAGCGCCAAAAAACAGAACTCAGTCGACTTCACCGCTTAGCCGCGTCGCTTGCGACGCGCGTCACCGTGACCACACAAAGGACGAAATGCAACCCAACTCACTCATCCAACACCCCAAACGCCGCCTTCGCCGGCAGCGCCGCCGGCCGCTCATACCGCGTGATCGGCTCATACGCTTTCCCATCGCGCGAAGAATCCAAAAACCCCAGCATGAGATCCAGCACCGCAAACCCCTGCTCCCCGCTCGAACGCACCGGCCGCCCCTTCTGTATCGCGATCGCCATATCCGCCAATCCAACCGATCGCTCATATTGATGCGAAAAAATCGGCGGCACTTCCCTGAACTCCGCATCATCCTTCTTCCGAATCATCACCGATCCGCCAAACCCATTCGGATCAGGAGCCAGCAATGTCCCTTCAGTCCCGAAAATCGTGATCGGCGTCTTCCCGTCATAAGGCGCAAATCGCGTGGCAAAACTGGTAACAATCGTCCCAACAGCACCTTGCTCAAACTCAATCGAACCCGTGATATGATCCGGCGTCTCCACTCGAATCTTCTTCCCCTTCTTAGGCTCGCTCAAAATCGTCCGCTCCGGAATCGCTATCGACGCCAAGCCCATGATCCGCTTCACCGGCCCCAGAAAATTCAGCAGCGCCGTCAAATAATAAGGCCCCATATCCAGCATCGGCCCGCCGCCAACCTCATAGTAAAACTCCGGGCTAGGATGCCAATGCTCATGCCCCGACGACATCATATTCGCCGTGAACGCAACGGGCCGCCCGATCAAACCGTCATCAATCGCCTTCCGAGTAGTCTGCAACCCAAACCCCATAAACGTATCCGGCGCGCACCCAACCAGAAGATTCCGCTTCTTAGCCGCGGCAAGAATCGCCTGCCCATCCTCGCGCGTCACCGCCAGCGGCTTCTCCAGATAAACATGCTTCCCCGCCTCCAACGCAGCCAGCGAAACCGGCGCATGAGCCTTCGGCACAGTGAGATTCAACACCAGATCAATGGACTTGTCCTTGAGCAGTTCCTCAACTTCAAGAACGCGCGGGATAGAAAACTCCGCCGCCCGTTTTTCCGCCGCCTGCCAGTTCAAATCCGCGCAGGCCGCCATCTCCAGCACAGGGAAATTCCGGCTGGTCTGAAAGTACCGACCGCTGATCGCCCCGCAACCAACAACGCCAACTCGAATCCGTTCGCTCATAGTCGCCAAATCATACCGAAGCCAATTCCAATTGCCGAATGTCAGCCAAATCTTCCAGGCTGTAGTATTTCCACCCAAATGTCCGATAATACATACGGAATTCCACGGCAGGGAGGCCGCAAGATTTGAGCGACGTACTCGACCAATCTGAAGTAGACGCCCTGCTGGCCGCGGTGGATAACGGCGCCGCCCAGAAGGAAACCGCCGCCGGCGCCGGCTCCAAATCCAAAGCCCAGCTCGACGTATCCGTCTACGATTTCAAACGCCCGGAGCGCGTCAGCAAAGACCAGATGAGAGCCCTCTCCGCCCTCCACGAGGGCTTCGGCCGGAATTTCGGCGCAGCCATCTCCGGCTATCTCCGCACCATCGTCGAAGTCTCCGTCGCTCACATCGAGCAACTTACATACAGCGAATTCATTCACTCGCTCCCGAATCCGACCTGCTTCAATCTCCTGAAAGCCGAGCACCTGGATGGCCAACTCTGCCTCGAAATCAGCCCGCTGATCATCTATCCGATCGTCGATCGCCTGCTCGGCGGCAGCAATGCCGAACTCTTCATCCCGCAGCGTCCGCTGACACAGATCGAGCAGCGCCTCGTTCAGCGCATAACCGACCGCGCGACACATCATCTCTCCGAGGCCTGGAGCAATCTCACGCCGGTGACGTTCCGCGTCGAGGATTTCGAGAGCAATCCGCAGCTCGTGCAGATCGTTCCGCCGAACGAAACCGTGGTCGTGGTCGGCTTCGAGCTCAAAATGGGCAGCCGGGCCGGCACGATGGCACTGTGCATTCCGTACAACGTCATCGAGCCGATCATGGGCATGCTCGCCACGCAGAACTGGTTCAGCTATCAGCGGAAAGGCGCGCAGGAAGACCATATTCGCCGCCTGACGCAAAACGTCAGCAATGCCCCGATCCAGCTTCGCGCGTTCCTCGCCCGCACGACGATCAAGCTGAACGATCTGCTCACGCTACAGGCTGGCGATCTGATCACCACCGAACGCGAATCAACCGAGGACGTGCTGATTCAGGTCGAAGGCAAGAACAAGTTCCAGGCCCAATTCGGCCAATATCGCGGCAAGCGCGCGATCAAGCTGACCAAAATCATTCAACAACCTATTGATGCGTCAGCAGAAAAATCGGCTGCGGGAGAAGGAAAATGACCCGTGCCGCGGCCCAGCGCCCGACGGCAATAGATTCCGCCGCCGGCTGGCTGAACACCTATTTCAAACGCTCCGAACTGCCTTTGCACAGCCTGGTATTTCTTCTGCCGGCTATGGCGCTGTTTGAGATCGGAACGAATCTGAAGCCGTCCGATCCGATTGCGTTTCGGATGCTCGAGCTGTTCTTCCATCAGCTTGGGGCGAACGGGCGATTCATTCCATTCCTCTTCGTGGTGGGAATCCTCCTGATCTGGCACATCGTGCGTCAAGATCCTTGGAAGGTGCGGATAGAGACCCTCTGCGGAATGCTGTTTGAGAGCACCCTGCTCGCGATTCCGCTCCTGACGCTGGGCACGGCAGTAGCCCGCTGGAATATTCACGTGCCGCTGTTTGCCGACATGAGCACTTGGCGCGACAACGCCGTATTATCTTTGGGCGCAGGCATTTATGAAGAATTTGTTTTCAGATTGCTCCTGATGACCCTGATTTCAATGATCCTGGCCGACCTGTTGATTGTTCATAAGTCATTGTCGAATCTACTAATGGTACTCGCTTCCGCTGTTTTGTTTTCCCTATACCATTACTTGGGTGCCGAGGCATTCCAATGGCGCAGCTTCATATTTCGAACAGTTGCGGGAATCTATTTTGCGGGGCTATTTCTGACGCGTGGATTTGGCGTAACCGCTGGATGTCATATAATTTATGACATAACCATCGTTACGATCCAAGCATTTGCCCCACATTAACATCTGATTATTTTCTACATTTTCCGTTTAAACTTTCTATAATATTCAGCGTTCTCGGGTTCAGGAGCGAGATCTTCATCGCTTAGAATTCCGTAATGACCCGCCTTTGGGGGCGGGTCGTGCTTCGCATGGCGGCTCGGAAAGGCGCAGGCTGGATGCCTGACTTTTCCTTGAAACTCTCGCCTGTGGCGAGCATGTTTATCCGCACAGATGTAAGGCAATGACAAATTGGAACACTTTGTTCCTTTTGTCACAATGTGAAGGGGACTCCCCTTCTAGAAGGAAAGAGCAGGGACGCTAATATGAGCAACCGAACCAAACAACGTCGATCCGGAGGACTTACCCTCCTTCTTTACCAGCGCACACTTCATCCGGAACTCTTCCGCATCCTCGCGTCCGAGCGGGTCAGCCGTCGCGCATACGAAGCCGACATCTGGCTCGTCGAGGGTGGCCACGTCATCAGCCTCATCGCCGGCAAAAATACGCTGACCGAGGTGATCGTCACCAAGAGCGAGCCGATGACTGATCGTGGGCTTCTCCTCTCCACACCCTGTCGTGGCGAGAAATATCACGAAGACACCTACGGCAACATTCGCTACATGATCAGCACGCAGGAAGAGCAGCTGACTCAGACGCTTTACGATGCCACCAAGCACGAAATCGCCAGCTACGCCGCCAAGCGCGAACTGATGACAGCCGAAACTCCCGGCAAGCAGGATGCGGGTGGATCGCTGAGCGTATTGGACATCGAACGCCGCAGTCACGAGCTGCTCGTCCAGAGCTTCCATCTCTTCGATGAGAACCAGATGGTCATCAAGACCCAGGCGATCATCGAAGTAATGAAGAGCGCATAATCTAGCCCTTTGCAAAGCGGCACTTGCAAGGCGGCACTTGGATAGCGCCCAGCAAATAGCGCCAATCGACTTTCATCATCCGGGCTCGGATGGCCTGCTCTTTTTGCGCCGCTGAACAGCCGCAAAAACCGCCAATCCGATTGCCGCCAGGACACACGCGACGAGCAGCCAAAGCGCCCAGGCCATAAGGTCTGTCCCCTCATCAACCGCCGGCGGCACAGAATTCGGCGCGACGACTGCTGGCGGTGGTTCAGCCGCGGGAACAACCTGCTCCACATTTAGAGCCGGCAGCAGGATGCTATCCTCAATCGACACCGGCGATCCCAAAATACCTGCTCCGCCAGTGGAACGGTTCATATCCGTTTTCGCATCAAGCCCACTGTCGCCGTACGTATAGATGTTGTCCCGATGCGATCCGCAAAGCGGATTGTTCTGAAATTCCACGTGCCCATCTCCATAAAGCACGTTCTGTCCATCCCCGTTGTGGTTGAGCGAGTTCCCCTTCCGGAACTCGGATATCGGGCTTCCAAGCGTCAGCGTGGTCAGCGCATCGCTCCCCGGATTCATATCCGCCGCCACCGCGAAATCAGGTGAAATACCCTGCTTAAGTTTGTAACCCAGTCTCGCCGCCGCCGCTGAAGGATACGGATTCGCATAGCTATAGCTCAAAAAATCCGCCGACGGGAAATTTGATTTCTCAATCGCGGTGTGAGGTCGGCCGCCAAAATTATCCGGGGTCGCCGCCGAAGCGGGACAGATAAACGCCGCGCTGGTGATGTCCTCCGTCCGCAACATCAGAAAAATCGCCGCGCTGACATCATTGGCTTCCGGTCCCCCCGCTGCGAATGGATCACCACCGTCAACTCCANNTCGCCTGCCCGATCTGCCGCAGATTGCTGGCGCATCTCAGGCGCGATCGACTATCGTCCGCCTTCCCGGCTACCGCCAGCGCAAACGTGACCACCATCAGCATCGCAAAGATAACCACGATCAACTCAACCAGGGTGAATCCGCGTCGTTTCACAATGTCGCTCCTTTCCCCAAATTCCGGCAATTCTGCCTGCCCAGTATGACGGGGCCAATCGCGACTCGCGCCTGAAATTTAGCCCTTTATTCACATTTCATGCCACCCGGCCGACAAAAATGGCCCATGCTGCCACTCTTTATCCCAATTTCTGCGGACTTTCCCATTTTGAAATTGCAAAGATGGATCGCCGCGTTGTAGAAACAATCCCTGTAATTGGGAGTTTCTCATGGCCATGGTCACAGTTCAGGTTTGGGATGCCACCGGCAACAAGCGCCGGATGGTTGAGATGCCGGCTGATGCGCCGGTCAATCGCTTGCTCGCGGTCTTGCTTGAAAAGATGATGTTCCCGCAATTTGCCCCGGACGGCCAACCTCTCAGCTACAAATTCCACCATCGCGGCTCGGGCAAGCAACTGCTCGACGAGCAGACGCTGGCGGACGTTGGCGTGAAAGATGGCGATGTCCTGCGTTTGCAGCCCGAAATCACAGCCGGCTGAAATCTCTTTCTCGTCCTTCCAACATGGCCAACGAACCCATCCAAATCTCCTGGACCGATCTGAAAACCTCCAAGGTGGAGAAACACGTTCGTCAGCAGCAGGCGATGGTGCGCAATCGCCGGTATGCGCAGATGACCGCCGACGATCTCCACGTCGAAAAAAAAGAGCGCCCTTCCATCTGGTATAACTCGATTTTCCTTCTCGCTGCTTTCGGCCTCCTGGGTGGCATTTTGGCATGGGCCGGCGGGGCGCTGACGCATCTCCGCCCTGATCTCGTCCAACAGGCCGATCAGGCAATGACATACGTGCGCGACATTCGCGCCACCGTGCGCACATCGCCGACCGGCTTCGGCATTACATCCAAACAAGCCGACGCGGCCATCAAAAACATCCTCATCGCCAGCGGCAACAATCCATACCTCGCAGCCCAGCTTGATGCGTCACTGACTCCCGCCCAGAAACAAAGCTGGCTCGACGCCATCGCCCGCACCAACCACTGGAAAGACCTGATCGCCCACATCATCAGCTTCGGCCTATGTGGTTTGTTTATCTCCGTCGGCCTCAGCGTCGCCGATCCGGTGATTGACCGGAATGTCCACGCCGCCGTGACAAATGGAGCAATCGGAGCCACACTGGGCCTGCTCGGCGGATTGGCCGCATCCCTCATCGTCGATCGCATCTATCACATCATCGGCGGAGCCGACCACGGCATGCTCCGCCAATCCCTCGCACAATCCATCAGTTGGGCAGTCCTCGGCTCCTTCGTCGCGATCGCACCTGGAGTCGTCGCCAAAAACCGCAAGCGGTTCTACATCGGCCTCGCCGGCGGAGCCTTGGGCGGATTAATAGGCGGACTCCTCCTCGATCCATTCTCCGATCTCACCGGCAGCCCCGAAATCGGCCGACTCTTCGCCATCTGCTGCATCGGCGTCATCACCGGCGCAGCCACCGGAATCATCGAACGCGCCGCGCGCAGGGGCTGGCTAAGGGTCACCGCAGGCGTGATCAAGGGCAAGCAATTCATCCTCTACCGCAACCCCACCTACATCGGCTCCGCCCCCGATTGCCAGATCTATCTTTTCCGCGACCCAAAAGTCGGCCGCCGTCACGCCGCCATTCATTTGCTCCAAGGCCGCATCGAAATCGAAGACCTTCCCCTCGGCGGCGCAACACTGGTCAACAGCATCCCCATCACCCGCCGATCATTGCGGCAAGGCGATCAGATCACTATCGGTGCCACAAAATTTCTCTTCCAGGAAAAAACGCGGCAGAGCTGACCGATTTCTATTTTGCCTTGCGCGCTGTGCGTCGAAAGCAATCAGCCGCATGATCGTTGACGATGCCCGTCGCCTGCATCCACGCATAAACAATCACCGGTCCGACAAATTTAAACCCGCGTTTCTTCAAAGCAGCGGATATTTCCTCCGAGAGCGGCGTCTTGGCCGGAACATCGCCCGATGTATTGTGAATCGGTTTGCCGCCCGCCATGTCCCAAACCCATTTCGAGAAATCTTCACCCGCACCCTGCATCTCCAGATAAGCCCGTGCCCCACCAATCGTCGCCTCGATTTTCGCGCGCGAGCGAACGATGCCGGCATTCTTCAGCAATCGGCTCACATCCGCTTTGCCGAATCGCGCCACGATCTTCGGATCAAACCCATTAAACGCCTCGCGAAATACCTCTCGCTTGCGAAGGATAATCAACCACGACAGGCCGGCCTGAAACCCATCCAGCATCAACTTTTCCCATAGCGCCCGGCTATCGCGTTCAGGAACGCCCCACTCCTCATCGTGATACGTGCGGAGAAGCGGATCATTTTCCGACCATTTACAGCGTTGCGGCATTCGGCGCATTCTTCTTTAAACGACGGTTGGAGCCTGCACCTTCAACTGCTGCTGCGCCATCGCAAAATAGACCCCATGAAGCGCCAGCAATTCATCGTGCTTGCCACGCTCGATGATCCGTCCCTCTTCCATCACGAAAATCTGATCCGAATCCATCACCGTGCTAAGCCGATGGCTCACTAACACAATCGTCCGCTGCCGCTTCAGATTCTGCAATGTCCGCGTAATCAGTGCCTCATTCTGCGGATCAAGCGCGCTCGTCGGCTCGTCAAACACCATGATCGGTGCCTCGGTCAGCAGCGCCCGCGCGATCCCAATCCGTTGCCGCTGCCCACCCGAAAGATTCCCGCCGCTTTCGCTCACAACCGTCTGGTATCCCTCCGGCAATTTCTCAATGAACGTCGCCGCCCCCGCCAACCGAGCCGCATCCTCAATCTGCCCCTGAGTCGCGTCCGGCCGCCCATACGAAATATTCTCAGCCACGGTGGTTGGAAGTATCAGATTCTCCTGAAGCACCAGAGCCACATGCGCGCGAAGATCCTTGATCTTCACGGTTCTGACATCAATATCGTCCAACGTCAGCGCACCGGAAGTCGGATCATAAAACCGCGGCAAAAGATTCAGCAACGTCGTTTTCCCCACGCCGCTGGAACCAACAAACGCCACCATCTGTCCCGGCGTGATCGTTGCATCGACATCCAGAAGCACGGGCTCACCCGCGCGATATTCAAAGCTCACCTTCCGCAACATCAAAACGCGCGGCCGTCGCGGCATATGCGCGGCATTCGGCGCATCCTTGATGTCCGGATCGCGATCCAGCACCTCAAAGACGCGCTGCACGCCCGCCACACCGCTTTGAATCGTCGCTCCGCTGCCGCTGAGGGATTGCAGCGGTGCATAAACCTGGTTGACATAAGCGAGAAAGATCCAGAGTTTGCCGATGGTAAAGCCATCCTTGAGGTGAAGGATGAACACATCCTGATACACCAGCCAGCCGCCGTATCCGAGAATGATTGCGTATCCCAAGCCGAAGATTGCCCCCACCAGAAGCCAGTACCATGACTCCTGCCATGCTTGCCGGATATTGGCACGCTTGCTGTCCTGGACGGAGCCGTGGAAGCGATCGAATTCGTCCGCCTCGCGCCCGAATGCCTGCACCAAACCGATCGACGCGACCGAACGCTGAATGACGGTCGTCAACCGCATATCCACTTCCTTCGCCTCAAGCCAGCGTTGTTTAAGCGGATCGGCGAAGAGCTTCGTGACCCAAAGCAAGAGCGGCGCCACCGAGAGCGTAATGACCGTGAGCAGCCTGTTCGTCTTCCACATGATCCCGGTCATGATGATCAGCGTCACCGCGCTGACAAGCACGCTGTTGATCAACACCGTCAGGATCGTCTGGAATCCGCCCGTGTCATAGGAGAGGCGATAGATCGCGTCGCCCTGCGGCTGCGATTTGTGATAACCAAGACTCAACTGCTGAAGTTTGCGAAATAGATCGCACCGGACGCGGATCAAACCGTTGTATCCGACATAGGCGCTAAGCAGACGCAGCGCCATGCCCAGAAATTCCTGCACAACGCGCAGTCCCACCGCCAGTACCGCCAGAACAATGATCTGGCGTGGCCGATCAGCAGCAGCAACGCCAACAAGATGAATCAACCGATAGAAGACGCTATAGACCAGGAAATGGCCGGAAAAACTGCCCAGGACGCAATCGACCAGGATCGACCAGAAGAAAGGCTGTAGCAATCCCGCGAACGTCGACATCGCGATCAAAACCAACGACGCCAGAATCAGCGGCAAATCTTCCCGGAAATAGGCGATAGCGCGGAGATAAAATCGCATAAGAAGGGAAATCCGAAACCGGATGGTTCCGGGTTTCACGCAATAGACAACTCCCCATCCTCGTCCAGATCTGGCTGCGCTAACGGCTCAACCACCGGCGCGGGCACTCCTACGGGCTCCGGCACAACCGCGGCGGCAACAGGTTTCTTGTCGACAACAGGATAAGCCGGCACAGGATAATATCCCGCCTTTTCCGCGGCCGCGTCGATCAACCCCAGCACCGGCGCCGAAACCCGCCGTCGATTCACCAGATACATCGCCCACCACGCCACCGGAATCAGCACCGCAGGCCGACTGAACGGCCATACATGCAGCACCAGCAAACAAGCCAGCAAGAGCGTCCCAACCATCAAAACCTGCCCGAATCGGCTCTGCCGAAGCTCAACGCGCACCCGCGTCAGCATCCCCGTTTCGTTGTGATGCTCGGTCGCCGTCGTCAGCCGCACCTTCGCATAGCGGCTGCCATATATTTCCATGTCCCACGCATGCCACCCGCTATCCAGCCGCGCCCGCCACCCCGCCGCCCGCACTTCATCGCTGATCTGGTTCAGCAGCGGCATCCGATCATGAACATGACTCCAATATCGCAATGTCCCAGGCTCCGCCGGATCAAACGGCAACTCCCGGCTGCGCTTATAACCCTTCGCCTCACCCTTCAGCACCTTCGCCCGAAGCCGGCAACTATATCTCGCCCAACCACGCGCGATCGGCTGACGGAAATGCAAATACGCAATCAATGGCCGCGTCAACCAATGCTGATGCCGCGGCATCGGCGCCTGGCACGCCGCCACAATCGCAAGTGCCACCGGCGTCAAAAACATCAGCAGCGCCACAAAAAACAGCGGCGCAAACGCCAGCGACAATAGCAGCGTGAACCCCGCCAGCAAATGCCATTCGATGCTCATCAGCATCATCGCCACGATAGAAGCGGGACGCCGATAGATCGTCTGAAAAAGCCCGGTCCCAAACACGCCGTGATAAACAACATCCCCNNTAATCCTCACGCCGATCTGGTCCCCGCCATAAATCTTCCCGCGCCAATGACTCGCCCCAAGCGAATTGAAATGGTCGGGATGCTTATATTTCAGCAGCGCCTCAGCTTCCCCATACCCGCGCTGCTGTCTCAGATAAGACTTCACCGTATTCCGCCGATAATGCCAGACCAGCGACGCCGGCGAAAATCCCATGCTGCCGCCGACATTCTGAATTCGCCAAATCACATCCACATCATCGCCCGCCGTGCGGAATTGCGTATCAAATCCGTTCACCTTCTTCAGGATCGCGGTGTAGAACGCCATGTTGCAACCCGGCACATGCTCCGCCGTCCGATCATCCGTCATGACATGCGTCGGGCCGCCGGGCGAAAGTCCCACGCAATCCGCCACCCAAGATCCTTCATCCGGAATCAGGTTAGGCCCGCCCATCCCCGCGTGATTGCTCCGCACCAGTGAAAGAGCCAGATAATAAAGCCAATCCTCATCCGCTTCGCAGTCGCTGTCTGTGTAAACCACCACTTCCCCGCGCGCCGCGTTCATCCCCACGTTCCGCGCATGGCTCAGGCCCATGTTGACCTGCCGGATGTTCCGAACCCACGGAAAATTCTGCAATATTTCCTGCGTATTGTCCTTCGAGCCGTCATCCACAAAAATGACTTCAAAGTTCGGATACCGCAGCTTCTGCATCGACCGCAGGCACGATTCCAGCGTGCTCGCCCCGTTGTAAGAGCAGATCACGATGCTGCACATCGGTAGCACCACATCCGCCGTCTGCGGCACCCTTCGGAAAATATCTCGCACCGCCGCAAACGAAGGCTTCGGCTGCCGATCCCGCGTCGTCACCCCAAACGCCCAGTTATCGATCTGATATCCATGCCGGAACCAGTCATCGGTAAAGCTGAAAATAAACGTTCCAACCAGCCCCTCTTCAAAAACCGCATGCACATGATTCACAAGAATCTTCGCCTGACCCTCAGGCGTATTCTCCCGCATCGTGTCAACGCCATATTCCCCGAGCATCAGTGGCTTATCCCCCGCGATGTTCTGAAGCCGCGCCAGATAACCGCGGAAAACGCTCTCATCATGCAGATAAACATTGAAGCAGACAAAATCCACGCACCGCGCGTTGACGTATTCCGTCGTCGGATAATTGGCAAATGTAACCAGGCAATCCGGCGCCTCCGACTTCGCGGTCATCACCAGATCATCCACAAATTCCACAATCTTCCGCCGACCCACATACCGCACAATGTCCGATGGAATCTCATTAACCACGCTGATCGCCAGCACGGCCGGATGATTCCCGCACGCCCGCGCGGCATTTCGCACCGCATCCCGCGCCTGCCGCGTCAAATCCTCATCCCCGACAAATGTCAGATTCTTCGGCCAAGCCACATCCAGGAAAATCTTCAGCCCCATCTCCTGCGCCAGATCAAGAAACCAAACCGGCGGCGTGTGATAAATCCGCAGGCAGTTCGCCCCAAGTTCCAGCATCTGCTGAAAATCACGCTGCGCCTGCGCCCGATCCGGAAGCGGCAACCCATCCGCGCCCGGTTTAAAGGGTCCGTAAGTAACACCCTTGACGTAAAACTTCTCATCCCCAAGCCGGAAAAATTTCCCGTCGCGCCGAACCCGATTGGTCTGCGCCTCCATGCGACGCTGCCGTCCGGAAAAACCCGTCACCGGCGGCGCACAAGACGCCGGCGATTGTGGGGAGTTTTCCGAAACCGCGATCGACATACCAAAATTCCTTTAACCAATTTATTAAGATTAACCGCGCGGCCGAGCCCGACATCCAATTATTCCAAATCCTTGGATGGCTATTCTATGACGGACCCACCGCCGAGACTACGTATATTCATATCTTCCTAAACCTTTTGTCGTCAGACAATAAGCATTGGGTGAGCCAAGAAAAAGGTTCCTGCCGCTGATTCAACAGCTTGGTCCCATAACCCACTCAAAAAGCGCGATTACTCTATTACTTTCCCCGATTTGTAAATAAACCCACACACGCAATATCCCGAAACGATTGGGAGAGGCCCGTTACCGGCCCAGGCCCGGACCTTCGTTCTTTCGAGAGGCTAAAGCGATGACGACTTCGGACCACACAACTTCACAGCAAGATACGGCTCAGCCCGTCAGCTTCTTTGAATGGCTCCGAGCCCTGTTGCACCGATTTCTGGTCGGCGCCGGCCTTGAGATCGAACCAACCGACGAAATGCAGCAGACGTCCGATGCTCCGACAACTCAAAGCCCCACGCCTGACGCCGAGGAAGACGTCATCATCGCCCCCGGCGGATTCCGAATCCAACGCCCCAAAACACAGTGCAACGTAAACGACGTCGATGTCACCTCCTTCGACGCCCTCGACCCCGAGGTGCGCAAAGACCTGAGCCTGCTTCCTCCGCTTCCCGCGGTGGTCATGGAATTGTTGAAGGAGATTCAGAACACCTCCTCCAGCGCCGCCACGGTGGCAGACATCGCCGCAAACGATCCCAGCCTCGCCGCCTCGCTCCTTCGCGCTGTCAACAGCGCCGCCTTCGGCCTCTCGCAAAAAGTAACCAGCATCTCCCAGGCCGTCAGCCTGCTCGGCTTTAAATCCGTCCGCAGCATGGTGGTCCGCCTGCGCCTCGAAGCGATTCTTCCGCCACGAACCCCCGAAGCCGCCGTTGCCGCCGAAGATCTCTGGATACATTCGATGGCCGTCTCCTACATCGCCAGCGCTCTCGCCGCCCGCGTAACCGATGTCGATCGCGGATTCGTCTCGACGCTCGGCCTTCTGCACGACGTCGGCCGCCTCGCCATCTACTCCCGCGAAGATGATCCCATCGCCACCCTCAGCGCCACCGGAAATTCCGAAACGCAAACGCTGCTCGAACGTGAAACAACCGCCTTCGGCGCCGATCATGCCGCCATCGGAGCCATGCTCGGAAACCGCTGGCGTCTACCGGCCGATATCACCCTCGCCATCCGCTGGCATCACGATCCCCACAAAGCTTTCGAGCCGTCCGATCCGCCCGCACTGCGCAAGGCCGTCCACCTGGTTCACGTCGCCAACCAATTGGCCAAGCTCGGATTTACTTATTCCAATGACATGACCATCGACTTGCCCGACGAGGCAAGCCTGGAATTGCTCGGCCTCAAAGGATCGCTGGCCCAACTCTTCGACCCGAAAATACGCGCCGCGACAACCCAGGCCATCCTCGTCGCCGAAGAAAATACCAAGCGGCCGCTGACCGTCGTCCGCCCATTCCTCAAGCTCAACTTCGGCGAAGACGCCGCGGCCCTCTGCCATCGTCTCGAACAGACGCCATCGGATACGCAGCGCATTTCGGTCGGAGACGGCGGCGTGGATCTCCTCGAGAGAGCCGATCAAACATTCAAATTCGATGCCGGCGAACGCTCCGCCCCAGCCCGGAGAAACGCCACCTCGGCCCGTTTCACCGCCAAGGCTTCAACCGGTTCAGCCAAATGGCTGGCCAAATCTCTCCCCGCACATTTGCAGGATGCATCCGTCACCCCGTTGACGGTCGCCTGTGCCCGCGCCATGTTGCGCGCCTTGCTGCCAAACTTGATCCCCTCCGCCGCGACGATTGATGTCGCCTGGAAATGGGAAGGCTCACAGCTTCAACTCGCCGTCCGCTCCCCCGCCATCGCATTCCGCGAACGCCTCCCGGCCGGCACATCCCCAGACCTCTGCCGCCGCGCCCTCGAAGCCGAATGGGCCAACATCCTGAACCTCGGATGGTTCGACATAGAAACATCAAAAGACGGCCAGACGTTACTGCTTCGTTCGCGCTAGTCTAGAAGGAAATGCCGAATGCCGATTGCCAAATGCCGAATGAATGAAGAGGCGTTCCCAGTATTTCATTCGGCATTTGGCAATCGGCATTCGGCACTGACTATCTGCCGCGGTCGGACGTAAGCCGAATTCTGTTTCCCTTCGACAAGCGAAGAGAGGCGATCATTTCTCTGGGCCGGCTGTTGCCAGCCGGCTCAAGCAGCCTACCCGCGGATGTGCCGATTTAGGCCGGCGCGTTGTGGGCCTGAACTCTCCGCATATTTGGCCTTGCTGCCGGTGGGGTTTGCCATGCCGCCCGAGTCACCCCGAGCGCGGTGCGCTCTTACCGCACCATTTCACCCTTACCGGGATTTCTCCCGGCGGTTTTCTTTCTGTTGCACTTTCCGTCGGATTGCTCCGCCTTGACGTTATCAAGCACCGGGCCCGGAAAGCGCCTGAGGGCGCTTTCCCGCAGTTCGGACTTTCCTCACCCGGAATAAATCCGGGCGCGATCGCCGCATTGGCCGCGACGTCCGGATTATAGGAAATAACCGTCTCTCAGGCCAGTGAAAGGCGTTTTTATCTATCTTCGGTAGAGGTAACTGGTAGCCGACGAGTTATTGGTGGAATATAGGGGGGTATCCATTGGTTAATACAACAGAGGGTAGAGCGACTTTGTGGATCCTGAGCTCGTGAAACGATTTCGACAGAAGGCGCTCAGTCATCTGGACGAGGCGTATAACCTGGCTCGTTGGCTTACCCGCGACCAGCATGATGCCGAGGATATTGTTCAGGAGGCGGTTTTGCGTGCGTTGCGGGGCTTCGCCAATTTCAGGGGCGACGATGCCCGAGCGTGGCTTCTCACGATTGTGCGAAACACCTGTTACACCTGGCTCAAGCGTCAGCGAAACCATGAGACGTCAATCGACAATGACGCCGACATTAACAGCGTAGAAACGAACAATGCCGATCCGTTTTCAGTGTTGTCCAGCAGCATTCAGACGGAGCAGCTTCGCATTGCGGTCGAAGAGCTTCCGGCGGAGTTTCGTGAAGTGATTGTCCTCAAAGACCTTCAGGGGCTGACTTATCGCGAGATCGCAAAAATCGTCTCGGTGCCGATCGGTACCGTGATGTCGCGGTTGGCACGAGGGCGCCGCAGGCTTGCTGACCGGTTGTGTGCCGAGAAAGGGGCGAGGTGAGCCCCATGAATTGTACGCAGGCAATGCAACTCATCTCAGCCTATGCCGACGGCGAGCTCGAATTGCGCGAGCGCGCTGAGGTGGAGGAGCATCTGCGTACCTGTCCGAAATGCGCAAGCGCTCTGAATAGCATTTCGGCGATGAAATCTGCGATGGATCAGGAATCACTTCATCATCGCGCGCCGGCTGCACTGCATGCCAAGATACTCCAGTTGGTTGATGAGGCTGCGAGCAAACCGGTCGCGGAACAAACCGACGAACCCCATCCAATTTGGCGATGGGGCTGGATTGCGGCGATTGCGGCCATTCTTATTGTCAGCATCGGCTTGGCCATTTATTTTATGAGGCCGTCCGACGAAAAGCGGGTGGCGACTGAAGCGGTTTGGAATCACAAGCGATCGCTGCTGGCCAATCATCTGGTGGATTTCCGCTCGTCCGATCCGAAGAAGGTTTCGGCGTGGCTGGAAGCGAAGCTGGAATTTGCGCCGTGGGTTCCGGAACAAACGCCGACGGGAGATCTTCTGGTCGGCGCACGCATTGATGTGCTCGACGGTCGCGATGTGGCAGCGCTGGTTTACAGCAATAACGACCAGATGATCAATCTCTTCGAATCGCCATCGCTGCCCAAAGTCGCGATGCGGGATCTCAATTACATGCAAATCCAGGGGTTCAATGTCGGGCATTGGAACAATACCGCATGGGATTTTTACGTCGTTTCCGGCGGCGATACGTTATCGATCCAGCCACTGACTCAAATGTTTGTTGCCCAGAGCTGTTCGACGAAATAGGAAGAAATTGCTGAGTGCCCCCGGCGCGCCGGGACCAAATGCCGAATGGGGGACAAAGGCTCCGGCATTTTATGGAGCATAATCCATCTCCGAAGTCTTGAGGCCACCCGGGGCGGCGCATATCATCGGGTTTTAACCCCGAGTTGTCGCCCATGCCTGCAAACACAAATATAAAGAATCCCTTCGGTGCTGAATCCAAGCTCTCCTCGCGCGCGGGAGATCTCAATATCTTTCGGCTCAATCGTCTTGCCGAGCTAAAGCTTGCCGATATCGATCGGCTGCCGTTTTCGATCAAGGTGCTGTTGGAGAGCTGCCTGCGCAATACTGACAATTTTGAGGTCAGCGAGCAGGACGTTCGAGGATTGGGAGCATGGAAGGCGTCGGCGGTTGAGCCGGTTGAGCTTCCGTTTAAGCCGGCCCGTGTCATTCTTCAGGACTTTACCGGCGTGCCATGCGTGGTGGATCTGGCCTCGATGCGCGCCGCGATGAAGCGAGCCGGGGGCAATCCACAGAGGATCAATCCGCTCGTTCCGGTGGACTTGGTGATTGATCACAGCGTTCAGGTGGACGATTTCGGCAATCGCTTCGCGCTGTTCAACAACTCTCAAAAAGAGTTTGAGCGAAATCGCGAGAGATATGAATTCCTTAAATGGGGACAGAAAGCATTCCAGAATTTCCGCGTCGTTCCGCCGGCGATGGGCATCGTGCATCAGGTGAATCTGGAATATCTGGCCAAGGTGGTGCAGGTGCGGGATGGGGTGGCGTTTCCGGACAGCCTGGTTGGGACGGACAGTCATACGACGATGATCAATGGGCTGGGCGTTTTGGGGTGGGGCGTCGGTGGGATCGAGGCTGAGGCGTGCATGCTTGGCCAGCCGATTTATATGGTGACGCCGAAGGTCATGGGTTTTCGGTTATATGGCCAGCTTCCTGAAGGCTCGACGGCGACCGATCTTGTCCTTGTCATCACGCAGATTCTCCGGTCGCACGATGTCGTGGATAAATTCGTTGAGTTTTATGGGGATGGCCTGGCGACGATGTCGGTGGCGGACCGGGCGACGATTGCCAACATGGCGCCGGAGTATGGGGCAACCATGGGATTCTTTCCCGTGGACGATCAAACGTTGACGTATCTGCGCCTGACCGGGCGGGATCCGAAATTGATCGATCTCGTCGAGCGGTACTGCAAGGAGCAGGGTCTTTGGCGGCAGGCGAAGGCTGAGCCGGTTTTCACTGAGACACTGGCATTGAATTTGTCGACGGTGATGCCGAGTGTTGCCGGCCCGCGCCGGCCGCAGGATCGGGTGGATTTGCGTGGGGTGAAGCAGTCGTTCCGGTCGGCGATGGTGGATATTTTCAAGAAGGACGTCGGCGAGAGCGCGACGCCGCGACTGGATCGCTGGTCGGCGGAGGCGCCGGTGCATCCGGTTGCAAACGCAGGCAAGAACGGTGATTCGCGCGAAGCGGCGACGATCGAGCATCTTTATGACGATATTAAGAGTGACACGGCGACAGTGGTGGTGGAAGATCAGTGGATGCAACTCACGCATGGCGATATCACCATCGCCGCGATTACGAGTTGCACGAATACGAGCAATCCATCGGTGATGGTGGCGGCGGGACTGCTTGCGAAGAAGGCAGTGGAAAGAGGTTTGCGCGTTCCGCCGTTTGTGAAGACTTCGCTTGCGCCGGGAAGCCGGGTGGTTACGGAATATTTGAATAAAGCCGGGTTGACGCAGTATCTGGATCGGCTCGGATTCAACACGGTCGGTTATGGCTGCACAACGTGCATCGGCAACAGCGGNNCTCCAATCGTAATTTTGAGGGGCGAATCAATCCGCATGTAAAGGCGAATTATCTGGCGAGTCCGCCGCTGGTGGTGGCGTATGCGCTGGCGGGGTCGGTGGATGTGAACATCATGGATGAGCCGATTGGGCGCGGGACTGGGGGCGAGCCGGTTTTATTGCGTGAGATTTGGCCTTCACAGGCGGAGGTTAATAAGACTGTTGCGGAGTGCCTTGGGCCGGACATGTTCCGTACGCAATACGCGAATGTTGAAACCGGGAATGATGATTGGAATAAGATTCCGGTGAAAGGCGGCGAATTGTTCGCGTTTGAAGATAAGAGCACTTACATTCAGGAGCCGCCGTTTTTCACAAATCTGACGAAGGAGCCTGGGAGGA
>PMAK01000150.1 GCA_003153655.1 Phycisphaerales bacterium
GAGGGTTGAGACAGAGCAGGTCAGGTTCACTTCCGGACTCACGCGCAATTCCCAAAACCTGCTAATCTGCTCCTCCCAAAAAATAATTCCGCGCGGATTTCCCCGAAACACGTCCAATCCTTTCACCCGCTGAACTCTTGAATAGAGGGGAGATGTTTTTTCGCACCGCTCAACCGCCATCAACCAGGAACCACCATGACCCCGAGCACACATTAAATCTCTTGTCCCAATCCACTCGCACCACACGAAGTCCCAAAGAATGCCTCGGAACAAATCGAAAAACCGGACAGGCATTCCACGACATTCGCGGACATTTCCAGGCATCTTTAGGAACTGCTGCGGAGTGAAACGGGGACGGAAGTGGAACGAGAACGCAGCTCGAACTGCATAGAAGTTACGCCTCGCCTTCTCAACTGCTCGCCTGTTCACCCTGAACGCGTCGAAGGGCCCCCCCCGGGGGGAGGTGAGACCTTCTGAGACCTTTTGTGCTCTCGAATCCAATCGCATTGGGGTCCCCAAAATAGATAGTATGCACTAACAAAAACTCAAAAAGTGTTCAGAAGTGTCCGAAAGTGTCCAGACGCCACCCAAAACCCGGCAAAAAAACGGAGCCAAAAAAAACGGAGGAGGTGAGATTCGAACTCACGAGACCCTTTCGGGCCTACCGGTTTTCAAGACCGGCGCATTCGACCACTCTGCCACTCCTCCGAATATTACGTCCGTGGAGTATATTCGCGGCCCGTTTGCTGGTCAAAACTTGCTCAACTCCTCCAAAATGACGGCAGCCCGCTCACCGCAAAATCTCCCGCAGCTTTCAGGCGTTCCCGAGTACGCGCCGCCTTCTCACGACGACCGGTCAGACTTTGCATCGCAAATTGAATCACCAGCACCGTTATTCGGATCGGCATATCGAGCGTCACGAGAATCTTGTACATCAGCGCAGCTCCGTGGCCGTGATGCTTTGCCAGATATCGCGCCCAGCCGCACTCGTAATTCCGATACACAAACCCGCGATTGGCGTGCGAACTGACCCGGCCAAGATGCTCGATCTCGGCGCTCGGCAAATAATAAATCTTCCCCAACGGTTCCAGCCGGCGGCAGAGATCGACATCCTCGACCCCAAACCCGAATCCCTCGTCAAATCCGCCAATCCGCTCGAAGCAATCGCGGCGAATCACCATTGCTGCTGCGGCAAGTTGGCCGATGGTTCCTTCCCTTTCTGCGTCGATTCCTTCGCTGCGATATCGGCGATAAGCCGCGCGAAACAGACCAGTCCATTTCAGAAATTGGATGGAATTGAGCAGCGCGGCAAAGGTCGGTAAGTTCCGGCCCGAACGCTGCGCCTTCCCATCTGCGCCAATCAACTTCGGGCCGGCCGCGACGGCATCCGGATGCGCGTTCATGAACTGAACGAGCTTTTGCAATGCTCCCGCCCGAACGACCGTGTCGTTGTTCAACAACAGAATCAGTGAACCCGTGGCGGAATAACCGGCCTGATTGTTCCCTCGGGCGAACCCAACGTTTTGCATATTGCGATGCAAGATGACCCAGGAAAACTCGGCTGTAACCAAATCCGCCGAGCCATCCGCCGAGGCGTTATCGACCACGATCGTTTGAACCAGCATAGTGCCATGCGTTGATTCGATTGATGCCAGCAGATTCCGAAGAATCTCCCTGCCATTCCAGTTAACGATGAGGATGGAAAGATCGTAATCACTCACGCGGTTGGTGTTGGATGCAGGTTATATCTTCGCCTTCTTACGCTGAGATCGATAATAGCGACGTCCAAAGGTCCATCGCCAAAGTGCGTCGCACGCCGGAAACAAACCAATCGGCACGGCAAATGAGATTCGCGCAGCCATCCGCGCTATCCGCTCGATTCCGCGCACATCCTTCGCCCGCGCCAATAGGCCGCGATAATCAATATCGCCGGAACGATGCGATCGGGCCGCTTCATCCATCAGTACATCAATCGCCGTTCGCTGAATGGCGGGCGGCAAGTCGCCGGCTTCCAGATTCTTCAGATAAATCCGCCGGACGCTTTTACGTATGTCGTCTTGCCGGGTTCGGATCATCGACGTGGCGAGGACCCGGTATTTCGCGGAAATCTCCGGCGAAAAGGCGAACTCATATTTCCGCGAAACCCGCAGCCAAAAGTCCCAATCCTCGTACGCGAGCTTTTCATCGTACCCGCCGACGGTTTTGTAACACTCCGCTCGAACCAGTGTGGCCATCGCTGGGATAAAATTTCCCCGCCACAGTTGTTCCTGCACGTTGCCCGTCGGTGGGCTGGTTAGCGACCGGCGATGATCCTCAATGAATCGCTTCGGCAAAACTGTTCCGGCTTCATCGATCTGAAACGCATCGGTATAAGCAACCCCCATTTTCCGCGGCAGCTTCTCCAGCATCTCCACCTGCATCGCAATCTTATGCGGAAGCCAAACATCATCGGCTGCGACCAGCGAAATGTAATCGCCGCGTGAAAGCGACACCGCTTCATTCAGCGATCGGCACAATCCCATGTTCTTCTCGTGCCGGACAAACGTGCAATCGATAGTGTTTTCCGCGATCCAGCGTTCGATGACCGCGACGGAATCATCTGTCGAGCGGTCGTCGATGATCAGCAGTTGGATATTCGCGTAGGCCTGTGCTTTTACGCCGTCGAGAGCCTCGACGACGAAGCGGGCATGGTTGTAGCACAGCACGATCGCGGTAACGAGTGGCGGTGAATTCGCTTGGCCAGTCATATCGTAAATTTCTTGATCGCCGAGATGACGGCCTGTTGCGACTCAGCCGTAAGATGTGGCCCAATCGGAATACTGAGCACTTCGCGCGCCAATTTTTCACAGATCGGAAAAGCCCCTTGCTTTAGCCGAAGGTCCGCATATGCCTTCTGCATATGCGGAGGCACCGGATAATGAACGATCGACCCGATTCCCGCCTCCTTCAGCGCGGCTTGCAGCTTGTCACGATGCGGATGACAAATCACAAACAGATGCCACGCCGGCTCGGCCCACTGCGGAACATGCGGCAATGAAACGTCTTTAATATCGCGCAATTGATCCAGATATACCGCCGCCAGCTTCTTGCGACGCTCGTTCCACTCGTCGAGCTTAGGCAACTTCGCCCGAAGCAAAGCCGCCTGCAACTCGTCGAGCCGGCTATTGATGCCGCCATGAGCCTCGCTGACGTAGCGGGTTTTCCAGCCATACTGGCGCAGCGCCCGCACCTTTTCTGCCAGGGCATCATCGTTTGTCGTCACCGCGCCGCCGTCGCCGATCGCCCCCAGGTTCTTCGTTGGGTAGAAACTGAAAGCCGAGATGTCGGCGATGCTGCCGGCGTGCAGCGGACCAAGGGTTGCCCCATGCGCCT
>PMAK01000091.1 GCA_003153655.1 Phycisphaerales bacterium
TCATGATGCCCTTCTACTACGGCTCCAAAGCCCGCTCCGTCCCTGAATTTCTTCGCCTCCGCTTCGACGAAAAAACCCGCGCCTGGAACGCCTGCACCTTCGCCTTCATGACCGTCCTCTCCTCCGGCATCTCCATGTATGCCATGGCCCGGCTCATTCAGACGCTCCACGTCTTCGACAGCCTTTTTATCCACCTCGGCTGGCCCCTTCAGTGGATATTCCACTTCTCGATCATCCTCTCCGCCCTTATCGTGCTCTGCTACATCTTTCTCGGCGGTCTTACCAGCGCTATCTACAACGAAGTCCTGCAGTTTTTCCTGATCGTCGCTGGATTCCTGCCCCTCGTCTGGGTCGGCCTCAAAAACGTCGGCGGATGGAACGGCCTCAAAGCTTCTCTTCCCCAGGCTTACATGCACTCATGGCAGGGGCTGAGCAGCGCCCATACCAATCCGCTCGGTGTGGACTGGTTCACCCTCGTGGCCGGTCTCGGTTTCGTGCTCTCCTTCGGCTACTGGTGCACCGACTTCCTCGTCGTTCAGCGCGCCATGGCCGCCAATTCAATGGGCGCTGCCCGGCGCACGCCACTGATTGCCGCATTTCCCAAAATGCTGTTTCCGTTCATCATTATTCTTCCGGGCATGATCGCCGCGGGGCTGAGCTTTCATGCCGCTCATGCGGGCGCTGCCGATCCATCGGCCTATCACTTGCCGATGAAGAATGGCGCGTACGACTACAACATGACGCTGCCTACCCTGCTCGGCCATTACTTCCCCACAGGCATGCTCGGCATCGGCCTCACCGCCCTGATGGCATCCTTCATGTCCGGCATGGCCGGCAACGTTACCGCCTTCAATTCCGTTTGGACCTACGACATCTACGAAGCCTACATCCGACCCGGCCAATCCGAGCACCACTATCTCAACGTCGGCCGCGCCGCCACGATCTTCGGCATCCTCGCCAGCATCGGCGCAGCCTACGTCGCCAATCAATTCAACAACATCATGGACCTGCTCCAACTGGTCTTCGGATTCGTCAACGCCCCCCTCTTCGCGACATTCGCCCTCGGAATGTTCTGGCGCCGCTCCACCGGCCACGGCGCATTCACCGGCCTCTTATGCGGCACCCTCGCCGCCGCCGTTCATCACGGAGTCACCCTCCCCTTCGGCGAACATCCCGGCGTCAAAGGCGGCTGGCTCCTCATGGGCCACGCACCGCTTCACGTTTACGATTCCGGCATGGCCCAGAGCTTCGTCACCGCCGCCTGGGCCTTCGGCGTTTCCTTCATCGTCACACTCTTCGTTTCCCTCGCAACAACCCGAACCAAAACCGATGACGAACTCCGCGGCCTCGTCTATTCCCTGACCCCCAAAATCAAGGAACACGAAACCCACTTCCTCGCCCGACCGGCCGTCCTCGGCGTCATCATCCTCAGTCTAACACTCGTACTCAGCATCATCTTCTGGTAAGGAGTCGAATCATGGCTCTCGATCTAAGATTTCCCCTCGGCCTGATGTTCGCCATCCTCGGCGCGATCCTGGTCGCCGTCGGCATCTTCCATCCTCAGCAAACGCTCGGCTTTAACATCAATCTCTGGTGGGGAATCGTCCTGCTGGCGTTTGGCGTGGTAATGCTGCTTCTAGCAATGCGCGGCAAGGGCGGCGCACAGCTAAAATCCGGCGTAGTCCTGGAAAACCCAGAACACCCGACCCGCTAACTAAAGAACGATAAAACGCGAAACACCCAGTTTAGCCGCCGGGGCCTCGCGGCGGCTTTCGAAGCGCCCTACTTCAACTCCACAATATCCTTCCGAGTCCTCTCAATCACAGCCAGCACCTCCGACCGCTCCTGAGCCGGCACATCGAACTTCGCCAGCGAAGCCTCCATGTCCGCCTCGATCGCATCAAACTGCGTATTCGTGATCTCCATCCCCGCATGAACGCTCTTCATATCCCGCCCGCTATAACCCTGCGGCCCGCCCGTCGCCGCCTCCAAAAACTCCACCAGATGCGTCTTCAACTTGTCCACATTCTCCGGCGTGGGATTCCATTCCTGCCCCGTTCCCTTCCGCGTGAAATTCACCCGCGGATCCCCCGCCGCCCGCCCGACAAAATCCTCCACCACCACCTGAATCGTCTGCTCGCCACCCAGCCGATCATAAAGTGGCTTGGGCGNNAATTCATAAAGTGGCTTGGGCGCATTCGAAGCACACCCAAAAAGTGTCATCCCCGCCAAAGCCGCAAAACCCAAACAAGACCAGGATCTACCCATCGCATTCTCTCCTTACCTAAATCAATCTCGAAATTAAAGCCGCCCCATAGAAATACTCACAGGAGTGCCTTCCCGCAACTTCCCCCGATTTACCGATTTAGCGGCGATGCGCAGCACCGCGGGTTCCCATACAATCCCAACCCACATGAACCTCCCAGACTCCACCCCGCAATTCCCCGGTATCGGCGGCTCCCTCAAACAGCGCCCCGAAGACTTCTTCGTCCAGGAAATCCCCCTCTATGAACCCACCGGCCAGGGCGAACACGTCTATTGCGAAATCGAAAAGATCGGCACCACAACCTTCGACGCAATCGACAAAATCGCCCGCGCCCTCAACGTCCACCAGCGCGACATCGGCTATGCCGGCCTCAAAGACGCAAACGCCATCTCCAGCCAGATCTTCTCCATCGTCGGCACAACCGAATCCGCCGTCATGAATCTTCATCTCCCAAGAATGACCGTCAAATGGGCCGTTCGTCATGGCAACAAACTCCGCCTCGGCCATCTTCAGGGCAACCGCTTCGCCGTAAAAATCCGCGATGTCACTCCAACCGACGTCGTAAAACTCACGCCGTTAGTCCGCCACATCCAACAGCACGGCATGCCCAACTATTTCGGCGAGCAACGCTTCGGCCGCCGCCACAATAATCATCTCCTCGGGGCTGCCCTGCTCGGCGACGACAGTGCAGGCGTACTCAAACTCCTCCTCGGTTCCCCCGATCCGACAATAGACGATCACCACCAGCTGAAAGCCCGCCAATCCTTCGATCGCAACGATCTCCCCACTTCCATGAAACAATGGCCCCGAAGCAGCGGCATGGAACGCCGAATCCTCGCGCGTTTTATCAAAACCAAAAACCCCACCGCCGCCGTCCGCGCCGTCGACGAACGCATCCGCCGCCTCTGGATCTCTTCCCTCCAATCCGATCTGTTTAATGCCGTCGTCGCCCGCAGAATCCAAACCCTCGACAAACTAATTCCCGGCGATCTCGCCGAAAAGCACGACAGCGGCGGCGTCTTCCGAGTCCTCGACATCGCCGCCGAGCAACCCCGCTGCGACGCCTTCGACATCAGCCCCACCGGCCCCCTGATCGGCTATCGCATGACCGCGCCCGAAGCCGAAGCCCTCCAAATCGAGCAGGAAATCTTCGCCGCACACAACTTGCGCCCATCCGATTTTCGCGTCGCGGGCCGATTAAAAGTCAAAGGCGCTCGCCGATCCCTGCGCGTTAAGGTCAAAGACATAGACCTCTCCGCCGGCGTAGATGAGCACGGCGCATACATCACCGCCGCTTTCTCCCTCCCCGCCGGTTCCTTCGCTACTGTTTTCCTGAGAGAATTGATGAAGGTAGAATCTGAAACGCCCGATTGAACACAAAACTCATCACGAAAGGGCCTCCATGATAACCACGTCCACCGCTCCCAAGACTACAAAAAAATCCGGCGGCATCGTTGGCGTCTACGATCACTTCGCAAGCTTCGCCAGCAAATGGCAGTCCCCGTTTCTGTTGGCAATCCGACTCTATATTGGATACCAATGCGCTCTAGCGGGCTTCGGACATCTTCACAACTTTGATGAGTCTGTGAAAAACTTCCAAGAATGGAAGGTTCCATTTCCTCACGTTAGTGTTGCCATCTCTGCAACCACCGAATTAATTGGAGGAAGCCTGCTGCTGCTCGGCCTTGCGGCAAGATTGGTCTCAATCCCACTCGTCATCAACTTCCTAGTCGCCATGATTCAAACAGATCTGGCTTATCCAGGATCCAAGGAAAAATTGCGCCATCTCTGGGATAACCAGGACATCATCCTCAAAGACACCGCCTTCCCCTTCTTCGCAACGGCCCTGATCATCCTCATCTTCGGCCCCGGCTTCCTCTCCATCGACGGCATCATCAAAGCAGCCCGAGGCAAAAAGTAAAAGGAGTGACTTGTCGCGCGCCAAATAGAAATTCATTCGGCATTTGGTCCCGACTTAAGTCGGGAGCAATCGGCACTTTCTTCAAAACCCCGTCCCCTTCTTCGCCAATGAAATCACCCGCATATTCTCGCGCGCCTGCGCCAGCGTAATCGGAAAAACCGACCCCTTCCGAATCGACTTATAAAGCTCCACCCAGAAATTCGTCGCCTTCACCGGAGCAGCTGCAAACTGCTCCTCCACCCATCGAATCTCATCCCCACCCGAAAAATGCGATCCCCCGCGACCCGTCGGCGTAGCCTCGCTCGCCTTCAATTTCTTCAATCCTTTCGGATCAAAATATCTCACCCGGCACTGATTCTTCGCATCAATCATCAGCGTCCCGTTCGTCCCCATCAATATCCAGGGCGGCTGCGCAATCGCCATCGCCCCGCTCACTTCAATATCCGCGACAATCCCCGTCTCCCCG
>PMAK01000088.1 GCA_003153655.1 Phycisphaerales bacterium
AAAAGCCGGCATCGATCCGGGCCATTCATCAGCCGGTTTGAAAGCCGTAGCCGCCTCAGCAGAAAAGGATGCGCCCGACGATATCGATCAGGATCACATTCCCCGCGAAGCCCAACAAGCGGAAAAGGAATATTTCAGTGCCATGCAAAAACAGGATGGGCAGTAAAGACAATATTGCCACAGATAAAAATCAGATNNTCAGATGCACACAGATAGGAATCAAAGGGAATCGCATTTCCATCTGTGTGCATCTGATTTTTATCTGTGGCTAAAATTCTTTGCCGTATCTATTACAGCTTATCTCGGCGCTTCCGTGGTAACAGGACCAGGCACTATCCCAATTACGTTTCGGAGCCCTGAATGAATTGCTCCATCCCCACGCTCGCCTATTTCACCCTGCGGCTGGATCAGTTCTCGCCCCTCGTCGCGCTTGCCCTATTCGCAGGCCTCGGCGGAATCATTGTTCTGCTCGGAATCTTTTCCATGGCCGGAATGGGACGCGCCCGCAAATGGGTCGCCATCGGCGTGCGGCTGGCTGTTCTACTCCTCGTAATTCTGATCCTCGGCGACATCAAACTGGTGCGGAAGAACACGGATGTCGAGTTGATGATCGTGCGCGACATCAGCCGTTCAACGGAGCTCGTCACCGATTACCCCGGCAAATTTCTTCAATCATCTATCGACGACTATCTGCTGACATCGACAACCCGGGAAAACAGCCCCTCACGCCGCGAAGGCGATCGCGTCGGCGAGATCAGCTTCAACGAACATGCATTCATCGACGCCATCCCAAGCCCTCGCCTGTCACTCGAAGCCCGCGCCATCCGCGACCGCGGCACCGGCACCGACGCCGCCGGCGCCATTCAGCTGGGTCTGGCATCCATGGGCAACGATTCGATGCACAGAATGCTCCTGATCTGGGACGGAAACGCGACCGCCGGCGATTTAAATACTTCCCTCGCGGCCGCGTCAAGCCAGCACGTCCCCATCGACGTGATGCCTTTGCATTACAACGTCGAGCACGAGGTGATGATGGATAAATTCATCGCCCCTTCCCGCCGGCAGGAGGGCCAACCCTTCAGCATCGACGTATACATCAACAATAAAAATGCACAGAACGTCGAAGGCGATCTCTCGGTCACCGACAACGGAAAGCTCCTCCCGCTGAGAGATGGCAAAACAACCGAGCGCGTCGCTCTCAAGCCCGGCCCCAACGTCGAGCGCATCTCCCTCCCCGCCCAAAGCGTCGGCGTCCACCAATTCCATTCGACGATCACAAACATCGACAATGTCGATGCAGCTGTCGCAGGCGATGCAAGCCCCGTCGCCACCCAGCTCGACAACAAATCCGCCGACAGCTTCACCTACATCCAGGGCGAAGGGCGCGTGCTGCTGGTAGACAATACCGATCCGGCTCATTCCGTGGATTCAGGCAGATTTCTTCGCCAAGCCCTCGCCAGCGAAAAGATCAACGTGGTCTCAATCACGCCGGAACAGTTCCCAAGCACGCCGATCGAGTTGCAAGGCTACGACGCGGTCATCCTCGCAAACGTGCCGCGCGGATCAGGTGGCCTGAGCGACGTCCAGGAAACCATCGTCGCCCAATACGTTCACGACACCGGCGGCGGCCTCGTGATGATCGGCGGACCCGACACCTTCGGCGCCGGCGGATGGGAAGGCTCGCGATTGGAGCAGGAACTTCCCGTCACCATGGAAGTTCCCGCGCAACGCCAAATCCCCAAAGGCGCGCTGGTACTCATCATGGACCCAGCCGAGGCCCCCGACGGAAACTATTGGGGCGAGCAATGCGCCATCAAAGCGATGGAAGCCCTCTCATCGCAGGACGAGGTCGGCGTCATCAGCTTCGCATTTTCCAACGGCCCGGGCGACCGATGGGATGCGCCGCTCGAACCCAAAGGTGATGGCAGCAAAGTCCTCGCCGCGATCAAGAATTGGGAACTAGGCGATATGCCCAGCTTTGACCAATCCATCCGCCTGGCCCTGGACGGCGGGGATGGCCATCCAGGCCTGATCGCCTCCACCGCCCGGGCCAAGCACATTGTGATTATTACGGATGATGACCCCCAAATGCCCGCCGAAGACGTGGTCCAGCGCATGATCGACAACAAGATCAGCGTCTCCACGATCACGATCTACCCGCATCAGGCCGGCAACGTGGCGGTTGGTATTCGGGAACTCGCGAAAAAAACCGGCGGAAAATCATATGGACCCTTTGAAGGAAATCTCGCCCCGCTGCCGCAAATCTTCATCAAGGAAGCCACCGTCGTAAAACGCAGCATCATTCAGGAAGACATCCATGGCATCCACGTCTCCCTCGCCGCCACCAGCAGCGATCTGGTCAAAGGAATCCCCCCCGGCCCCCTGCCGCCGTTGTACGGCTACGATCTGACCGGCCGAAGAGACAACCCGCTGATCGAAGTTCCCATCACCGCGGGCCCAAAACGCGATCCCGTCCTCGCCCACTGGCAGGCAGGCCTCGGCAAGGTCGCGGTCTACACCGGCGATGCCTTCAACCGCTGGGATGCCAATTGGGTCGGCACCGGAATGTACGAGAAATTCTGGTCGCAAATCGTCCGAGGCGTCTCGCGCTCGCCATTCTCCTCGGATTTTGAAACAGACATGACAACCGACGGCGACAAAGGCCACATCGTCGTCCGCGCCCAGAAAGAGGGCAACGCATTCAACAACTTCCTGAACATCTCCGGCACTGTCCTCGGCGGGGCTGATCTGACACCCCATCCAATTCGCCTCCTGCAAACCGGACCAGGAACATACGAGGCGGATTTCGACGCCAGCGCGCAGGGCAGCTACATCGGATATCTGACCTACGCCGGACAGGATGGCAAACAGGGATCACTCCTCGCCGGGACAACGGTAAATAGCTCGCCGGAAATGCGCGACCTGCAAAGCAACGATGCCTTGCTGAACCAGATCGCCGAGCGCACGGGCGGCCGCGTGCTCAAACCATTCGACGTATCATCCGCCGATCTATTCACGCGTGACGGATTAGCCGTCACCGACTCGCCCCAATCGATCTGGGATCTTCTCGTCCCCTGGCTCCTGGCGCTCATCATCCTCGACGTAGCCGTGCGGCGAATCGCCTGGGATTGGCCCGCCATCCAGCGAATGACACTCACCGTGGCAAATTATGTCCGCCAGTTCACGATGACTTATCGCAAAGTGGAAACCCCGCAACTTCTGGACAGCCTCAAACGCGTGCGAGAGGGAGCGATCGACCAGAAATTCCGAGGCGCAACCGAAATTCAGGCCAAACCCGGGGTAATTTCATTGCACCCCATGCCCGATCCAAGCGCCAAGTTCGATGCCGGCCCGGGTGTAGAAGGAGACATAACCGCTGTCGTCGGCGGAGCTACGGATAAACCAATCCCCTCAGCCCCGAAAAATATCGAACCCAAAGGTGCAGTCGGTCTCGGCCAGCACACCGGCGGACTACTAGAGGCCAAACGCCGCGCCCAACAAAAAATTAAACAGCAGCAGGAACAGAACTAAATGAATTTCCCCACAAACCAAAACCTCTTACCAAGGACCTGATATGTCATCCCCCGCCGTCCCAGGCATTGATCCTCAAATCCAGGCCGCATGCGAGCGCTTCCGCCAGGATTACCACGCCGTTCAGTCCGAGATCGCCAAGGTCATTGTCGGACACGAGCCCATCATCAACGGCGTCCTGACCTGCCTCTTCGTCGGCGGTCACGCCCTCCTCGAAGGCGTCCCAGGTCTCGGCAAAACCGCCCTCATCCGCACGCTCGCCAGCGCCCTCGACCTCAAATTCAATCGAATCCAGTTCACGCCCGACCTGATGCC
>PMAK01000028.1 GCA_003153655.1 Phycisphaerales bacterium
ATGAATTCACCCCACACCATATTGCCGGTTATCCGATCTTCATTTTTTCCGTTCCGCCGCACGCGGGCTTTCATTTCCGCTTCCATCTCGGCCATTGTTTCATCGACCGCGCTCCGGAACGCGGCCACGATTCGTTCGTCGCCCGTGACCGCGTGTAGCAGCGACACGCTTTTCGGCACATGGAAATTGAAATCGTATCCGACCCGACGCTCGGACTTGCGGCGAACGGTCAGCGTCTGCCCCGTGCTCGGATCGCGATTGTCACATAGCGACTCCCACGCCGCCTGGTCTATCTTTCCGCTTAATTTCAGGCGTGCGGCACCCTCGCCGCGCCAGACGCCCGCGCGTTCCTGGCCTTCGGTGTAATAGTCGCTGGTGCTGTAGTACGTCTTGGCACCAGCCGACGAAACATTCTGAATTATGCGAAGCATGGGTCATGCTAACACATAAATACTTGATAAATGGTTAACGCGCGGGTACGTAAACGGCCCACTTTTGCCTCGGATTCACCGGATTTCTCCGATACCGACACGCTGCCAGCCAACCGGCTGTTTTTGCCGCACCATTTTCGCGCGGCTATATGAGAAGACTCAGCCGGACCAATTCTTTGAACGGGAGCGTACGCACTAGCTCACGCTGCCGGAGTCATCATTCTTCGATGACGCAGCGCCTGCCGCGGCCTGAATCCCCCATATCAACGCGAAGGCGATTCCTAATGTGGGACCGCCTGCTAAAATCCACGCGGTCAACCGCGCCAGCACTGCGGCGCCCGCGCAAATGGCCTTCTCCCTGCTGGAGACCTCACCTTCCCGTTTGTCGCTCTCTTGAGGCATAAGAATCCTTTGGCAAACCAGTGGTTTGCGGTGAATCAGATCAGCGGTCGCGTACGCGATGCGTCCTCATCCAATATCTATTTGGCAGTTGCCCGCTCTTTCTTTCACCGAATTTCAGGAATATCGCTCGTTTTTCTCGCGCTGCGTCGCCCGCGGCTTCACCGCTTAGCCCCCGTTTCTACTGGAGCAACGCTTCCGCCAACGCATTTGATGTGAAATCGTCCGCTTTGCGGGGGAGGCGATACGCGCCTCAGCATGGATCTGACGCTTGGCCGCAGTTTCAGATCAATCGGTTGCTCATCTGTTTTCCCCTGTTCGGCCGTATGCGGTCCGACAACACGCGGGCCTTATTCGACGGGCACGTTAAAGCCGACGCCGGGCCGGGCAAGCGGAAAATCGGTTCCCCCTGAAGGTCGCCCCCAATTTTCGCACTTGCCCGGTGCGCTAAAGCCCCGGACTCACTCGGCTTTGAATCTCGTGCCGTCAGGCCGCGATGGTCGCGGTCCGAAACTTTAGAACACAGGAGAACTATCATGAGCACTACCGAGAAAAACGAAACCACGACTTCCAAGCTGCCAAGCCACATCGCTTACGTGGTCCGTGACCGCGAAGGACAAAAGGCCTTCTTCACAAGGGTTGGCGCCGCGTGGCCGACCAAAGACGGCAAGGGATTCAATATCCAGCTTGACGCACTGCCGACCGATGGACGCATCACGCTTCTCGTCCCTTCGGAAAAGAAAGACTAACTCCAAATTTCACCAGGGCGGCCCGCATCAGGGCCGCCCTCAACCGTAAAGGAATCACAAGATGAAAATATCAAAAGCTGACTTACACACCTTAGCCGAGGACGCCCAAGTTGCCTTCTGGGAAGTTCTCGTTAAACGCTACCCCGAGGCCAAAACCGGCGAACTCTCGATTGACCGCACAATCCATCTGCACATGGCCGCCCTGGAAGCCATTGAAGAATGGGTCGAACAGAATGTTCCACCAGCGACCAAATGGGAGGCATGACATGACCGCAACCATCATCAATCCGTTCGACACCGACAGCGAATCCGACGCCGTGCCCTTGTCCGTGTTCGCGCAGCGCTGGGGCTATGCCAAGCTGCCTCAGTCACCGGTCAACGCAAGCCCGGTTCGCCGAACTGCTCGATGCTAACAATCCTCGCGCAGTCCCCGTGCATTTTGAACTAAAAAAGCTCACTAAAGCCTATGATAACGGAGAGGAATTCTTTCAGAAAAGGCTCGCGCCGACTTCCCACATCTGGCTTACGCCCCTGGCGGACGAAGGTAAGGTAGTATTCATTTTCGACGGTCTCGATGAAGTGGGGATCGATCAGGTTGATTTCCATCACATCTTCAAGACTCTCGTCGAGCGGTTCCCGGAGTGCTCCTGGGTTCTTGCTGGCCGCCCCGGAACACTTGGCGATCTAGACCAACTTTTTTCTGACGCTGCTGAGCACGAACTCAAGCCACTCGAACTCTCTGAAATCCAGTACTACGTCAATGGCTATTTTGCCTATCGCGAAGTTCCCGATCTCGCCCCAAAACTGTTGTCGGAAATTCAGTCTAATCGGCGTTCGCTATTTCCAATCATCCAAACTCCGTTTATGCTGGCCTTCGCCTGCGATGGGTACTACGACCCCAAACGGACGGATCGGCACGAGCTTCCCTCCAATCCCGCCGAGCTGATCGAATCAGGTCTGAAACGAATCTTCGCTCGTCGTCGGCGTGGTAAGAGCGGCGCGGGCCTAAGCCTTCCTAAATCAGACGAACTTTGCTTCGAGGTGCTTTCCACCCTCGCCGCATTTACGCTGGTAGAACCGAAACCCGGCGATCCGGTTCGGCTTACCTTCTCAACCGAGGCGGCCGAAAAATGGTTAGTCCAAAACCGAATGTCCTTTGAAGTCCCTGGTGTGAGCTATCGGCTGCAAGACGACGGTGATGCCAAGGAACTGCTCGACCGGCTTGCGCCGCAGAGCGGTATTTTGGTTGGAACTGACGAGGGCAAGTTTGCCTTTAGCAATCGAGTCATAGCCGAGTTCCTTGCCGCTCGTTGGATTGTGCGGCACGGTTACCCGAACTGGCCATACAGTTCTGACGAGATGGATTCACAATATACGAAACCTTTTCCGAGCCCTGAAACGGCAGCCCAGCGACTAGATCGCCAGATAATGGACTTCCTCGGCGACAATGTCTGGACGATAGATCGGAGTGCGCTTGTCCAAGCAGTCTGTTTTGAACTAGGTCGGCTCCCCAACGCCGGCAGCAGATTGATGCGATTTGTTCGATGGACGTGCAAACAGCTCGATTCATTTGAGGAAGGACAGGTAACGAATTTTCAAATTCGAAAGACGCTCGTCACCCGGGTCTTTCGTACGTTCCAAGCATTGCACGGTCCGCACACCGCCGAGCAAATCGCTGAGATCGAGGCGTGCGCACATCGCCTTATCCCAGCGACTGATTTGTGGTGGAATACTGATCTCGCCGGCTTCGACATACAATGCCTTCCAGCGTCATGTAAAGCGGAATATTCGGAAGAGTTTTTGCGGGCGCTGGAGGAGGCCAGCAGGAACCCGAAAGAGAATTGGGGCAGATCCGTTTATCTTACGCTTGGGATCGCCTCGGGGCTTCTAATTGATGCGAAGCAGAAGGATCGGGCCTTTGCAGCCTTGTCGGCCGCGCTGAAGGCGGCAACCGAGGATCGGAAGGAACATTGGTCGACGGTGGAATTTCTAGCTCGCGGTATTGTCTCGGGCTTTGCAACCGAGATGACGTGGAAGAAGCAGGCCTTCGGTGCCTTGTCGGTTGCGCTGGATATCGCGATCAAACACTCAAAATCGATCGAGGTCAGCGACCTGACCGACGCGATTGTCTCGGGCTTTGCAACCGATGCAGAGTTGAAGAAGCCAGCTTTGGACGCTTTGTGCGGGGCGCTGGACATTGCGAGCAAGCGATCGATGAGAATCGATAGCCTTTGCCTCGCAATTGCTTCAGGCTTCGCAGGCGATGCAGAATTGAAGACGCAGGCACTCGACGCATTGCTCGCAGTTCTAGAGTTGTCGAGCAAACACCCGATCTCTATCTACAATCTTTGCGATGCAATTGTTTCAGGGTTTTCGGGAGACCCACATTTGAGCGGCCGGACGCGCCGCGCGTTCTCGATTGCGCTGCACGCACTCGCCAATCGTCCAAAAGAGAAGTGGGATGCTATTAGTTGCGTCGCCTGCACGATCGCTTCGAACTTTCCAATGGATGTTGAGTTGAAAAAGCTGGCGCGTGAGTCCATGTTGGTTGCTCTAAACGCGGGCAGCAAACACGCAACGAATAGGTGGCACGCAATCAACGGGCTGTTTCGTGCGATCGCCTTGAATTTTCCAGCCGATGACGAGTTGAAGGGAAGGTCGCTCGACGTGTTGTTGTTGACTCTTGACGCGACCGGTGAGCACCCAACGAAGGAGTGGGATGGAATAGATTCAATTGTCCGTACGATTGTCTCCTTTGCGGCCGATGAAAAGCACAAGACGCGGGCAAGCAAGGTCTTGTTGGCGATGCTGGTCGTGGCCGAAAAAGATCGAGAGGGAAACTGGCTCGAAGTCTATTTCCTTGTAAATGCGATTGCCACGAGCTTTGGATGCGACGCGAAGTTGAGAGAGCGAGTGCTAAACGTCCTGTCGTCGTGGCTCAACGCGGCATGTATGGACCCGAAAGCAGAACTTAGCCGTGTCAATTTGCTGGCAAATACGGTCAGTTCGGGCTTTGCAACAGACGCAAACTTGAAAGGTCAAGCGCGCGACGCATTATTCGCAGCGCTGAATTCGGTCAGTACGGAGCTCAGGTACAACTTTCGGGCAATCGGTAATCTCGCTGTCGAGATCGCATCGGGCTTTGGAGCTGACGAGAAGTTGAAGCACCAGGCTTGCGACTCCTTTTTAGCGGCCCTGGACGCGGCCGGCAAAAACCCAAAAGAAGAGCATGGCTTTCTGGAACATCTGGCAAACGCGATTACCTCGGGGCCCGTAGCGGATACGAAACAGAAGGAACGTGCGTTCCAGGCTTTGCTCGCTGCATTGGTCGGCGCTAGCAATCACTGGCGTCAGAACACGGAGTGGATCGGATTTTTGGCCAACACGATTGTCTCATGTTTCGGGCGCGAGTCGAAGTTCAGAGAACATGCACGCGATGCCTTGGTGACGGCACTATCCGAAGCCGCTAAGGATCGGCGGGAGAGCCATTCGGCATGCCGACGGCTGGCCCAGGCGGTTGGGTCAGGCTTTCCAGGGGATCTGATAGCCGCTGCCGCAATTGTGGGCGCCGAATGTCGTAGCGTGCTTGATCGTGAAAAGTGGGACTTGTTCGTGACGCTGCACGGCGATTGGCAGGTATTGTGCGAATGGGCCGGTCCGCGAGGTGAGCGTTTGGGCCTCACGTCCGGAGATCAGATCATTGAGAAGGTACATACTCGTGATTCGGACGGCAAAAATTCGAGCTTGGCCGTGCTGGTAGCACCCCGAGAGAAGATTCGCCGCGGCCTGTCGGCGGAGTTGCTCGAAGACATCCAGCGGGTCGATCGCAAGGCAACAACCGTATCAAATGATATGGAATTACGGCAGACGAGTGGGGTCGGGAACGCTCCCGCGGTAGAAAATCGGCGTTTGCAGCGAACGTGCCGTCTCAAGGTGGATCTGGTGTCACGAAATATCTATCTCGACGGAGAGCCAATACCTCACACGTCCATTTTAGCCTGTGAAATTGTGCAACGTTTAATTGACGCTGACGGCGGAATCATGCCGCCAGATAAACTTCTTCCTGATGACAAGGCGAACAATGCTGAGTTGAAGGATCGTGTGAGAGACGCGATGAACCATCTGGATCCGAGCGTGCGTCGATTAGTCGGCGGAAAATCTGGCCAGGGCGGGGGGCGTTTTCTGAGACCGGACGCTTTTGAATTGCGATGATTGTTCCCCAAAGCAACCCCCGAATACCACTCCCAATAACCCCCCTTTAACCCTCCTGATCGGTACGGCGAATGCCGTCAAGATAGGCCCCGTCGTGGGCGTTCCGCGACGGGTGTTTACGGCTTAGCGGTCGATCCGATAGCCGCCAGCACCCGCTATCGAGCCAAGTGGAAGAAACTCGAAAGGAAACGAATATGCTCCCAGATGCACTTTCTCCAGAAAAGATCGCCGTCACGAGTGATTCGTCCGCGGTACGGAATCTTCTGGAACTGGAGTTCGCGGTCACTCGTATCCCTGTCTCGCTTCGTGATATCGATCTACGGCCTAATGCCATGATCGCCGTGCCGGGCGAGGTCATTCCCTGCACGCAAAGTTTTCTGGAAGCGCTGGCATCGTCGATCAGCATGCCCATCCCATATGCATACCAGATTGACTCCGACTTGTTCAAGCATAATTTCGACCGGCGCAAAATCGTTAAAGATCGAGCTGTTCAAGTTTGTGTAGTTTCTCAACGGGCCGTAGGTCTCGCAGGTGCCGAATACCGCCCGGCGCGGACAATCGACGTGTTGGAGGCACTGGATTCAATCAACGAAGATTTCTGGAGTTTCCAGAAAGTTTCGCTATCTGACGTCGGCGTGGAGATTGACTTGGTCAGCGATGATGTCGCGGAACCCAAGCCGGGCGATCAAATTCGGTTGGGTGTTCGAATCGTCAATTCCGAGACGGGGGATACTGGGCTCAAGGCATCCCTCTTTAGCCACCGGCTAGTTTGTTCCAACGGGGCGGTGATGCGGGACACCCTGGGGACGATCCGTTGGAATTACGATAATCGCGTAACGTACGTTTCCAGCATCGCCAAGTTCGGGCGGGGGCTGCTGAGTCTTCGCGCCAGTCAGGGCCAATTGAAATCGATCTATGCGGAAGCGGTCGAGCGTCCGATCCTGGAAGAAGACATCGTTCGCCTTTGGAGGCGGATTCGGTCTGCGGGCCGTTTCACGCCAGAGCGCACTGACCAAGTGCTGGAAATCACTTCTGAGGAGCGGCTACGTTTTCATTCGGTGGTAAATGAGCGAAGGGCGATGGGCTTGCCTGAAGTCGCCAGTGACCGAGACATCTATCACGTCCACAACTCCATTACGGCAGCGGCCCGCTCGCTGCCATTCCACACACGTTCCCGCCTGGAACGCATCGGCGGGGATGTACTGAGCTTTTACGCGTCAAATTGAGTTGACCCGGCCGAAATGGCCGGTTGGTCGGCCAGGGAAAGTGATGGTCTGTTTTTGAATGAAAGGAAGCCTGCTCATGAATCGAATTACACAGTATTTGAGCGACGGATGGGACGATGACCGGCTCCCGAATCAGCGGCCGAACAAGCCAAATCGGCAACGACTGCATGACGCGTTGCATGGACGGCATGAGCCCGGAGCACCGCCGAAAAAGTGGTGGTCGTGCGGATGCACGCGCGTGCTTGCCGGTCCTCGACCACTACAAGCCGCGTGCATGGCATGCGGCAACCAGTTTGTGGAGATCGGATAGCAAAGCGCGAATTGGTCTTTAGATGGTTTTCGATATTCGAGGTGTGCTATGCCAATGGAACAGATTCAGTATTTTCCTCCAGAACGACTCAAGACAGTTTCGCAAGTAAGAACGCGAAAGAATCCGGAGATCGTTCGCGCTATTGCTCAAACAATGCGCGAGGTGGGGCAGCTTCAACCCATACGTGCGCGGCGAGAGGGAGAGGAGTTAATCGTAGTCGAGGGTCATACGAGACTTGAGGCGGCGAAACTCGCCGGATTAGCGACCGTCGCAGTCATTATCGAGGAAAAGCCGTTGTGCGAGGGCGAAGTGATTCTTCGGCAACTGGTCGCCAACTGCCAGCGTGAAGATTTGGCGCCGATGGAGAAAGCACGAGCGATCAGCCGGCTGTTAACTGAGACGAGTTGGCCGGCAACGCTGGCTGCCGAAAAGCTCGGATTTTCCAATGCGACGGTGAGCCGCCTACTGGCAATACTTGAATTGCCCGAACCAATCCGGCGGCAGGTGGAGTCGGGAGCGATCTCATACTCGGCCGCCACCGAGCTTGGGCGTGTTGAGGACGAAATCCAGCAAGCAGAGCTAGCCGGTCAGGTGGCAGGCGGGCTCACGCGCGATGCCCTCAGTGGATCGCTCAAAGCCCGACGCAGAGGAACCGCGGCTCGCAGCCTCGATTCGCCGGCACGGGTGACGGCTCTGCTTGGGGCGGGCCGGTCAGTGACGCTCAACGGACCGGGCCTGACCCTTGAATCTTTGATCACCTGGCTGGAGGAGCTTCTTGCACGAGCGCGCAAAGTGCGTCCGCAAGGCCTCGAATTGAAAACATTCATAAAAATGCTCAAGGACCAGTCTAAGGCCTGAACCGCCGCGCGTCCTAATGCATCTTTTGGTTTCCGCTGAGTTCTCGAGTTAAGGAGCCGGTATGTGTCCCAAATATTCAAGTTTGAATAAGGCATCTGAGTCACTTAACCCCTCTTCCCTGGCTAAAACGCTGAGGTCTAACGAGCAGTTGAACTTCGCTCTGGAAGGCTATGTCAATCTCGAAGCGAAACCGGGCGTGACGCCCGCCCCAGAAACAGCCGCACGGGCAATCATGGCGATGTATTGCTTTGCGAGAAAGATGACGCGGCAGTATGGCGACTCAAATGGGGAATGGGCGGAAGAGACATTGGGCCGCGCGATTAAAGATATCGCGCGATCAAGGTTAACGAGCAGGTATCAGCCCCGACAGCGCGGATTAAAACCGTACATCGATCGGATCATCCAGCGCGCCGCGTGGAAGGTCGTCACAAAACGCATGACGGAGCGAAGGCGATATAACGAAATACCCTTGCCGATTGAGATTGCGGCACGCGACTTGGATCCTGCACACATTGTGGAACTGGAGGATTTGGCCGCGCGATGCAAACAGTTGTTAGGGGACGACATCGCAGAATCGTGGACAACAAATCCGTCTGGACCCGTCTTGTCCACGCCGGGCGTGCAAAAGCATCGGCATCGAAAAGAGCAATGGCGGCGAATCGCTCATTTGTTTCCAGGCGTCAGTTTCCGCCCAAGACCTCGCCGCGGCCAAGCCTCACGGAAATCGCGAAATTCAGTCAACACTACAATTTCTTTGAAATTGTCCGAGGTTCAAAGGCAATAGGTAATTAGAAGACTGCGGTGCCGTTCTGAAGCGGCAACATTGAAATCTGTGGCTTGTCATAGGAGAAATCATGCTGACTAAATTACATCGGGAAGCCAATCAGCAGACGCTAGACCGGCCCCCGATTTTTCAAACCATGCACGATGAGCGCACTATCCATCCCATGCAACTGTCGCCGCCCGTGTCTTGTGGCCGACGCGACGGGATATCGCCGCGGATGGCTGTTTCAAAGGGCCTTGCTCAGTCATTCGGACTGGATATTCGGGCGGCGATACTGACTGTACTTGTGGATCTATTGGTCTTTGGCGGAGATGCGGTCAGCTTTGGCGTGTTGATTCCGTTGGGAATCGTTGTCGCGGCCATATTGACCTTCATTGTCTACAGAATCCAAATCAAATGGTACGGGGACGATCACGATTCCGCTCTGATCAAAGCCATGATTGTGGGCCTGCTCACGGCGATACCCGCGCCGCTCGCTCCCGTCGTTGCGATTCCCGGCGGCATTTTGGGAATTGCGAATGCGTTACGACGCAAATAGATCGGGAGTGACTATGCCATCGCAGATCGGGCGGCATTTCTTCAATGGGGCTGGGCAATCTCCCATCAATGTTTTGAAAAGTGGAGACGTTAATGCCCGCACCGGCACGCCGCGTTCCACACCGTCCGCTTACCGCCGGTCTATCCAGGCTGCGAGGTTTTGAGATTCTCTTGAAAGAATTGCTCTGGAACGAGCATTAAGAGCTTGGAATCGCTGCGCGTCACGAACGTGCCGAAGGGATTCCGTGGGAACGCTGCATTGGTCCGAAATCTGGAGATTTTTCGTTGTCGTTGAAAGTTTGTTGGTCTTACAGGCAATAAGAGGATGAATGGCGTCGCGGACGCGCCATGCAACGGCCAGGCAGTAAGAATGGTGGTGTTCAATGTTCAATTTCATATGGCCCCGGTCAACTTTGAGGCAGGCTCAGAGAACACGTGACCCTTGGTCACTGGACACGCGGCTGCTGAGTTTTTCGAAACGTGATCACCTCACGATCCGTGATTCGGTGAACGGCATATTCGTCACCGGGATCAGCGGGTCCGGAAAAACTTTGNNCTGGCTTCGGTGGAATCTTTCATGCGGTGAAAGTCGACGATACCGACATGGCACTGGAATGGTGCCGCCGGACTGGCCGGATGGGGGATGTCATCCTCTTCGGCCCCAAGCATCCTGCCCGATTCAATTTTCTGGACTATGAATTGTCCCGACCGGGAGAGGGCGCCGGCTTAACAGATAATATCGCAGATCTGCTGCTCAACGTCGCCGAGATTCGTGATCGCAAATCGGGCAACAGCGGCGGCGGCGGAGAGAACGCTGAATACTTCGCCGCTGCCAAGAAACAAATCCTGAGGGTCACCATTGATGTGTTATCGCGGGCGAGAGGCCACGTCAGCGTCCCTGATATTTACAATATGGTCACCTCGGCTCCCACCTCGCTCGATGAGTTTAACTCATCACAGTGGCGCCAGGGATCGTTTTGCTATGCAAATATTGTGGAGGCCGTCCGGCGCGCCAAAGCGAACGCAAAGGACGAATTCAAGAGCGATCTTGAATTAGCTGGAGCATACTGGTGCGCTGAATTCCCCCTGTTAGGCGATCGGACGCGCTCGTCGATCGTCAGCTCCGTGACGGGAACCATCGATACGCTCAACCGGGGGTATATGCGGCTGCTCTTCAGCGCGGGCACAAATTTCACCCCGGATGCCTTGGCCGACGGGAAAATACTGATCCATACGATGTCGGTTAAAGAATTTGGCGAAGTCGGGGCCATGGCGCAAGTGGTCATGAAGTTCGCAGCACAAAAGGCAATCGAGAGACGGGATATTCGGAAATCGCCCCGTCCGATTTTTCTGCATGTGGACGAATTTCAGACATTAATTACGTCAGCGGATAGTAGCTTCGCAAGCACATGCCGGGCTGCTCGCGGCTCGTTTGTCCTACTCACCCAAACGCTCCCAACTGTCTGGGCTGCTCTGGGCGGCGGCGATAAAGCAAAGCAGGAAATTAACAGCCTAATTGCTAACCTCGATCTAAAAATTCTGTGCGCGAACAGCGATCCGGATACAACCAAATGGGCGGCCGAACTGGCAGGAAAGGTTCGCCAGTTCACGGTGAATGCCAGCACCCAGCGCGGCGGCGCAGATCAGATGAGCGGGCTTCTTGGATGGCAGAGCCCACAGACCACTACCGGGGTGACGGAGATTTTTGAATACGACCTTCAACCCACGACGCTGAGCCGTCTGCGCACGGGCGGCCCGGCCAACAAATATTGTGTCGACGCCATCCTTCATAAGACGTTAGGTCAGTTTCGGGGCAATGGGAAAAACTGGATGAAGGCGACGTTCAGTCAGGATTCGCATGGTTGAGCTTTCGGGTCTGTCATTGGGACGGGAAGTGACCGTCTAAGGGAACGATTCGCACCAACTATCTACGGAAAGAAAAGCAAAGCGAGGTATTCAATGCGGCAACAAACACTGAACGAGCAGCGGGCGGCAAAGTTAAACGAACGCATCTTCGCTGACTTGGTGGGGGGGCTGGCCCGATCAATAGCCCTCACGGTGGAGGTATTCCTGCATCAGGGCTTTGGCGCCGGTTACATCGGCTGCGGCTTCATGGGCGTCGTGGTCATGTACTTATTTACGCTCTGCTTTCCCGATCAAGATCCGCGACCCTTGCTCTGGTTTTCGGCGGCCTATGGCGTTCTGTGGTTGATCGCCATGGTCAAAACACTGAGTCGCTATTGGCGTGGAAAAGATAGAGTCCACTCCAAATACACAGGACGGCCATATCTCTGGCGGCTGCTGCCGACCTGGAAGGAATTGAATGTCAAGCAACTGGAAGCATTGGCAGTGATCCTGTTGGGCTATGGCGTTCATCACCTCAACCGGGAGCTGGGGGTCTATCTCATGCTGGCCGCGTCGTTGGTGTTTCTGCGGGTCCACAACCTCGTCGTCGAGCAGCGCAGCCGCGCTGTTGAAATGAACGATGCGGTGATCGAACAGAAATTGATCGCGGATCGGTTCCGCGACATGCAAGAGCCGTGAGTCTTTTGAAATGAAAGAGGTGTCCTATGGGAAAGATCGGTGACCGATTCGTGGATGACATGATTGATCGAGGGCGCCGGGAAATTGGAGCATTTTTCTTCCAGGACTCAAACATCCCCCAGCCTACGTATCCGCTGCGCGGAGGATACGGGTTCGCGAAAGAAGCCCAGTCGCCCGGTGTGGAAAAACATGAACCGACCTTGGACGACCGGCTGCAACAGGTCGGGGTCAGCCGCGACGATCCCGGGCGGGATGAGCGGGATCGAGGAATGGAATTGGAATAGGACGCCGGAGCGGTGTCGCACCGGCGAGAAAAGCAAACACTCGAACGAAAGGAGCAAGTGATGTTCACATTATTCCTAGTGGCAATCAACGTTGGAGTACTGGTCCTGGGTTTGGTCAACGGAAAGGAGAAGAAATCGGGGGACGACGGTCCTGACGATTTCATCCCATGTTGCTAGTGCGCGCGAAATGCCCGCGTAGTTTGTGGTCGGGATGAGCGAACCTCGTCCCGACCGCATTGACAGAATGTTTACCCTGAAGGCCATCTATGAGTACCGACGAACGACTGGACAAAATCGAACGTCTGCTTGAGCAATTAGTCACGAAAACCGTGATCAAATCCTGGTACACGGTCGAAGAATTCGCGTTGCTCGTTGGTCGCTCATCCTTCACCTGTCGAGAATGGTGCCGGCTCGGCCGGATTAAAGCCGAAAAGTCGATGACTCAAGCCGGCTCGGCGACCACATGGTCAATCAGTAACGATGAGTATCTGCGGTATCAGCGCGAAGGACTGCTGCCGCTGCGAGGATCCAATGCGGCATGAAAAGTCGCGGCTGTATTGTGCCTCAGGCAAACAGTCTGAAAACATTGAACGATGATGGTGATCTCATGGAATCTCGAATTTGCGAACACTGTGGCCAGCAATTTTTCGCGCCGACGAAATCGGAGAAGAAAGACGACAAATACTTTCCGCTCATGATGATAATTTTCCCGCTTCTAGCTTACACGTTCTTCGAAATGGGCGGCTGGTGTTGGCTACCGGCAATACTCTTCATTCTTACGTTCGTGAACGAGATTAGGGAGAAGATCAATAGAAACAAGCGGAAGGAAGGAAAGCTGGTAGCACCGGACCGCAACTGCCCGTCCTGCGACGAAGCCAGTGCCGATATTGATTCACCACTGGGTAGGCAACTGATTTTGAACTGGTCGGACCCGTCGAAAATGGATCCCGAATTTATCGATGCCCTGAGTTCTATTGTCTCATCCGCTGGCGACGCGGGTTCAGCGCCCAGGAAGCGGTTGATAGCGAACCAACCGTCGCCGCCAGCCATCGAACCTCAGCGCGCCGGCGTCGCGCCGTCGATTATCCCAGTCGTTGGCGATGAAGCAGGTGAAGTTGTGGCCGACCGCTGAAGAGCCGCGTGTTCGGTCAGACGCTCGTGCTTTACGTGCCGGGAATGGAGCCGCCCCGGGGCGAGTTCGCGCGAAAAAATCGATGACCCAGACCGGAACTTCTACAACCTGGACCATAAGCCAAGACGAGTAATTGCGCTTTCAGCGCGAAGGACTGTTACCACGACGACGGCCTTACACCGATTCACTTTGAGGTGACCTGTGGCAAGCGAATTACACTGTTCGAATCCGACGGGAGCCCTGGTTGAGGTTAGAGGTGCGCGCTATGTCATCCCCGCACAACTCGTGCCGGTCAAGGAGGCGTTTCGGCAATTAATTCGAGACATTGATGCCGGCCGAGTAATGCTTCGAAAGTTGTGTCACGGGGCTTCCAGTACGGTCGACTTTGAAACGGATAATGGTTGGAGAATCTGTGTCTTCAACGATGCTGGATATTTCGATTACATCGAATCGGCTGTTGATCCACAGGGTAACGCTCTTACTTTTGACGATTTGTACGACGACTCGCCTATCGAAGACCCAAAGACTTGCGATCAATGGGGCATACGCCATTTCTTTGAAGACGATCCGGACATGCCTCCACGCCGTGAACCTCTGATTCCAGTTGAGATCGCAGTGAGGCTCACCGGGTCGCCTTGCACTCCCTTGTGGGCACCGAAGTGGATGCGGATGCGCACTGGCGCATGACGGCGTTCCACCGAATCGAAACCCTCGTAGCTCAATGGGTCGTGTGCGGCAGTTGGTCAGCATAAGAAGGCGCGACCCGGCGCCGGCTTTGTTGGTGCGAAGAGCTTTTTTTTGGAAACCCGAGGGCAGATGGATAAGCTAAAAAGAAAGCGGTCGCGAGTCGAGACAGGACAATCAAGAAATTCGGGAGCCTTCTCGCATTTCTTGTGAGAGTTGAAGATGGACCAAAAGGCGATAGATGCTGCAAAGGCGACCTTAATTGGCCATTTCCCCGACTTCAAATCGTTTGAAGACGGCGGTGAGGAATACAAGGACCGCGAAGACACGTATAAGCGGGAGGGTTTGAAGGAATTTCAGCGGCAAATGTCGCCATATGTGCAGGGCAGTAGCCAATTCAACGCGGATGAGGATGTTAAGGCGATCGTTGACCCGCTGTTTAAGCTCACCAATTTCGTCAACTGGCGCGACATTAGGTACATCAATGACACTTTATTTTCCAGTCATGGCGCCTGGATAGATTTCATTCAACCGATGTTGGCCTGTCTAAAAGGCGCTTCCACCAACCAATGGGAAAAGCCGTTGGAGGATGTTTTGTCTTTTTTGGCTATGCGAAACTGCAACGCAAATATAACCAAGCTGTTGCCTACCTTTTTTTTGTTCAATTGGGATTCCCATCATCACATTTTCATTAAGCCTCGCGTTTGCCTGAAATTTCTACGGCGCTTAGGGGAAGGCGTCGGTAAGGCCGGTCAGGCCATGAGTGTGGATGAATACCGTCGCATTTTGGGGGTCTTCGAAAGATTGAAACAGCTTCTCGCGGATTGGAAACCTCGGGACTTTGTTGACCTGCAAAGTTTTTATTACATCGTCGAGGGATATGGCGATCCAGAGGAGGAAGAAATGGATGAAGTCAAATCGCATTCCGAAAAGAGCCCCTTGGCGTCGGGCCCGGAAACTCTCCGGGATAGCCCTATCAACCTGATACTTTATGGGCCGCCTGGGACCGGTAAGACCTATCACATTATCGAGCGGGCGGTGAAAGTGATCGTTCCAAATTTCGCAGGCACACGCGTCGAATACAAGGCTAGATTTGACGAGTTGTTGCGACTGGGTCGAATCGGTTTCGTTACATTCCATCAATCCTATTCTTACGAAGACTTTGTTGAAGGAATTCGCCCTGTTATCGATGAAAACGCTGACGACGATAGTGTCCGGTACGAATGTCGAGCGGGGATTTTCAAGCGGCTCAGCGTAACGGCTCTCTTCGATAGTCTTGAGAGTTCAGATTCTGGATCGCCGGCGCCGAAGTTTCAGGGATTGTGGGAGGGGTTTCTGGCGGAGATAGAAGCGTCTCCCGATAAGGAATACGAGGGGCTCAGCGACCGGACGAGGTACACACTCAGCATTACGTCGAGAGGAAATATCCGCGGCGTGAACAAGGCCAGTACCAAGCGTGATGATCCATACCAAACCTCGCGGAAAATAGTGGAGCACATTTACAGTGTCAGGCGCGATCAGAAGTCGGTGAGTGCAGCAGATGTTCGGCAAACCCTAGGGAAGGATAGTCAATCCCAGTTCGATGCCGCTGTAATTAATGCGTTAAAGGGGTTCGAGAAATCTCGATTTTCGGGCACGGCAGCCAAACCCAAAGAGGTGGGCTACACGTATGACGACAAAGCGAGGGCAGTTCAACGATTTCTTTCCAGCGGTCAAGCCGCGGGATACCGCTTGAAATCGGTCGTAGATTGTCCGAAGTACGTCCTGGTTGTGGATGAAATAAATCGCGGCAATATCAGCAAGATTTTCGGCGAGTTGATAACCCTTCTCGAAGCTGACAAGCGCTCGCCCGGCGAAAACAGTCTTGTGGCCACGCTACCGTATTCTGGCGACTATTTTGCGATACCCGCCAATCTGAGTCTTTTGGCAACGATGAATACTGCGGACAAGAGTATTGCATTGGTGGATTTGGCTCTACGCCGTCGATTTGAATTCGAGGAATTGAGCGTAGATCTGGCGATCTGCAAGGGATTGAATGAACAGATGCGCTTTGTTCTGACAGCGCTTAATCGTCGAATTCTTGTGCGAAAGGATCGCGATCATCTCATCGGCCACGCTTATTTCATCGGAGTGGTCGACGAAGAGAGCTTCAATTCCGTTTTCCGAAAGAAAATCATTCCACTTTTGCAGGAGTACTTTTACAACGATTGGGACGGCTTGCGATACGTGCTTGCCGAACCGACGAGCGGAAAAACCGGGTTCATACGAAGAGTTGAAGGAAGCGACGTTTCGGGCGCACGATCGAAATGGCAATGGTTCTTTGATGTTCCAGTCAATCTTAATTGTCTTGAGATATTGGTCGGCAACTACAACAACAAATCCGCGCCGACTGCCGAGGTGATGTCCTGAGTACGATCGTTCGTATTGGTGAGTGGTCGCGCGTTCGATGTCCGAACTTAGACAGAGATGAACGAACAGCGATCGCTCACGCGGTCGAAAGCTGGCGAATCCAAAATAAGTTACGGCTTGCTCCGCTGACATTCGAGGGAGCTGACGGTAGTTGGCTCTGTGCCCAGCAATATGTAGGCGTCATTGAGGTGGGCGACGTAGTGGTCGAGGTGTATCCAAAATTGGATGCACATTTGCTCTACGACAGCGAAGGCCAACCATTTTCGGAGCTTCCGGTTATCGGTACCGTCATGCAAAACCTTCTGTGGATGTTGGAGGTCGCTCAGCATCGAGTGCTGGTGGAGACGGAGCAGGGGCATCTTGCTGAAAAACCGATTTCATATTTCGATTTGTTCGCGTATTTGCTGGGAAAAAACTTACTGCTGGAGTTGGAGCAAGGTGTTCCACATGCCTATGTTTCACGCCACGGCGAACTCAGCACTTTGAGAGGTCGGATCGATTTTACAAAACAGGCAACACGGAATTGGAATCGATTCGACAGAATTGCATGCGTGTGGGACGATTTTACTCCCAATACGGCGTTGAACCAACTCTTCAGGTGCGCCTGCGAGTTTCTAAGTGATCGGGTCACATACCCGGTTGCCTGGCGAATACTTCGTGATTGTCAAAGTCTTCTCGATGAAGTGGAAGGCGTTTCTCCGCAACTCGCCCTACTAGGGGCCGAGACAGTAAGGTTTGACAGATCGTTTGACAGGTTTGCGGTCCAATTCGAACTGGCACGCAGGCTACTTCGGGGAATAGGGCACGACTTGGCAGCCGGGGATGCCAAAACGTTTGTGTTTCTGCTGGATATGAACGAAGTATTCGAGCGGTACGCTCACGCAGTATTGGAAGCTCATTTTGACACGCACGTGGCGGAGCAAGTCAAAGTCGGTACCTTGTTTCAACTGCCGACGGGAGGCATTTCACAAATTGCTGACTATTGTTGGAGCCATTCAGCCAAGCGTTGGATCGGCGATGCGAAATATAAGAATTTGATAAAGGGCGGTTCACGAGCGCTGCGCTTTGCAGATTTAGAAGATGACGATGGCACGGACGAAACATCGGATCTATTGGCCGGGCGAGTTCTCAGCGCGAGTGATATACGGCAGCTCACGGTCTATGCTGAACTCTGTCGGAAAAATGGAAAACTGCCCCAAGCACCGAATTTAGCGCTACTTTATCCCTTCATAGGCAGTGCCAATGAATGCATTCCCGCTAGCGTGACGACCTGGAATGGATCTACGCTTTGGCTTGTGCCAGTTCAAGTGAAAAGGCAAGCATCCATAGGCGCCGCAATTCGGATACTGCCGGTCACTATTACATCTTGAGGGTAGGAGGAATGCCATTAGCCGAATACCTGCCGGATGGCTGCTTCCTGGAGGCTTGGATAGAGATGCCGGTATCTAACCCGTTGCTCCTCAGTCTGATGACCCACCCACCCATCTAAAATCCGCTGATCAACCCCCTTGGAGGCACAAGCGCTAATAAAACTGTGCCGAAGCGTGTGCCAGCCTTTGATGACCGACCACTTGCTGTCTTTGAGCCCCCGCCAGAACGCCTTATGAGTGGCCTGAACGGATAGCGGTCGGTCCCCCTGTCCGAACAGGTACGATTTCCCGTTCTGCCGTTTCAGCAACGGTTTCAAAACGACTGACAGTAGGGGGGTAACCGGAACTCTCCTCGTGGTCCGCGTGCCCCTGGCCCGCTTCTTCTCGCGGATGGTGATGACGCCAGCGGCGAGGTCGATATCTTCGAGCTTTGCCCGGATCATTTCGGACCGGCGGGCACCGGTATGGGCGGCCATGACTATCATCGGATAGACCCAATCCGGTGCGTTCTTCGATTTTACGAAGGCAAGCAATTCGGCGACTTTTTCGATGTTGAGATAAAGACACTCCCAAAGCTCGTCGGCATCGCCCCCGGCTTTCACGCGGCGCTCGATCTCGGCCCAAGTCATGAACGGAAGTTTCTCTTCGGTCTTGGGATATACCAAACCGCTGGACGGGAAGGGCTGATCAATCCATTTCATCCGCAGGCCCCAATTCCACACCGACCGGAATGTGTCGAGTTCTTTCTTGATGGTTACGGCGGCGACTTCTTTTGACCGACGCGTGATGTGCTCCTGCAATTTGCCAAGGGTCAATCCGGCCAGTATGAAGTTCTTGCCGAACGATTTCTCGATGTGGGTTAGGTGAATCCGGGTGGTGGTCAATGTATTGTTTTCGATGGCGCCATTGCTAACCGTGTTCAAATACCCTTCCCGAAGCTGATGCAGGGTGGTGTCCTTGCGGACCGCAATAGCCGGATCGACGGGAGGCTTGCCGTCGTGAAGGATGAAATCGGTGATCGCCACGCCGCGGGGAACTTCGAGGCGTCCGTGCCTGACCAGCAAGAGGAGATTCTCGGCGTTCGCCTTCCAGCGACGGGCTTCGGTTGGCGTAACTTCGCCGATAGTGAAGGTGTGTCGCCGGCGGGAGTAGATGAACTGGCAGTACCAGGCGTCGCCCTTTTTCTGCAAAGAAGCCATAGCCGGGCCTTTCGCAATGCCGCCGCAATACGGTTCCAACGATTGCAGAAGAATTGCAGAAAATCCTGTCTGACTTCTAGAATATAGTGTTTTCTCAGGGGAAAATCAACTGGGGAACTAGGATTCGAACCTAGACAAACAGATTCAGAGTCTGTTGTGCTACCGTTACACTATTCCCCAAATCTCTCGGATATATCGCATCCATCCGACGATTCCAGAATTTTACTCGATGTCCACTTTTTTCGCCAGACTCTTCAGCGCAGCAGTCATCCCGCAAGCCAGAAACCGCTTATGATTTTAGGGTTAATAGGCTCATCAGTCGCTCGTGAAAATCCGCGAACTGCTTCGACAGGTTCGTTAAAAAAGCCAATCGGGTCGGATCTTTTTCGTTCTCAATGATCGCTTTGGACAACTGCACCGCGTAATCCGTTGCCTCGGCTTGGCTGAAGATCAGTAGAACCTCAAATTCCTTGCCGCTGGATGTCAGCAATCCCTTTGCATCCGCCGACGACTGCAACTCGCGCCCCTTTGCCTCGAGCTTCGGCAAATCCGGCTCATCATATTCAATGCGGCTATCACTTTTGGGAAACTCGTCCATCTGCTTTTTTGCCGCCGCCGACGCGCTGGCGATTTCTTTGACAAGGTTCACCACGGAATCATCCGCGCGTGTGAAGATGACGATTTTGTTGACGTCCGTGTCATCGCTCATCAACTTGTAGAGCAGGCTATACCCTTCGTTCTGATGCCGAAACATGCCGCCATTTTCCGATGGAGGCGTTGGCGTCGTTGCACAGCCACCCAATGCGGCCGCGAATGATATTAGCAGGACATTTTTCCAGATATGTAACCGCACGAATGTCGTTATAACGGTTTGGAGAAGACGCTGCTACGCATAAAAGACGGATTCGGCCCTGGAAATGGGCAGAAATGCCCGTCAACGAACCATTACACCGACGTCTGCATGCGCTTGATCTGATCCCGCAGCCGCGCAGCATCCTCATATCGTTCGGTTTTGACGGCTTTATCCAGTTGCAGACGAAGCCGTGACAGCGGGTCGATGGGAATCTTCCGCCGAATTTCCCGTGCGAATTTCTTCAGCACCCGAACTTCATTCGACTGACCGTGCGCCTCATCCTGACCAAACCGGGAGAAGAATTCCTGAATGTCCTCCAGGCCTTTCTCGATCGTGGCCAGCGCGGTTCGGTAATCCTTCTTATTGAAATACAGCGACGCCTCCGCCCGAGCGTTCATCATGATGATATACGGCCGATACTGCTCCAGAACGAGCCGATCCTGCTCTTCCGTGGCGAACTTGCCGCAGAAATCCAACACGCGCAGGTTGCGCGCAGTGTCGCGCACAACAGCCTTGAAATCCTCCAGCACAAACAGCCCGAGATAGCGCTGGTAGTACATCACCGCTTCCTCGCGCAAATCCTGGCACTGAGCCCGGGTCAGTTGAAACCCGAGATCAGTTCCATTGCGGATGCGATGTTCATTCAGCTCTCGCTCAAAATAATCCAGAAGCGATTCGCAGCCATGCGGCCGCGTCCCATCGGGCCGGCCGGTCATTTCCATTTGCAGCAGTCCGAGATCAACGCGCATCTGCAGCTTGGACGATCCATCCACGCCGCTGATCTTGCGGACATTAATCGTGCCCGGTTCGTAATCCCATCCCTTAAGGACAGGGGTGATATCCTTGCCGGACAGTTTTCCTTCATCCCGAGGAGAGCCATCTGGGCGATTCATAATATTCTCCACACGCTCCAACCCGTCAGCAGGCCTTGGCTTGGCCTGCCGCGGTCGATTCTTCCGCAATAAGTATAGCAGGCCTCTTTCTATTTTTCGCGAAGCCATGGGATCGTTCAACAGTTGGCAAATCCTTGCACGCGCAGGCTTTGAAACAGCAGGGCCAAAAGTCTTTGACTCGACTTCATTCGCGCGACAAAATAGGGAATATGGCGTCAGCCGTAAAATGTGCCTGCATGAAATGCCAATGCACCGTTGAGCCGGGCAAGGGGATCGTTCGCGACGGCAAAACCTATTGCAGCCGTGCCTGCGCCTACGAATGCACTTCCACCACCTGCGTCTGCGTCCACGATCGATGTGATGAGAAGCCGCGATAATGCCAATTTGCGGCGAAGCCTATTTCGCCGTCGCCCGTGATTGTCGAAACTGATCAAACGCCGCCGCCGCCACGATGATCGCCCCGGTCACGATATCCTGATCCGCATTGGTCAATCTCGGCACCTTGCTGCATCCATTCCCCACGACAGTCATCAGGAGCGCACCCACGAGCGTTCCAAAAATATTTCCCTTGCCGCCCGAAAGGCTTGCTCCACCAATCACCACCGCCGCGATGACATTCAATTCGTATCCGTTGGCCGTGGTAGGGTCACCAAGATTATTCAGATACGAAAATTGCAGTACCCCCGCGATGCCGGCGAAGACCGTTGCGAAAACAAAGATCATCACCTTCGTTCTCGCCACCGGCACGCCGCAGAGTCGCGCCGTCTGTTCGTTGGATCCGATCGCAAACACATGCCGTCCAAACCGCGTATATCGAAGCACACCGGCGACGAAGAGGCTCAAGACCACCAACAGCCACACGCCCGGCGGCATGAGCATCCACCTCTGCCCCGGCGGCAGCATTTGCAGCAGGTGACTGATCCAACTCGGCGGTGTGGATATCTCGCTGCCACCAGCCAGTCGTTTGGCTAGGCCCCGCACCGCGCCCCACAATCCCAGCGTGACGATGAACGATGAGATATTGAGCCACGTCACCAACGTTCCAATAAGAAGCCCCACGCACGCCCCGGCTACGATTCCCAGTATTGCCGCGACGGCCGGAGACAACCCATGCAATCGGCAAAGCGCGATCACCACCGTGCAAAGCGCGATGTTGGACCCCACCGACAAATCGATTCCGCCGGCGATGATGATGACCGTCGCCCCAAGTGCTGCCGTGCCAACCACCGCGGTATTCAGCAGAATAATCTGCAGGTTATCCAGGGTCAGAAATGTGCGTGGCTCGAGAACGGCAAAGGCCGCGACCACAAGAAACAACCCCATGATCGGGCCAAGCGTCCCCAGAAACGCCGAAAAATCCTCCGAGGAAGTCCCAGGTCTCGTCTCCTTTTGCGATAGCGTGGTCGTCATGCCATCTCCATAGCGCCCGTGGCTTCCAGCATAATCCGATGCTCATCGGTCTGATCCACCGCCACCGACCGCACCAGCCGGCCTTTGCACATCACCGCGATCCGATCACACACGCCCAGCAGTTCCGGCAGATAGCTGCTCACCATCAATATCGCCTTGCCGCGGCAAGCCAACTCATCGATCAATCGATAAATCTGCGCTTTGGATCCCACATCAATCCCCCTCGTAGGCTCATCCAGCAGAAAAACATCCACATCGTGATGCAGCAACCGCGCGATAGCGATCTTCTGCTGATTGCCGCCCGAAAGATCGCTCACTACCTGCCACGGCGACCGGCATTTCACGCCAAGCTTCTCGATCCAACGCCGCGATTCTTTCGCCTGCAAGGTTGGATTCACCAGCCATCCGAGCTGCGTCATCATCAAATTATCCGCGATGCTCAAATCGACCGCCAATCCCTCATGCTTCCGATCCTCGCTGAGCAATCCCATTTTTTCCGCCCATCGCCGTGCCGGCGACGCAGGCCCGACATACGTCGCCACGCGCACCTCTCCGCTTTTGATTTCATCAAGCCCAAAAATCGCGCGAAGCAACTCCGTGCGTCCCGCCCCGATCAATCCCGCGATCCCGACCACTTCTCCGCGATGCAAAGAAACGCTCGCATCCACCGGCCGGGATTCTCCCGCCAGATGCTTCACTTCCAGCACCACCTCCCCGGCCTTTCTCGCTGAGCGCGGATAGAGCTCATCAACCGAGCGCCCAACCATCATGGAAATGATTTGTGATGTGGCTGTCGAAGCGGTGGGGCCGCCACCGACGCTTTTGCCGTCGCGCAAGACCGTGAATCGATCTGAAATCTCCCTCGCCTCCTCAAGAAAATGCGAGATATAAATAATTGCCAGCCCGCGTGCCTTCAGTCGTTTCACCTGTTCGAACAGATGCCGGATATCCGTTTGCGTCAGGCTGCTCGTTGGCTCATCCAAAACCAAAACCCGGCAACCAACGCAGATCGCCCGCCCGATCTCAACCAATTGCTGCTCAGCCAGCGAAAGCTTTCCCAGCGAAATATTCGGATCGATGTCGGAACGCCCCAATTGCGACATCGCATCAGCCGCCCGCCGTTTCATTTCCGTCCGTCGCAGAAGCGGCCCCCACACCGGTTCCATTCCCAGAAGAATGTTCTCGGTTACGCTCAGGTCTTTCGCCAGCGAAAGCTCCTGATAGATCATCGCGACGCCCCGGCGGCGCGCCTCCAGCGGATCACGTGGCTGATACTCCTCCCCGTCCAGCCACATCTTCCCCTCATCCGGCGCGTGTGCACCGGACAGGACTTTCATCAGCGTGCTTTTCCCCGCTCCATTTTCACCAACCAGGGCCAGAACCTCACCGCTGCCCATGCGCAGATCCACCCCATCCAGCGCAACAGTCGCGCCGAATCGCTTCCGCACCCCTTCCATGCGCAGTCGCGGGCTTTCCTTCATATCAGTAGTGAACGATGACAGAACCATGCGTCGCGATCCATTGCATCAGCCGCCAGAAAGCAGTTTCTGAATTGCCGGTGAATTTAGATTGTCCGGCGTAACCAACTGCACCCCGCTATCAATATTCGGCTGCTGCGCCTCGCCCCGGATCGCTCCCACGCACGCCTTCACCCCTTCATATCCCATTTTTGTCGGGTCCTGCGACACCAGCGCATCGACTTCCCCTTTCTTCAACGCCTCCACCAGCGGCGGCGTCGCATCAAATCCCACAAAATGCTTCTTACCCTTCAGATTATTCTGCTCCAGCACGTTCAGCATCCCCAGTGTGCTCGATTCATTCGGACAAAAAATCCCATCCGCCGCCTGAATCTTGTCCAGAAGATTCATCGAAGTTTTCTGCGCTTCGCTGACGCTGGCTCCGCCATACAGGAAATTATCCATCACCGGCTTCAGCCCCGCGCTCTGGGCCATCGCGTCCAAGAAGCCCTGTTCGCGTTCGGTCGTGCTGGCCGACCCTTCAACGTATCTCAGTAGCAGATATTTCCCCTGCCCGCCGAGCACTTTCGCCAGTTGATCTCCGCCCATTTTTCCTGCCAATCTGTTATTCGTTCCGACATAGCAGACAAAATCCTTCCCCACTTCGCCCTTCAAGGCCGAGTCGATGATGATGACAGGAATCTTCTTCGCCGTCGCCGACTGCACCGGCGGAAGCAGGGCGGTATCGTCCAGCGGCGCCAGTACAATCCCGTTCACATTGTCGCTGATAAACTGATCCACCAGCGAAATCTGCCCGGCTCGATCGTCCTCCTGCACCGGGCCTTTGTAGATGATGTTTACGCCCAGTTCCTTGCCGGCCTGCTCCGCACCGGCCTCCACCGATTTCCAATAGGCGTGGCTCGTCCCTTTAGGAATGACGGCGATCGTCAGCATCGAACCCTGCGTCGCCGCGCCAGCGGTTGGCGATTCGCTTTCCGATTGCTCCTTCCGGATCACCACCGCAGCGACAAGGCCCACGATCACCAGCACCACCACCGCCAAGATTCCCTTGTTCATTCTCGATTCTCCTCATTTTGCCTGTTTCGAACGGCAAGAGTTTAATCACCTCGCCATTCATATGCGACAAGACTAAAAGCGGCTTTTGTCATTGCCGCCGCCCGCAATAACTTTTACCATTTGCCGGTTCGATTCAAAGACCGCCGAATTCGCAACCGAGGCATCGCATGAGCACCCAATCCATTCCACGCCCCCAGCTTTCTGAAACCATCACCCGCATTCTCGACGCTCAGCCGATTGTCGACATGCACACGCATCTCTATCCCCCGACCTTTGGCACCCCTTCCGCCNNTGCCACCGGCAAAACCGATCCCGCCGGCCTGATGCTCTGGGGCATCGATGAGCTGGTCACCTATCACTATCTCGTCGCCGAGGTCTACCGCGTCGTCCCACCCAGCAAACTTCCCTACGACCAGTTCTGGAAGATGACCAAGAAGCAGCAGGCCGACCATATCTGGAAAAATCTCTTCGTAGAGCACACCCCAATCAGCGAAGCTTGCCGCGGCGTGCTGACGACGTTGCAAATGCTCGGCCTCGACCCCAACGAAAAATCCCTTGATGCCTACCGTCCGTTTTTCGCGCAGCAAGACCCGAGCAAATACATCGACCGCGTCATGCAACTCTCCAACGTCTCGTCGATCACGATGACCAATCCCGTCTTCGACGACAACGAGCGCAACCGCTGGCTCCAGAATCCGTCCATCGCCAGTGATTCCAGGTTCACCCCCGTCCTTCGGATCGATCCACTCCTGCGCGCATGGCCAACCGCCGCCAAAAAACTTGCCGAGTGGGGATTCAAAGTTTCAGAAGAAATCTCCGCCACCACCGTCGAAGAGGTCCGCCGCTTCCTCCGCGAATGGATCGACCGTCAGAAGGCGATTTATCTCGCCGTCAGCCTGCCGCCGGAATTTCATTATCCCGCTGGCCCAGACCCAATCGAAAAGGCGGGCCAGACCATCCTCGAAAAAGTCATTATCCCGGTCTGTGCCGAGCGAGGCTTGCCCTTCGCGATGATGATCGGCTCCCGCATGCGCGTGAATCCCGAACTCCGCGACGGCGGCGACGCCTCCGCCAAAGCCGACATCGCGGCGGTAGTAAACCTCTGCCGCGAATTCCCCAAAAATAAATTCTTCGTCACAATGCTCGCCCGCGAAAATCAGCACGAGTTGTGCGTCGCCGCCCGGAAATTCGGCAACCTCATGATCTTCGGCTGCTGGTGGTTCCTGAATAATCCCAGCCTCATTGAGGAAATCGAGCGCATGCGCATCGAATTGCTCGGCACCAGCTTCATCCCCCAGCATTCCGACGCCCGCATTCTCGATCAGCTCCTCTACAAATGGCGACACAGCCGGCGCATCCTGTCGAAAGTCCTGACGGATAAATATGCCGACTTGCAAGATACCGGCCGCTACGTGACCACCACGGAAATCGAGCGAGACATCCGCCTGATGCTCAAGGACAACTTCCTCAATTTCCTAACGCGATAGCCGGAGAATTGTCATTGGTCATTTGCAAAATGCACTCGCATGGTCAATCCCTCAAATGACGAATGACAGCGGCTCTCCATTTGCCAAGTCCACGAATCCTCGCTATTACAACCAACATGCCCAGGCTCAAAGCCCCCCAACGACGGGAGCAACTCATCGAGGTCGCGACCCGAATCTTCGCCAAATGGGGATACAACGCCGCAACCACTGCCGAGATCGCCGATGCCGCCGGCATCACCGAGCCGATCCTCTACCGCCATTTCAGCAATAAGCAGGATATGTTCGTCGCCATCACCCGCGCGATGAGTGAACAAACCCTCCATCGTTGGCACGAGCTAATCGAGCGTTCCAAGAGCCCCACCGAAAAAATTCGCACCATCGCCCGGCAGTTTCCCAATCACATCCGCGCCAGCGAAGACGCCTACCACGTCATTCACGGTGCATTGGCGACAAGCCGCGACCGCAGGGTTCTGTCTGTCATCAAGGAACACTATTCCGAAATCGAACGGTTCTTCTGCAAGATCATCACCGAGGGCCAAAAAGCCGGCGAGTTCGCCAAAGACCTCGACCCCCACATCCCCGCCTGGCAACTGATCAACACAGGCATCGGCTACGCAATGATCGCCCTCAATCTCCAACAATTCGACCACTTCTCAGTAGAAGACGCCATCGAGCACATTCTGCGTGGATTAAAAAAGTAAAAATCCACCGCGAAGCGATTTGAAGTTGACATTTTGGACTCCATGTAAGGCCGTCGCGGGCCATGGCGTTGAGCATGGTGAGCAGTTTTCGCATGCATGCGGTGATGACGACCTTGGGCAATTTGCCTGCTTTTTGCAGACGCTGGCCGAACGCGCGGATCACCGGATTGCAGCGAATGGCGGTGATCGTGGCCATGTACAGTACGCTGCGGACAGCGGCGCGTCCGGCGAAGATGGAGCGTTTGCCCTGCCATTTTCCGGAGTCGCGGTTGTAGGGCGCCACGCCGACCAGGGCGCTGATCTGACAGCGATCGATCTTGCCCAGTTCGGGCAGTTGGGCGGCCAGGGTGGCGGCGGTGGTTTTACCGACGCCGGGAACGGACAAAAGCAGATCACGTCGGCCGGCGAGATCGTCATCGGAGTCGATCAGACGCGCGATGCGTTTTTCGACCTGCTTGATCCGGTCGTGGATCTGTCGCAGAAGTTTGGCCAGCGTGGCGCGGACAAAGGAACTGTCGGCCATCTGCATCTGATTGTTGAGGGCGGTGCGGGTGTCGATGAACTGGCGGCGCAGGACCAGCAGGGCATCGAGTTCCAAATGGTTTTTCGAGCGTTTTTCGCTGACGGCCGGCTGGAGACAGCGGGCGTAGACCGCCAGCAGATGAGCGTCGATCCCATCGCTCTTGGCCAGAAGGCCCTGGGCCTTGGCGAAGTGCCGCACCCGGCCGGGGTTGCACGCGGGCGATGGGCAGCGTCGCTTCCAGGGCGGTGTTGAGAAGAAGCCGCTCGTAACCGTCGGTGGCTTCCAGGACAATCAGAGCCGGCCGCAGTTGCCGCATGCGTTCGATCAGTTGCGTGATCCCCGCGGCATCGCTGGCGAAGATGACAACCTCGGGCTGGCCCTCGACGGCCAGATCGAGCTTGTCCTTGGAGACATCGATGCCCAGATAGAGCATCGTCGCGTTCACATCGGAAACGGAAGTCATGTTGGCCCTTTCTTGCAAATGCGAGCTTGCGTCCGAGGGAAGCAGAGGCTCAGTCGGCTGTTCGGGCTGCGAGACACGAGATCGGCTTGAACCACGCTTCGCGGCGGCCTTGAAAGGCCGAGGCACGACCGGTTTTGGGCCGATCGTCGTGTTCGCATGACTCCTCGCTACGCTCGTCGTCACGCGAACACGACGAGGGGAAGTAGAACCGATAGAATGCTTTTTGAACATACAAGACACGAAGTTGAGCAAAGCGAAATCCCGAATTCAATCGGGAATCGCGAAGACAGACGCGAAGAATTGGAGTTTTCTTTGTGATCTTCGCGTCTTTGTGGTTGCGTTTGGATTTTGACGATGGTCCACCTCTCCCATAGCGTTGAACAGACTGAATCGATTGCGGCAGAGTTGGCTGCGACGCTTGTTGCCGGGGATTTTGTTGCGCTGGAAGGACCGCTGGGGGCGGGGAAGACGCAGTTTGTCCGGGGGCTTGCGGTGGCGCTGGGGGCAAATCCTCGGGCGGTTAGTAGCCCTACTTTTGTGCTTCTGAATATCTATCGTGGCGGCCGGCTGACTCTGTTTCATCTGGATGCGTATCGCACTGCGGGAGCGGGTGATTTTGAGTCGATTGGGTTTTTGGAATTGCTGGAACAACAGGGTATCGTCGTTGTGGAATGGGCGGATCGGATTGAGAAGATTCTGCCTGGACGGCGGATTCGGGTGGTGATTGAAGTTGTCGGGGAAAACGATCGTAGCCTGACGATCGAGCGCGTGGGTGAACCTTAGGATTGCGGGACGCGGAGCTTGGCCAGGGCTGCCTGCTCGATTTGGCGGACGCGCTGCTTGGAGAGGCCCATTCGCGAGCCGACTTGTTCGTATGTGGCCGGTTGGCCTTCGGTGAGGCCGTAGTGGGCGGCGATGATGTCACGTTCTCGCGGTTCGAGGCGGGAAAGCAATTGGCGGACTTCGTCGCGGGAGATCATTTGCGTATTGATGCGGGATTCGCGGCGGTCGGGGACGGCGGCGAGCATGGTGTCGCCGGCGATTGCGTCGCGGGTGCGAGCGATCATTTCGGGGACGCTGCGGGCGAAGCCTTTCATTAGAGCGAACGTGGCATAGGTGCTGAAGCGATTGCCCTTGTGGGTGTCGAAGGAATCGACGGTGCGGATGAGGGTTAGATTTCCGTCGCTGATGAGTTCCATGAGGGAGAGACCTGGCCGCAGATGTTTGCGGGCGACGCTGACGACCAGACGGAGATTGGCACGGACGATCTGGTTTTTCACATCCGCGATTCGGCGGCGGATGGATTCCAGCAGATTTAGGTCGCGGGCGCGGGCCGATTGGGGTTCGATCTTTCGGCGGGCGGCTACGAATTCGTATTTGTGGAAATTGAGCTTCAGGAAGAGCGCTCGCTCACGAGCCGGGGAAAGGAGCGGCGTGCGATAGAGATCCTGCAAATAGGGGGGAAGATCGCGCGGAACGCGGGCTTCTTCGCCTTTGATGTCTCGGGGGAGTTCCTCTTGCGCGACGATTTGGTCGATCACCGCTGCCGCGTTTTCCTGGTGATAGAGGGGATCATCGATAAACTTTGCTTTTCGGCGGCCGAGTTGGGCCAGACGCTCTTCGATGATGACGCGATAGACGGCCGACTTGGTGCGGCACATGCGCGTCGCGAGATCGGCGACGGGCGTGCCATGACGATAAGAGCGGAGAATTTCTTCGCGATCGTCCTGGGATAATTCCGGAGGCGCGGCGGGGAAAATGGCTGATTGCGGTGAGGCGAGATCGTGATCGCGGATAATGTGCGATATCGTCAGGGGCGAGCGATTGAGACGGCGGCCAATGCGGCGGGTGATTTCGCTGGCGCAGCAGCTNNGACGAGCGCGGCGAAGGACCTGGGTTTTTTCCTGATCGGTGGCCTGGGAGAAATTTCCGGCTCGGAGCACCTGATCGCGATGGATGGCCAGAAAGCGCTCGACGGCGCCGAGGAGAAATCCAACCCGTTTTTTGCCGTCGCGGAAGGTGAATCGCCGAGCGGCTAGGCCGCGCCGACGCCAGCGCTGGATTGTTTTGCTGGTGACGTTGAAGCGCTGGGCGACATCTTCGATGGTCATCACCGGCTCGGGGGCGGCGGCTTCGCGGAGGTCGAGGGTTTCGCTGACCTGTTCGATGAGCAGGCCGAGATCATGCTGAAGGGCCATGCCGGTGAGGAGAACCTGGTCGATCCGCTTGGGGTGATAGCCGGTGATGCGGAAGAGGATAAAGTTAAAGGGGTAAGCTTTGGCGGGCTCAATTTCGAGCAGAAGTTGTTCTGCTGCTGCCAATTGCGACAGGCGGGCGTCCTGGGGTGTGAACGCCATCTGCCGACACAAATCGCCGATCTTATCGATCCGGTAATTCGGCACGAAGATCATTATCCTCTCTGGTCCATTATCGGTCAAGGTTAAACCGGAAGCACAGCCAAGCATTGAACTATAGGCGGGAATCGAGCTTGCGCAGGGCAATGGGCATGAAAAAGTGCGTTTCCAACTCAATTTGCGGTGCTTGATCCTTCAAAAATCGAGTTCCGCACGCACGGTCATGACAAGCGCATTGGGCCTGCCTGTGCCGCCGGGGTTTATGATGTATTGCAGGTCAGGCTGCACATCAAACCAGGGTGTAAGTTGGAGCTTGTAGAATCCTTCGATGGCCAATTCATATCGGTCAACCGTTGGGGACTGATTGCTGAACTGCACCCAGGTGGGACCCAAGCCGAAGATATCGCTCGAACGCGAACTCAGCGGAAGCGGACCGGTCCACTGAACACCCGTGCCAATCTGTTCAGTTATCAGCGCAACATGAGAATCGGCCACGCTGAATTGAGCGAAGGCGCCGACGGATCTGTTGGAATCAGGCACGCTGGATTGCCAGACGGTTTGATCGAACATGGCGTACATGCCGGCCGCGCCGGTCTGAGCCGTGCCATTGAATCGCTCGAATTGGCCGTTGTGGTCGTAGCCACCGAGGGCGAATCGGCCGGGCAACTGGGTTTTGTCGAGGTTCCATTTTGCGCCCAATTCCAGGATCGAAAACATTCCGCCTGAAGTTGGATCGACGGTATTGGGGTGGCCGGAGAGAATCAGGGATTGATCCGAGCGATTCGCATAGTAGCTGCCTGCGCCTAAATAGAAGTGAGGGTCGGGGGTCCAAAAGAGATTGGCGCCGAGGGCCGCATCGGGAATGGTCGGCAGGCCCAAAATCGCGGGACTGGCGCCATAGGAGGAATTGAGAAACTGAGATGCGTTGGTGACTTGTGCAAATTCGGTGTTGGAATCGATCCTGCCGATTTTCAGGCGAAATTTATCGTCAAGGAATAACTGCTGATACCAAAGTTCCGAGAGTTGGATGTAACGAGGGGCATCCTGGTTGTCGAAGAGCTGCGCATCCCCTGCCAGTGAGGTGCTTCCATTAGAGCCTTCGTGGTCCTGAAGGTTGATGAAGAACGTTCCGCCGTGCCAGTGCAGAAGCTGATCCGTTGTGAAGGTGATGTTGAGATTTAGGAGCTCGCGGCTGGCGTCGTTCACGATGCTGATGCCGCCAATGAAATTTTTTGAATAGTCATAGTCAATCGTTCCGGCGAATGTGAGGCCATCATTGGCCATGCGGATGCGCAGGCCGAACCAATCGCCGGTGACACCGAAGGTCTGGGGTGGAATGGGCTGCGTGGCAGGCGCGGTGTCTTGCGCGAGCGCGATAACAGGCTGCGCGCCCATGCTGAGGAACAATGGAGCCAATGCCGACAAGAACGAACCGCTTTTGAGCAAGATCCAATCCCTTTCTGGTCAAACGTGATCGCCTGTGGCAACTGAATTATAATTTTACTGACGGAATGGCTCTCGTCACGCGTACGTCGCTATTTTGAGGGAGAGGTTTTGACTAAACAATCTTCGCGGCTGATATTGATTGCCGAGCCAGTCGATGTCCGTTACGCAATCATCTCATTCATCGGTTCAGGTCGCCTCGCATTCAACGTGGGAAGGAAGGCGCGTCGCAAGCACAACGGCTAAATGGCGCGTGGCGGTGTGCGCGGGGTTGCTGGCGCTGCTGATGGTTTGGGCGGTGGTTTTTCCGCAGACGGGGGATGGGGATGCCATCATGCATTTTTTGAATGCGCGGGATGGCTTTTGGCAGCCGGCGAAATTGCTCGGGTCTTGGGCGCGGGTGGGATCTAAACTTCCCCTGATAATTCCAGCTCAATTTGGGATTCTGGCGGCGCGCTGGATGTCGGCGATTGTCTCGGTTCTGTGCGCGTGGCAGACGATTCGGCTGGCGGATGATTTGGGGATCAAGCGAGCGTGGCTGGCGGGGCCGATGCTGATCTTTCAGCCATTTGTTTTTTCGCTGGCGGGCGACACGATGACGGAATTGCCGCTGGCGCTGGGGCTGGTGATTGCAATTCGATTTTGGCTGGCGCGGCGGATGTGGGCGTCGTGCCTGGTAATGGGATATTTGCCGACGGTTCGGCCGGAGGGATTTTTTCTTTGCGCGCTTTGGGCGATGTTGGTGATTGGAAGTGAATATGCCGGGAGTTGGAAAGAGCGGGTTGCGCTTGTGCTGGCGCTAGGGTGGGGAACGGTGATCTGGCTGTTTGCGTGCTGGGTGGCTCATCGGGATTTGAACTATTTTTTCACGGAGTGGTGGTCCTGGCCCGCGGATTCGATCCATATTTATGGGCGTGGATCGTTCTTTGCGCATATCAATCGGTGGCCGGCTTATTGCGGGCCGGTTTTGTTGCCGTTGTTTTTGGTGGGGATTGTTTGGGGAAATGAGCTTGGGTTGATTGCTCTTGGTGTGGTGCTGCTTGTCCTGGAACTGGTGACGCCGGGCGTGGTCCGTGAAAATGTGCTTCCGTGGGCGGTGCTGGGGCTGACGGGGGCTGTTGCATGGACTGTTCGCGGGAGGAGATTTGCTGTTTGTGCTTGGATTTTTTTGCTGATCTTCTCGCTGCATAGCGTTTTATGGTGGCGCGGATGGTTTGGATCATGTGGGCTGATGAGAATTCTTGCGTGCGTTGGGCCAATTACCGCGATCATTTGTTTGCGCGGGTGGAATGTGATCGCGGAACGAATTCCGCGCGGGCGCACGATATTTGGCGGGATTGCGATCGGCGCGATGGGGATAGCAGCCATGGGGTATTATGTGATTGATCCATCACATCAGCGAATTTTTCCGCTGCAGAAGGCGTGTGAATTTGTCACGGGCGGCGGGCTGCTTACGAATGTGCCGGCTGTGATACTAGGCGATCCGATGGCGCAGGTGTGTCTGCATATGCCGCCGAATCCGGGGAATCTCTTGCCGAATGATTGCGATCGGCTGCTGGAGTGTAAGCGGCTATTGCAAGCGCCGATTGGGTCTGTGGGGATCTGGGATAATCAGCATGCGGAGGCTTGGTTTCATGTGTCGCCGTCGGATCTTGGGACGCTGGGGTATAGCGTGCTATTTGAGGTGCTGCATAAGCCGTTGTTTGCAATTGAATGGCTTGAGCCGGCGAATATGCCTCGCGAGCAGGTGTATGTTGTGATTCGGAAGGATCATATTGGCGAAATGCCGCTTGGAACTTAAATGGGCGGTGTTGGGGACGGGGGTTTTGGCGCGAAGGGGCAGGTTGCATACACTTAAATGCGATGGGCAAGCTTTCGTTTGATATTGATGCGGTCATTGAAGGCAAAACTCGGCTGAGTGATGCGCAGGCGCTGGAGCTTTATCACAATGCTTCCATGCAGGATCTGGGGGGATGGGCGCTGGCGGCTTCGCAGCGGATGCATCCTGAAGATTACCGAACCTATGTCATCGACCGGAATATCAATTACACGAATGTCTGTACGGCCAAATGCACGTTCTGCGCGTTTCGGCGAGATCATGAGGATGCGGATGCGTATACGCTGACGTTTGAGCAGATCGGGAAGAAGATTTCTGAGTTGGTTGCGATTGGGGGGACGCAGATTCTCATGCAGGGTGGGATGAACGATCGGTTGCCGATCGAGTGGTATGAGGAGTTACTGCGGTATATCAAGGGGAATTTTCCCACGGTTCATATTCATGCTTTTTCGCCGCCGGAGTTTGTGGAGTTTGAGCGGTTTTTCCAATTGGATGTGCGNNCACAAGGCGGGGTTGGATACGGTGCCCGGTGGAGGTGGGGAAATTTTTGGGCCGCGCGTTCGGCGACGGATTGGGATCGGGAAATGCACGGGCGATGATTGGCTTCGCGTGATGCGCGTGGCGCATGAAGAGGGGATGAATACCAGTTGCACGATGCTGATCGGGCATATTGAGTTTGTGCGCGAGCGGATTGAGCATATGTCGGCATTGCGCGATATGCAGGATTACTCGAAGGCATTGCCGATTGCCGATTGCCAANNCGGCAATTGGCAATTGGCAATCGGCAATCTGCGGGTTCCTACACCGCCTTCATCCACTGGCCGTTTCAGCGGGAGAATACCCCGTTGGGGCAGGCGCAGGAATGGGATGTGGATGTTCATGGGGCGTTTGATGAATCGACGAATGAGGATGTGCTGCGCGGGCGAGTGGTGCGGATGGCTGGGGCGCAGGAATATTTGCGGATGCTGGCGATTGCGCGATTGTTCTTTGACAACATCGCGTCGCTGCAGAGCAGTTGGGTGACGATGGGGCCGAAGATTGGGCAACTTGCGATGTTCTTTGGGGCGAATGATATGGGGAGCGTGATGATGGAGGAGAACGTCGTGAGCGCGGCGGGGACGACGTATCGATTGAGCGAACGGGAAATTTGCCGGCTGATTCGGGATGCGGGGTGGGTGCCGGCGCAGCGGGATCAGTATTACAACGTTCTGCGGCGGCAGGATGGAGCGGATTCGCCGGATCTCGTTCGGGTAAGTGATCCGCCGGTGCGGCATGTGAATAAGATTGACAAGAAATTTATTGGGGCTGCGCCGGGGATTGATGATGGGAATGATCGGAATGTGCGGGTGCAGTTGCCGCTTTTGGGTGGGGAGAAGAGTGGGGACTGAGGCTGGTTTTGTTCCGGCGCGTCTCTTCATTTCATAATTCAATTGAGCCGCAGAGACGCGGAGAGCGCAGAGACAGACGCAGAGAAGAGTTACTGGCCACGGATATAAATCAGATTCACACAGATAAATTCAGGCGAGAGTTGCGTTTATATTTAGATTACGGGTGTTGGGCCTATGACTTCGGCGGTGAAGGTGTGGAGGATTGCGGCCGGGTCGCTCCAGGCGTTTTCGGAGACGCCTAGTTTTTCTGTGCATAGGCGGGTTAGAAGTTGTTGGCGGGTCCAGCCGGTTTCTCGGGCGACCTGGGGGAGGAATAATCCTGATCGGCCTTGGAGGGTGAGATAGATTCCTCTTTGCAGCGGCTCGAAATCCATTGGTGATTTTGCTTTTTCCATTGGGCCGAGGAGGGTTACTTCGATTTCCAGTTCGGGGAGTTCGTTGCGTGTTATGGGCTGCGTGAGGAAGCGTGGGTCGCCGAGGACGGATTCGGCGGCGGAGACCAGGACTTCGCGCAGCGCCTTGCCGGTTTGCAGCAGGCCGACGCAGCCGCGGAGGGCGTGATTACCCTTGCGATGGAGGGAAACGAAGCAGCCGGCGGTTTGGCCGGAGAATAGCGGGTCGTTGAGTGTGGGGAGCGGGCGGGGATTGCCGCCCAAGCGGCGCGTGACGGCGTCCGCAGTGAGGGCCAGGATCGCCTGCTGGGTTTGGGGCGAGATATTCATCGCGGAGAATATGGTAACACGGGCTTTGCGTTTTTCCGCGCGATCAGATTATCCACCGGTTTATGCACCGGGATTTTGCTTGCGGGACAAGAAGTTGCGCGCGGTGGTGGATAAGTGATTTTGAGATGTCAAAAAAAATGAGGGATTTCGCTTGCACGTGGATATATTTCCCTCCGTCGTCGGGCACGAAAGTGACCCGGCGAAATAGGAGAACGCTCCTGACAAAGTAGTCCGGCTTTCCAATAGCGAAAGACCGTGCGAAGCAATCAATTGCGGGCACGGCGAAAGTCGGCGGCCAGCGACCAGGCCACCCGATACTGAGGCGCGAAAACGCCAAAGGGCAATCCGGGTTAGAGTCGCCGCCAGTGATCTGCGGACCGCGGAGAGAGAGTCTCCCGGCACCCGTCAGATCGAGCCCAACAAGCCGCGAGTGTTCTGGTAACGGAATACCGAGCGGCGCGGATCCTAGGAACGGGCTCGGGATAGCGAGACCCACGGCCGTCCAGTCGGGAAACCGCCAAGCTGCCCTATTGGGCAGCAATCGCGGCGGAAACTGCCGCGATGATACCGTCTGTGTGAGAGTGCAGCCCCCTGCTCTTTCACGCTGAGTGGACCGAGGCGGGCCCAGGCCAAGGAGCAGGTTGCCTACAGAATCGGTTCGAAGCCAGAAAATATCGGCGCAAGCTGATTGAAAAAGGCCTACGCGGTGACGTCGCGAGTCACTTCGTGGGCCATCTGGTTTTTATGGGTGGGCAAGAAATTCTTGAAACCGCGAAGATGCGAAGACCACAAAGATGGACGCGAAGAATTCAGGTGCGGGGAAGAATTTTTGCCACGGATTTAAATCAGATTCACACAGNNGTCTGCCTTCGCGCTCTTCGCGGTTGAACTCGAATTTATTTTAAACCAAAGATCGCCTGATGAATAAGCTCAACCGGATGAACCACCCGAAGCTTCTGCCCCCGGGCCTTCGCCTGCGCCACAAGATGCGCCGCGCAACCCGCATTGCCCGCGATCAAAACCTCCGCCTTCGCCTCAGCAAGACGATCCAGCTTTCGGCTAGCCAGTTCATCCGCCATCTTCGGATGTTCCAGGTTGTAAGTCCCCGCAGCCCCGCAGCACAGATCATTTTCCGCCAGCGGAACCAGCTTCAATCCCTCAATCCGCGAAAGCAATTCCCGCGGCACTTCGCGCACCCGCTGCGCGTGCGCCAGATGACAAGCATCATGATACGCCGCCGTCAGATTCACCGCATGCGACATCTTCGGCAGCGGAAGTTCGGAAAGCATCTGCGAAATGTCCCGATATCGCCGCCGGAATTCCCTCGCCATGCTCGCATATTCCAGATCGTCCCGCAGTAGCACGTCATACTCCAGCATCGTCGATCCACATCCCCCGATGTTTGTCACGATGAAATCCACTGCCGTCCCCTCGCGCGGCAAAAACAGATCAATATTCCGCCGCGCCAGTTCCCGCGCCTCATCCAATCCGCCGCCATGTTTATGCAGCGCTCCGCAGCATCCCTGTTGCGGCGGGGCGTATACATCCACCCCGCACGCCGCGAGAACCTCAATCGCCTGCCGGTTTGTCTTGTCGTAAAAAATGCTCCCGACGCAACCGGCGAAGAATCCAACGATTTTTCGCGTGCTCCGAGCACCAGCCGTCCGGCGCGTCGCATTGTTCTGCCCCATCAGCGCCGCGTTCTGCAGCGCAACCAGCACCGCATCCATCCCCTTCGCCCCGGTAAATCGCGGCAGCGGCCGCGGCCAAACAGGCCCCGTTTCCGGCAGCATCCGCTCCATCTTCCGCATCGCCGGCGGCAGCAATTCCATCACCCGGAACCGCTCCAGAACCTGATACAACCCGCTCCGCTGCAACAGCCGAACCGGCATCACCGAAGCCTTCAATCGATTCGGATGCGCCACAATATTCCGGACAAACCACCGCAAACCNNCCGGCGGATGATCCTTGTCGTGCTTCGCCAGCCGGTCGCGCGTCTCCTCGATCAGTTCGTGATACATCACGCCGCTCGGACAAGCCGTCTCACATCCCCGGCAATCCAGGCACGAATCCAGATGCTCGCGCACTTTCCGCGTCGGCTCGATAGTCCCGTCCGAAAGCCCGCGCATCAGTTGAATCCGTCCGCGCGGACCTTCAGCCTCATGCCCGGTCTGCAAATAAGTCGGACAAGCCGGCAGACATAAACCGCAATGCACGCATGAGAGCGCACGGTCATACGTCCTGCGGTCCAGCCTCAGCGTCGGCTCCGCGGGCGGCTCTTTTGGATCGATCGTCGGTGTCGGCAAATTCAAAATTGGCAATAAGGTATTCATAGTCCGGCGGTTGATAATATCGGCCATCAACCTCTGGAAACGAAAGCCTTTTTGAGCCCCTCCAATACCGTTTGCTCGCCCGGTTTCATCTTCCATCGCGGCGGCTGACCAGCAGCAAAAAACGTCGCCGATCCACCGCAACTCTCCGCCGCGCTCTCGATCGCATCTTCATTGTCAGCGTAAGGACCGATAACAATCCCGAACGCCGCATCAGCACTCCAGTTTATAACTCCCGCGCGCTTGACGAAAGCAATAATCTTTGCCGGCCCAACCGCCGCGCGGAAATGGTTGCCAGCCACCTTCCAAAGGCTCGCGCGATCATCAATATCCTCATCCAGCGATCGCCGCTGAACCCGCCGAGGATTCTGCTCATTCACCAAACGCTCAAACAGTAAAATCGCCCGCTCGTCATCCATCCACCCGCAAACCAGGG
>PMAK01000020.1 GCA_003153655.1 Phycisphaerales bacterium
CCACAAGAGCGCGGAAGGGGTGCCCTAACCCTCTCCCCACGAGTACGTGGATAGAGGGGATAAGAGATCTCTAACGGAGAGGCGGGATTTGGCGCGTGGTTACGCTGATACGGTTCCAGGCGTTGATTGCCGCTATCGCGATGACCAGGGACGCCATGGCTTTTTCGTCGTAATGCTTGGTGGCTTCGTTCCAGACTTCATCCGGGACCGGGTCGGGGCGGTCGCTTAGGCGGGTGGCGGATTCGGTGAGGGCGAGGGCGGCACGTTCGGGGCCCGAGAAGAATGGGGACTCACGCCAGGCGGATACGGTGAAGATGCGTTCGTCGGTTTCGCCGATTTTTTTGAGGTCGCGGGCGTGCATGTCGACGCAGAAGCTGCAGCCGTTGATTTGGCTGGCGCGGAGTAGGATGAGATGGAAGGTGAGTTCCGGGACGCCGGCGTTTTTTGCGGATTTTCCGAGGGCTAGCATGGCCTGCATGGCGTCGGGGAGGACCATGACCGGGCTTTTCATTCTGGGTTGCATGATGGGTCTCCTTTCAAGTCTGTTTCAATCATTTTCCCGGGGATTTTCCCAGTCGGTCGATGGTGATGGTTTGTGAGCCGAAGACGATTTGATCCGCGAACAGGAGCAAGTGGCCGTCGAGGAGGCCGAGTTGGCCGGTGACGGAGACGTTGCCCTTGGCGCCGGGATCGAAAGCGGTGTCGGGGAATGCCAGTCGCTGGCCGGCGTCGATGGTGCCGGTGGCGCCGGCGTCATTGCGCACGCGGAGCAGTAAATGTGGAGTGGGTTCGCCGGCGAGGGCTACGGCTTTGATGGCGACGATGCGGCCTTCGAATTTGACGATCTGTGGCGCAATCTTCGGCTCCGGGCGGGTCGCGGGCGCGGACCATAGCTCGGTGTCATCAGGCGAGGGTTTGGCTGGCGGAGTGGTGTCCGATGGTTCGGGTTCGACCGTGTGGGCGGGACTGAGCGTCTGATGACTTTGCTGCGACCAGCCATAGGGCATGTATGGGACGGGGCCGGGCGCGGGGGCGGGCTCGCCGGGGGATGATGTTGATGACCCGCCTTGGATTGGCGCGTAGTCCCATTGCCCGCTGGCCCAGTTGAATTGGAATGGATTGTAGTTGGAGGCGGAGTGAAAGTTGTATGTGGGATTGACGGGATAGATTGGCCCGTAGCGCGGATCGATTTGTGGCTGGGCTTGCCATTGTGCGCTGGCGAAGACGGTCAGGCCTGCAAATATCACTAAAGCCAGGAGGAAAATCGATCGTTTCATGGGGGCGTCCTTTTTGAAGAAATTGGCTCTAGTATTCCGTCAGCCTTGAATTGAGGGATGCGGATCGCAGGGGGAAATCCGGCGACCTGTGGTCGCCCGCTAACTATTGTCCCTCGAATGATCGCTGACGGACCACTAGAGCATTTTACGTCCGATTGTTTAGCGATCGGAAATTCCCCATTTATTTCGAAAAGTGCCGGATTTTCGTTAGTTGTGCGACGGGGCTTCGTTTCATCCGGCTTGCGGTTTGTCCTGGGTTTTTATGGCGATTGAATATTTGTCCCCAAAAAGTCCCGAAAGGTCCCACTCCCCCCGGGGGGGGCTGCGCGCAGGTGGCCCGGTGAGCGGTTGGGCAGTGCGCGGATGGGGCGATGTTTTTGATTTCCGCAAGGACGCGCTCTGGCTTCCATGCAATACCAGATGCATCCCCGTCCCACTCCGCCTGTTTCACTCCGCAACATGTCCTAAAGATGTCCGTGGATGTCCGGTATTTGGGATTTTCGCGCGGGGGATCGTCCGGGGGATCTCCCGGGTGGGCCAATGGATTGGCACGGGATTGGAGATGAGTTGGATTGCATTGGCTCTGGTTGTGTGGCGCGAGTCTCGATAAAAAAAAGGAACTCCCTCTACACAAGGGTTCGGTGGGTGAAAGGATTGGACGTGTTTTGGGAAATCCGCGCGGGATTATTTTTGGGAGGAGTCGATTAGCGGGGTTTTGGAATTACGCATTGCGCGTATGAAAGGGAACCTGACCCCCTTCGTGCCTTGACCCCCTTCGTGCCTCGTGGGTGAATCGTCCGGAGACGCCGGGGGAACTTGAAGCCTTGCGCAAGAGCGTGAACCGCGGGGTTCCGTTTGGGGATTCGGCGTGGCAGCGGCGAACGGCGGAGAAGTTGAAACTGCTTCAGACTCTGCGGGATCCCTGGCGGTCGCGGAAGGGAACCTGACCTGCTCTGTNNGAGCAAACCTGACCCCCTTCTGATTTCAGATCGGCGATTGGCTGCCGGATCAGTGGACATGGCGAAATCCGGTCTGTTCACCGTAGTCGTTCAGTTTGCACACCACTCGCCACAATCGCGGCGATTGCCAGCGAATATCCAACTGATTACTGTTAGCTTGCCGATGGCAAAGCGACGCTTCCCCAAACTCGCAATGGCGCTTGACGACAAGTTGCTCGTGAAGTTTACCAGTGCGTTGGAAGAGGGCTCGGTCAATGGGTATGTGCTCGATATCGGCCCGCGTTTTTTTCTCATGGCAATAGTGGATGGCGGCATCTGGTTCGACGGCTTTCAATGCCATCGTTTGTCGGATGTGCGCGAGCTACAGGTGCCGCACAAATATGCAGCGTTCGCAGAAGCGGCGATGAGGAAGCGGGGTGAACGAATGCCGAAGAAGCCCCATATTAGTATGGTGAGCCTCGAAAAGCTGTTACTGTCGGCAGGCCGGGCTTTCGGATTGGTGACCATTCATCGGGAGCATGTCGCCCCTGGCGTGTGCGAGATTGGCCGCGTAGTCAGCGTTGGCAAGGGCCGCGTCAAGTTGCTTCAGATCAAACCAGACGCCCGCTGGGATGACGAGCCATATGTGTATCGACTCAGCGAAATCACCCGCGTAGACTTCGGCGGCGGTTACGAAAACGCGTTGCAACTCATCGGCGGCCCGTCCGCAGAGACTAACCAAGCGCCATAGCGGCCTCGACCCGGAAGGGGGTCAGGTTTGCTCTGTCTCAACCCTCGGG
>PMAK01000080.1 GCA_003153655.1 Phycisphaerales bacterium
GAAGCTGGTTCGATCCTGAGCTGGTCAGCGCATTCCTGGGATTGCGAAATGACCCTGAACTGCACGAGAACTTTAACCTGCAGGATGCCGCCGGCGCCGCCGCCATGCTCGAACCGCTGGAACTGACGCTTCCCGCCGATGACAACCAACTTGATCGTCTCGCCCTGGGATTCAGCGAAGTCGTTGACGCCAAATCACCCTGGACCTATGAGCATTCCCGTGGCGTGGCGCGGCTGGCCGAGGGCATGGGCGCGGCGCTGGATATAACCGGTCGCCGCCTCCGCAAGCTGCGATGGGCCGCACTCCTGCACGATATCGGCAAGTTGGGCGTTTCCAATATGATTCTCGATAAGCCGGCAAAGCTCGATGCTGAAGAGTTAATTCAGATGCGCCGGCATACGACCTATACCCACGAGATCCTTCGTCGCGTCCAGGGCTTTGAGGAATTCGCCGAGATGGCTGCCGGCCATCACGAGCGCCTGGATGGTCGCGGCTATCATCGGGGAATCGCCGGTGATGAACTGACCTTGGAAATGCGCATTCTCGCCGTGGCGGATATGTACGAAGCGCTTGCCGCCAAGCGGCCATACCGGCAAGAGCGCACCCGCGAGGAGGCATTGACAATCATCGGCCGAGAAACGGGCTCGGGCCTTTGCCCGATCGTCGTCTCAGCCCTCAAGACATTTCTGGCTCAAAGCCGTTTTGTGCCTTACCAGGTGGCCGCCTGACGATCGGCGATCGCGGATGGATTTGGTGACGGGGTTTCTCCGGCTCGCGTCGCGCGGAGCCGCTTATTCTCGACTTTTGCCGCCGCCGTCCTCTATCAATGCCTGTGCCGCGGCTTTGGTTTGCTTGCCGGTTTCGTCATCGTCGCAACAATTGGGGTGTCGCTGAAAACCGCTGTCTTATTCGTCGTTGATGTCGTCGTGGAAGCGGTGGGGGCAGATGTTGTCACCGGCGGCGCGGCCGCGAGCAACACGACGCTTGGCAATGACGGAATCGACATTGATGTTCCGAGGCGGGTTACAAACGCGGTGAAATCCGTGCCGCTGATCACGCCGTTCCCGTCATAGTTCACATACCAATCGCTTGAGTTCGTCTGCGTCCCAAGCAATCCGACAAGTTGGGTGAAGTCGTCGCCATTGACCGAACCGGTGCCTTCAAAATCGCCGTACAGGCGGTAGAAGGTGAAGTTTTGATTGGCGGCCATGTTCAGGCCCTGCCCGGTGACGCCGCCGGCAGCGACGCTCACTTCATATGCTCCATCGGGCAGCGAGCCGCCGATGTAACTGGGATCGGTGAATGTGAGCACCCAGGTTGTTCCGCCATCGGGGGAGTTCAGGTTGAAATTAGTGATGGGCGTCGATGATCCACCCGTTTGAGAAAGCAAGTTGAGCGTGATCGCGCCGGCACTGAGTGTTACCGGCTCGTTAAAGGTGACCGTCAACGAATTGACCATCGAACGCTGGACGTTTCCGTCGTTGACCTGGAAGGCCGAAACGACAGGAGCCACGGCAACGGTGACGCTGGCGGTGTTGCTTGCCGAGCCAAGGGCAGCCGTGACGGTGTACGCACCCGGTGTTAACCCAAGCGTGGCAAGGCCTGTTCCATTAATCGAATTGCCTGTGCCGGTAATCGACCAGTTAAACGTCGGGGAGGTAATCGCGTTGCCGAATTGATCGGTGGCGGTGGCCGAGAATTGCTGCGATGCGCCGGGCGCCACGGTTACGGAAGCCGGCATGACAATCACGCCGGTGGGCGTTTGATGCACGTTCACCATCACGGAACTGGTGACAAACAATCCGCCGGAATCGGTGATGGTGACGGTCAGGTTGTAATTGCCGGCCGTTGAAAAATTCGCGGTGATATTCTTCGATGCGTTTGTGCCGTTGGTCGTGCCGGAATAGCTGACATTGGCCAATGCGCCCCAGGTGTATGTCAGATTACTTTCGCCGCCATCATCGGCCCCAAGGACGGTCAGCGCCGTGGACGTTCCGGTGACGGGGTTGGCGTTGGCTGCCGCAGCCTGGGCGACGGTCGGCGTCGCGTTGTTGATCGTGACCGAAGCGGTTCCATGAACCGATCCCGACGCCGCTTGGACGCTCGCCGACCCGGAAGCGGCCGGCGAGCTATATCGCCCCGAAGCGTTCACACTACCGATGCCGGTGGTAACCGACCATGTAAACGCGGGCTGGTTGGTCAGCGCGACGTTGAACTGGTCATTTGCGATCGCGGTAAATGATTGACTGGAATTCTCGTTGATAGTGGTGTTGGAAGGCGTAAGGACGATCGAAGTCAGCGTGAGATTTACCGTCACATTCACGCTGCTCGTGACGGAATTGCTGCTCGCATCGGAGATCGTTACCTGGAATGNNGCCCCGAAAAATGTCGCCGTGGTTGTTGACGCCGCGTTGGCGCCGTTGACGCTGTATGTCGGCGCCGATACGCCGAGCGGCACCGAGGTGGCCGTCCACGTATAGTTCAGCCCGGCCCCGCTCCCGTTTTCGGAGCCCAGCGCGGTCAACGTCGTGGTGGCGCCCGTCACCGGGCTCGGATTCGCCGCCGCGGCTTGCGTCACGGCGAGAGGGATGGTGCCCGACGGGGTGAGAATAAAGACCGACATCGAATAATCCGGCAGGGCATAGCTGAAACTGCCGCCGCTGATGCCGAGCGTGATCCCAGACGTCATCAGGGAGGTCGCGTCGTTTGTAGCGTTGTCCTGGGCGTCGTCCTGGGCCGGCCCATATTGCCAGAGGGTCGCCGTGTTGCTCGCGTTGAAGCCGGTAATATTAAACTGCTCAGTCAGGGTTTGATCGGGGAGATTATTCGGAGGCGCTGTGGTGGGTTTGGTCTTGTTCACGACGAGCAACTCAAGATCGCCGTTGGTTTCCATAACAGCATAGGTATCGATGCTGGTTTCGTTGTCCTCGGTGGCCGAAACAACCGTGCCGCCGTTTTGAATGATCTTTGAGGCCAGTTGTATCGCGAAGTAATCCGGATAGGGCTCATTGGAACCATCAACAGGGGCTGTGTTCCCGTTCCCGAGTATGCCGTAATCGCCACCCATGCGCCAGCCATATAGACTGCGCGACGTATAATTGGTGGTGAACGGGCCATTGTGCAGATCCCAGATATCGAAGCCCTGATATCCGCCGAGGCCGTCGGCGCCCGTGGTATCCAGAATGCTCCCGAGGGCATCGGCAACGAACAAGCCGTTGACCAGGCTGGTAGACTGTTCGCCGGGGTTGCTGGAGATGGAGTTCACTTCGTCGGCGATCAATTTGATATTCTGACCGGGCAGAAACGTGTTGAAATCGTTGTCGTAGTCTGTAGCGCGAGTTTGCCAGTTATATGGATTTGAAGTGTTCGTATAGGAACTCAACCCGGAAATAGACGCGCCAGCCGCTGAATTGGAAACGGCTAAAAGTCCCGAATCGCTCGCATGAGAGGCTGAGTCGTTTGTGTAATAGTGATCGGCGATGTAACCCAGCGTAAATCCCTGAATCGCGGATTGGTTGAGAATGTCGTTGATCCAGTTCCCGTCCGTGCCGGTGCCAAAGCCATTTGTACCGGCATTGTTCGGGTCCTGCGCGTCGATGCCGATGGAGATGGAGTGCGCCGCGGACTCAAATCCATCAGTCAAAACGCTGTTGATCGCGGTCTGGAACTGCTTGGAGAAAGAAATCAACGTTGTAGGATCATGCGCGGCGAGCGTGNNATGTTCATCGGTTTCCCAGCTGCCGTAAATTTCGTTGCCCATCTCCCAGGTCGTGAAATTGAAAGCGGCATGGTTGATCCGCAGGAAGTTCAGCCCGTCATCCTGCGCGAGCGGCGTCGCTTGACGAAGGCTCGCCCAATAGCCGACGGTGTGCCAATTGACTCCTTGCGTCCACGTGCTGGTGGTTGTGTTCCACTGTTCGGCGTCGCCCGGGTTATTGCCGAATAAACTGGCGATGCTCGTGGTGTCGTTGGGATTGCCGTTGAGATAGGCCCACTCAGCGACGGCCTCCTCCGGGCTCGCCGTCCCGTAGTTCACGTCGATGATCGCGGTGGCGCCCAAATTGGCAATATATTCCGCCTGGGCACCAATCGGTTCATAGTTGTTGCTGCTGACATTGAAATGCCAATTCTCATCCACGTAAGAGCCGCCGCCAAGTCGTACGTTGGCGAGGCCCGCCGCCTGTGATAGCGATAAAGTAGATGAGGATACGCTCGCGAAATCCCAAGGCGCGACGTTCACGCCCAGCAAATTCGTCGGCACCGCGTTAACCGTCGTCCCCGCGTTGACGGTCGCAACCGACAACAACGTGCGCGTCTCCAATGGTTCAACGGAACAAATTGCCTGGTGAATGTCGGCCTGACGCCGACCCGGTCGGGACCGTTTCCGCCACATATGTCCTCGTCCGCGTTTGGCGAGGGTGACTCAATGGCAATGCTTTAGGCAGTCGCCTGGAAAACGCCGCTGAAAGCACCGCAACTCAGCCGCTCCCGTCCGCTTCCCAACCCCTGGAACAAATAATGTTGTGACAAAGCGATGACCTCTGATCCCCGCACATCCTTCGCACAACAACAACACATTGGCTAGACTTATATACGCCGATTTGTGACAAAGCAACAAATATCTGCTGTATTCATATATATTAGTAGGTTTGACGCACGGTTTGGTCCGCTCAAGCGGCGAAGAGGAAATGCGGCAAGCCAACGCCCGCCGCGCATTTCCAGCCAAACTTGTAGAGAGCTACGGTCGGCGATAACGTTTAATCCGTTCAGGGCTTGGGCAAAGCAGTTTCTTGAAAGGGAATATACGATGAAGAGGTCTGTGCTGGCGGCGGTTCTGTATTGTTCGGTGGCGATGCTGTTGGAAGTGCCCGCGCGGGGGCAGGATCTTGCTCCAACCCCTCCGATGGGCTGGAACAGTTGGAACACATTTCAGACGCGAATCGACGAGCATCTGATCGAATCCACCGCTGACGCGATGATCGCCAACGGCATGCGCGACGCGGGATACATCAATGTCAATCTCGACGACGGCTGGTCCGGNNTCTCGTCGGCGATCTCAAACGTTTTCCCAACGGCATGAAAGTCCTGGGGGACTATCTTCATGACCGGGGTTTTAAGTTCGGACTCTACAACTGTGCCGGCACGCTCACCTGCGCGGGATACCCCGGCGCGCGCGATCATGAATTTCAGGATGCCAAAACCTACGCCTCGTGGGGTGTGGACTATCTCAAATTCGACTGGTGCCACACCGAGGGAATGAAAGCCCCGGAAGCGTACAAGAAAATGCACGAAGCGCTTGTTGCCTCCGGACGCCCGATCGTATTCAGTATTTGTGAATGGGGCAGCAGCAAGCCATGGACCTGGGCCAACGGCGTCGGCCAGCTTTGGCGGACCACCGGCGATATTGCCCCGTGCTGGGATTGCAAAAAGAAATGGCAGACTGGTTTGAAGACGCTCCTCGATCAGCAAATCCCCCTCGCCGCATTCGCCGGCCCGGGACATTGGAATGACCCGGACATGCTGGAAGTCGGCANNGGAACGATCCGGACATGCTGGAAGTCGGCAACAAGGGAATGACCTTTGCCGAATGGCGATCGCATTTCAGCTTGTGGTGCGTTCTGGCGGCTCCGCTGATCGCCGGCAACGATGTGCGTCACATGACGAAGGAAACGCACGACATCATCACCAATTCCGAAGCGATCGCTCTGGATCAGGACCCACTCGGCAGGGAAGGCACGCGATTCCGAGCCGACGACAATGGCGAGGTCTGGTATAAGCAACTTTCCGGCGGTGACTGGGGCGTCTGTCTGCTCAATCCCACCAAAGCGTCCGAGCAACTCAAGCTCAGTTGGAAAGACCTGACATTTCTGAACGGAGATAAATATCACGTGCGCGATATCTGGTCGGCAAAGGACCTCGGCGATACGGATACTGATTTCTCCGGCGAAATCGTGTCGCACGACGTGGCACTCTTCCGGCTGACTCTCGCGAAATAACCGGCCGAAAATCTAAAGGAAGAGGCTGGCCATGCAGTGGCATGTCTTACCGCGCTCTCAACATCTGCTATTTGTCGGAATCGCCTGCGTTTGTCTGTTGAGCGGTTGCGCAAAGGATCGTTCGCCCGATCTCTACTATCACGTCATTGAGTTTGATTCCAAAGGCGGCATTCTCTCCCCGCTCACGGACAAAAAATTTGAAAAATACCCGCCTCCGGACCAGTTCAAGGACATCCTGGACAAGATGCAGGCCACTCTTGCCGGAAAGACCAACCCCAAGGTGATCGTGTATGTCCATGGAGGCCTTAATACGCCCTCCGACGCAATCGACATCGCCCAGCAACATCTGGCTGACATCACCAAACAGGATCCAAGCTGTTATCCCGTCTTTGTCATCTGGAATTCCGGCCTTTTCAGCAGCTACGGAGAACATCTTTTCGACGTTCGCCAGGGCCGCGACAACTCCGAGACGCACGCCTGGGCATTTGTCGATTGGCCTGTTTACCTTGTTTCGGATTTTCTGGTTGCGATTGCGCGGGCGCCCACCGTATGGATGCAACAATCCACGACGGACTCCGATACGGTCGTCGCCGGAGTAACGTCGATGCTCAGCTACGGCAGAACCCAGGAAGCGTTGCAGAAACAAAAAAAATCGGGACCCACCACCCGTCCCGATGATTCCGTTGAGCGTGCCGATCTCTGGCTTGAGCGCAGGAACGAAGTGAACACCGCCGCGTTTTTTCTGGTGCTCAACCGCCTATATTTTGACGACTCTCACGGGCCCGCCGCGCGGCCGACGACGCAGATATCGATTTCAATCGGCGTCGACCATTCGCACCCGTCGGATTGGATCGGCCGGGGAACGATCTACGGCATGTTCCTGCCGTTCAAGCTTTTCTTTGCCCCGATTATCGATGGTTTGGGCACGCCCGCCTGGCGAGACATGTGCCGCCGAGCGCAAGCCATCGTCGATGGTTCGTCAGATTTCACTGTCAACAAGAATACCACCCAGGATGAGATCGACGACTATGTCAACAGAGGAACCGCCGGCGGCCTCGATCTCTTCATCTCCGAACTGGCCTGCCGCGCGCATTGCGCCCACGACGCCACAATGCCCCAATGGCAGGTCACGCTGATCGCGCATAGTGCCGGTGCAATCGCTCTTGATGAAGTCCTTCGGCGGCAAATCCAGCGCGAACTGAAAGGCAATGCTGCTCCGCTCCCGGTCCGGAATATCGTCTACATGGCTGCCGCCTGCTCCATCCGCGATTTCACCGAATCGGTCATTCCGTTCATGCAAATGAAGACGCACCGCAAGGTGGATTTTTTCAATTTGACGTTGCATCCGTCCGCCGAGACGCTCGACGCCGAGGCCTGGGAATTGGTCCCGCGTGGGAGCCTGCTTTGCTGGATCGACGATTTTCTGACCTCTCCGCAAAACCCGCTCGACCGCACGCTGGGGCGATGGGACAACATTGTCCAAACTCCGTACGTTTTCCCGCAATCTTTGCGCGGCCGAGTTGCCATCAAAGCATTCGCCCTGGAGCGGCTGAATACCTGCTCCACCCAGCCGATTCTGGATCCGCAGATGCATGGCGATTTCACCGAATCCCCATTCTGGGACCCGGTTTTCTGGAAGCCCGACCCGCCGCTGAATCCAAACGGGGCACGCATCAGCGTCGCGGAGATGGAAAAGGAAAGATTGAAGGCGATCGCGCCGAAAGCGGTCAATGGGCCGAGCGATTCGACGGATGCTCCGTGATCTGTTCGGGAGACGAGTGTTCGTCAAATGCAATGAAACATGATGGCCTATGCCTTTTTCTCGCGGATATGGAGTAGATTGCGACGCGTTCTGATGTGCGACGCCATCAGCGGCATGTCAGCCCTTCCTCTGAACGCTTCGGCCGTTTGTTTTATCAAAAGCTGCCTGGCGGTGAGCATCTTTTTCTCTTCGTGGAAAGAGGTTGCGCGCGGGAACTCGCGCTCGTTCGGAAATCCGCATAATAACTCCCCGGCTTATGTTTGAGTAAGGCCTCTTGTGTAGATGTCCCGAGCCTGTCTATAGCCGCCAATTAAACATCTAAAAATAGAATGCAACGCGGGACAAAATTGACATTAGTCACGCGATGCGTTACTATTGCATGCGATGATCCTCTCGTTCAAGGACGCCGAAACGGAAGCCTTGGCGAGTGGCCGGTGGGTAAAGAGATTTGCCAATATTGAATCGGTCGCGCGACGCAAATTACGGCAGCTGGAAATCGCCGCCCAACTTCAGGACCTTCGCGTGCCGCCGGGCANNCGTAACGCCCGGCGAGCTTCTGCGAGAAGAATTCCTCATTCCGATGCGGCTTTCTCAGTACCGCTTAGCGAAGGAGATTGGCGTCCCGGCGCAGCGAATCGGAGAAATCGTCGCCGGCAAACGCGCCGTCACCGCCGACACGGATCTGCGTCTTTCTCGCTTTTTCGGTCTCACCAAAGGTTATTGGCTGAGAGCGCAGGCCGCATACGATATGGAGGTTGCCGAATCGGCTTTGAGCAAGGCCTTAGCTAAAATCAAACCGTGGACCGGCACCGCGGCATAAAGGTTCTTCTTTGTGCGCCCCGACTCAATGCTGGAGATGCATCCCCAACCGCGACAAAATCCACGCTCTAAAATACCAGGCAACTGCCAGCAGAATCACCAGAATCAAAATCGATTTTAATCTTCCCCCGGTCCTCCCCCGCACATTCCCCGCCCGCGGATTTCCCTCATGCGCCATCGGCGGATATCCGTCCGTAATATCCACCACCCGATGCACCGACATCCCCTGAGTGAGAGCCTTTCGTTCCGCGGCGGCTTTGCTCTCAGCCTGGAATTCCAACGTCATCCGAGCGCCGGTCTCGCGATTCTGGCCGATGACCTGAAATTTCATGATTGTCCGAGGCGATGAAACTTAATAGGGCATCGGCGAAACTTCGCTACCGAAGCAGCCCATTACTCTCAACCTTCAACGGCTCTTCTTCCAGCACCACATTGTTATATCGAAGTAATGTTCCCTTGGCTTTTTCAAGCTGCGACAAAGCGATGTTGTAATTGGCAATGGCTTCCGCTTCGCTCTGCAAGGATTCCGAAAGCGTATCCTGAAGCTGTAATTTGGTCTGCACAAATTCAGGTGTCAGCGGCTCGCCGCTGCGCTCGCGGGTGTTGATGCGCGTCAGCGCGTCCTGGGCGGCGAAGAGTGACCGCCGGCTCGAGCGGATAATGTCCCACGTCGTATTCACCGCTCGGGCGTTGATCTTCACGTCCGCCGCGATCTGCTCGACGAACGATCGATATTGCTCGATCGCCTGCATGCGCTGCAGGAGCGATCGCCGCCAGATTGATCGGGCCGCGCGGTTTCCCAGCGGAACCTGCAGCTTAAACCCGGCCGTGAATTCCCAATTATTGAAGTTAGCGTTGGTGATGACCGCCCGGCCGATATCTTCCCCAGCTCCGTCCGGGCCGGCTGAGCCGATGAAATCCAGCTCCGGCAGCAGATTGTTCTTCGCCACTCCGACGGTCACCGTTGCCGCGTCTACCTTCAACTGCTGTTCTCCCAGTTCCAGCCGGTTTTCCATGGCCGTGTCGATCTCATCCGAAAGATCGAATTCGATTCGATTTTCCACCGGCGCGTCCGCCGGGAGGATGATGACATTTGACGTGACCGGATATTCCGGATCGCTCATCAGGGCCTTCAGTTGATCGGACAAATCGCGTGCCTGCGCCTTGAATGAAATCAACTGGCTTCGGCGCAATTCAAGCTGCGTCTGTGCCTGGGCAACCTGTAGTGGGCTGACGTCGATATGTTGCGTCAGACGGCTTTCCAGAATGGTGTAGGTCGATTCCGTTTGGGAGACGAGTTCCTGTTCGATCTGGATGTCGCGCTCGGCCTGGACCAGTTGCCAGTATGCTTTCTCGATATCAGAAGTGTTTTGCTCGACCGCCTTGCGGAATTCCAGCAGATCCACTTTCTGGTTGATCCGATTGATCGTGATCTGCGCATGATTGACGTCATATCCCCAGTTTCGAAGCAGGGGCTGATTTATCGATAGTGTCAGATCGCTCTCGTAAAATGGATTGAATTGCGTCTGCTGCGGATTAAACCAGTTGTAGTTATTTTGATATTGCAGCTGAATCTGGCCGCCGCTTGGAAGGTTCTGTTGAACTCCCGTCTGAAGCGTCGCCTGTTCGGTCTGGGTGGCAAACGCGGTAAACGGAATCCCGCCGGTGAAGCTGTTGAAAATGCTTCCGCCGGTCAGATCATTTTTGTTCTGATATTGGAGGTTGGTGAAAAAAGTGGGATCGAAATTGGCGGACGCCTCGATCACGCGTGCGCCTTCGATCGCCGGCTGATAGGCTGCGACCTTCACATCGTGGTTATTGGCCACCGCGCGATGGATGATCTCATTCAGGCTCATCCGGACAATGGGGCCGGTATCCAGATCCGCGCCCGTGGAGGGGCGCACCGGCTCGCCGTTATGCTCGGTATGTCCCTGCGGGCCAATATCCGCGAATGCGCCTTGCCGAGTGGTGGGCAGCGGGCGCAACGCTTCCGGCTTAACCTCCGAAGCGTGAGTCCGTTCATCCTGCTGGAATAGCCGGGGATCAAAAACGTCCGGCGGCGCAAGATCACACCCCAAAATCCCAAGCGTCGTTCCCAATGCCACAATTCCAGCGCCAAGAGCATTTCGGCAATCCATTTGTGCATGATATCAAATGAACTCCGCATGTCTCGCCCGCTGATGCCCCAATTTGCGGAACACTTTGCTCTTGTCTGACGGCGGGGCGGCATGATATAAACGTCTTTCATGCCACCCTCCGGCGAAGTTCCCAAACAGATGGTTGCCGAACCCGGGATCGATCTTGAAGTCTATCCGATGGCGGCATATGAATTCGTGCATCAAGGGTTGGCCTACACGGTCAATCGGATTTATGGTTCGCCTAAAACCGCACGTGCCAGCCGTCACGTCACCGGCCAACAGTTGTGTCATGGCCTGCGTGAATTGGCCACCAAGCAATGGGGATTCCTGGCTCAGACAGTGCTGCACCGGTGGAATATCACCTCGACGTTCGATTTCGGCCAGATCGTATTTTCGCTGGCCCGGCAAAAGGTGATGTCCACCACCCCGCAGGACAACATCGAAGATTTCCGTGACGTTTTCGACTTCAAGAAAGCGTTTGAATCCAACTACCACATCGCATCGCAAGAATGTCCAAGCCGGTAAAAGCGCCGCTCCGGGAGCCGGAGAAACCGCAATCGCGGCTGAGGCCCCATCCGCGCCTCTTTAAGGTGATGTGTGTGGCCTTCGCCCTCTGGATGCTCGTACTTCTCGCAATGTATTTCTGGACGGTCTATCCGCTGCGTCATCCTAAAGGTCCATAAGAATGAGGGCCTGTTTTCCAATTCCAAAGCGCCGGGCTTTGGGAGGGGAAAAACGCTAAAATTAGAGTGCGTTATGCGTTGACGGGGATGGTATTCAGGCAACCATTAAACGCTCGAATTTTTCCGGGTGTGTTGCGTTGGCGATGGCGTCTTGCCGGGTGATGTATCCGTTGCGGCAAAGCTGTTGGAGGGAATAGTCGAGCGATTGCATGCCCTGGGCGCGGCTGGTTTCGATGACGTTTGGAATCTCGAAGATGCGATTGTCCCGGATGCAGCTCTTGACTGCCTGGTTGCAGATCATGATCTCGGTTGCGGGAATCATTCCCGGCTCATCGGATCGTGGCATCAGGGTTTGACAGATGACCGCCTGCAAGGTGCTCGCGAGCATCGAGCGAATCTGGTTTTGCTGGCTGGTCGGGTAGATGTCGATGATGCGCTCGATGGTTTGCGGGGCGTTTTGGGTGTGAAGCGTGCTGAGGACGAGGTGGCCGGTCTCGGCGGCNNTGATGGCGGCGCTGGTGGTTTCCAGATCGCGCATCTCGCCTAAGAGGATTGTGTCGGGGTCTTGACGCAGAACGTGACGGAGGCCGCTGGCGAAGTCGGGGACATCGCTGCCGACTTCGCGNNGCAGTTGATGCCGGTGAGAAGATATTCGATGGGGTCTTCGAGGGTGACGATGTGGCCGTGGTCGCGGTGGTTAATCTGATCGATCATTGCGGCGAGGGTGGTGCTCTTGCCGCTGCCAGTGGGGCCGGTGATTAGGATCAGGCCGCGATGCAGGAACGTTAGTTTGGTGACGATTTCGGGGAGGAAGAGTTCGGCGAGGGAACGGACGCGGTCGCAGATGGGGCGGATGGCGAGAGCAACGGTGCCGCGCTGGAAATGGGCATTGACGCGGAATCGTCCGAGGGCGGTTATTTCGTGGGAGAAATCCGCATCGCGCTTCTGAAGGAAATCAGTCCAGCGGCGATCATCCATCAGGCCCTTGGCGATGGCGGTGGCTGATTCGGCGGTGACGGCTGGAAAATCGCTGGGGCGGACGACGGTGTGGATTCGATAGAGCGGCGGCGAGCCCGCTTGAATGTGTACGTCGGAAGCGCTGGCAGTCACGGCGTTGCGAAGGATTTCGTCGATCATGGGCCGATAATTGCGCTCGGTTCAGCGCCTCCCTCTGACGACTTATCGACCGGTGCGGGGTGTGGGTTGATGATCATTCACTGGTAACGGCGGGTCCGATGCTGAGTCCGATTGCGGCGGCCCATGCGGGCTGGGGATGGCGGCGGTCGATGGCGCTTTCGATGCCGATTTTGCTGTTCCACATCATTCGGCGGATGGAGTCGCCGGTCTGGCCGGGGATGCCGAGACGCTTGGAGATGCGTTTGCAGATGGCTCGCTGGCGGGCTTCGCCGCCTACGAAGATGAGACGCTCGATGGGATATTGGGGAAATGTGGAGAGATGATCGCGGCGGCAGAGATCTAACTGGCGCGTGAGCTCTTCCAGGGGGCGTTCTTGCGCGGCATCAACGCCACTAACCAGGGCTTGCGGACATGCGCCCAGCTTGATGCGCATCATGCGGGCGTCGTGAAAGCCGATGCCGAGCGACTCGGCGACGGAGCGGGTGAGATGATCGCCGCCGATGGGGAGGTTTCGGGCGAAGAGGAGTTGCGTTCCACGGGCGATGATGGCGCGTGTGCCGCTGCTGCCGACGTCGATGTAAAAGCGTGTGGATTCGATTTCGCAGGTTCGGCGATAGACGCGGGCGAAGCAATCGAGCAAGGCGAGCGGCTGGACGTTCATGCCGACGACGTTGAGACGGATGGAGCGTGCGGCTTCGAGATATTTGTTTACCCATCGCGCGTCGGCGGCCATGACGATGACCTGATGGCCGGAGGTTTCTCGGGCGGCTTCTCGCGTGTTTCCGACGATCCAGTGGCGGACCAGAGCATGGGCGGCATAGAAGGGCAGGCTGCGGCTTGCTTCTTGAATGACCGCATTTTTCAGGTCTTTTTCGTGGGTTGCGGGGAGTTTCAGATTCTGAATATGGACAATGGAGGCGGGGAGACCGAGTACGACCTGACGGCCGCGGAAGGGGGCCCGCTCAAGTAATTGAGAGACGGTGCGGGTGAAGAAGGCGAGATGGGAGCCGGGGTCTGCGCGGATATCCGGGGGCACGTCGGCGGAGGCGGCGGCGTGGAGATTGAAATCGCGGCGGATCTGCTGCACCTGGGCGATGCGCAGACAATCCGTGCCGAAATCGACACCCATGGGGTGCGCCGGCGCGAATATCTTCCGAAGCGCAAATATGTTTTGCACGAATCCGAGCATTGTTGTCTGAATTGAATCGACGGGAAGATGGTGGGTGGTTAGGCGGGTGAAGGAGCGGAAGCGGCTTCGAGAAATTCGGCGGCGATTGAATCGGATACCACTAGACCCGGTTCCGACAGGCGAATCGACGTTTCTGATGCGATTAGCAGGTTATGCGGAGCGAGGCGGTCGATGACTTCGGCAAAGAGAGTGCGGGCGTCATGGCCGGTGCGGGCCGCAAAGACGGAAAGAGTGATGCCGGTTGACAGGCGGAGCATGAGCATGGCGAGCTCGCCGGCACGCTGAAGGGGTGGGAGGAATTCGACTTCGACGGCGGGTAATTGGCCACGATCGACGGCGTTTTCCCATTCGCCGAGATGCGGGCGGTTGCGCCAGCGGCAGCCCTGAACGTGGGAGGCGGCGGATGGGCCGGGGGAGAGATAGTCGCCGCCGGTCCAGTAGTGGAGATTGTGCTGACATTCCTGAGATGGGCGGCTGTAGTTGCTGATTTCGTAGGCTTCGAATCCGGCGATGGCGAGGCGCTTGCGCGTGGCGCGGAGCATTTCGATTTCGACTTCGGGTTCGACGATGGAGCGGATTTGTCCGAGCCGGCGGCGGACGGCGAGCNNCAGGCCGTAGCAGGAGAGGTGATCGGTGTTGAGGGTGATCGCTTGCTCGAGGGATTTCATCCATTGGTCGAGGGTTTGGCCGGGGATGGCGTAGATGAGATCGAGATTTAATCGGCGGATGCCGGCGCGGCGGGCGATGTCGAGGCTGCGCGGGACGTCGTCGGGATTGTGATGGCGTTCGAGGATGGCGAGCTCGGCGGCGTTGAAGCTTTGAGCGCCCATGCTGATTCGATTGACGCCGGCTTCGACGAGCATCTGGCAATATTCGAGGGTGACGGTGGCGGGATTGGCTTCGACGGTCCATTCGACGCAATTTGAAAAATCGAATCGATTGCGCAGGCCTTGGATCAGGCGGCGCATGTCGGCTAGCGGCAAGAGCGAGGGAGTTCCGCCGCCGAAGAAGACGGTGCGCGGGCGGAGTGTGGGCGGTGTGTGAGCCCATTGGTCGGCTTCAAGAAGAAGGCGATCGACGAAGCGGGACATCCGATCGGGCTCCTGGCGGGTGATGGAATAGAAGTCGCAGTAGTGGCACTTGTGAAAGCAAAAGGGAATGTGGACATACAGCGCGGGGACTATCGCGGCCGGGAGGTCGGCGGGTTGGAGGGTCGGAGATGACTGCTGGAGAGAAAGCATGTTGAGAACGGTATTGTCCGCGACGCGCGCGGCATGGGTAATAATATAGGCTATTTGGGAGCCAGAGCGTGATCGTGCGATGAAACCGGGGAAAATGCGGTGGATTTGTGTGATGGATTGGAAATAAATGTTGATGAACGCCCCCTTAGACACTAGAGTAAGTGTCAGGTTTTGGGAGAGTGCATTTCTTAAGGAAATGGCGATGCAGGTTGTACTTGTTATGTTTCGAGCGGATGGGGAGCGGCGGAGTTTTTCCATCGTTCGGGATATGACCGTGGTCGGGCGTCGGGAGGATTGCGATCTTCGCATTCCGCTGGGTGAGGTTTCCCGAAAACATTGCCGGATTATTAAGGACGGGGAGACGATCCGGCTGGAAGACCTCGGCAGTTCGAATGGGACTTATCACAATGGCCAGCGATGCCGCGAGGCAATACTTGGGCCGGGGGACACGCTTCAGATCGGTCCGGTTACGTTCATGATTCAGATTGATGGCGTTCCGGCGGATGAGGATATGCAGCCGGCCATGGGTGGGGCGGCAGCGCCCGCGGCGGAGGCGGGGGATGATTTCTTTCCGGTGGACCAGCCTGAGGGTGAAGCACCGGCGGCGGAGGCGGGTGAAGCGGTTGAAGGGGCGGCGCCGGCGGCGGCGGATCATGCGATTGAGGGGATCGAGGATGACATTGATTTTGATTTGCCCGCCGATGATGCGTCCGGCTCGGGGTCGGGGCAGGATGTGCTGGATTTCGACGAAGAGCCGTCGCCTTCCAATGACAGGCCGGCGTAGGAAAACCCGAAATCCGAAACCAGAATTCCGAATTAAGTCCGAAACCAGAATGTCGGAGATCCCGGCGCGCCGGGGACTGAAACGGCATTTGTTTCGGATTTCTTGTTTCTGGTTTGATTCGGTATTCTGGTTTCGGATTTCGGATTTCCCCCAACGGTTTTTATAACTATGTCTTCATCAAAAGAAATATTGGATCGGGCGGCGAAGGTTTTGATCGGCAACTATGCGCGGCAGCCGGTGGTGATGGCGCGCGGAGCCGGATCTGACCTTTGGGATGCGGACGGGAAGAAATATCTCGATCTCTTTCCTGGTTTTGGCGGGGCGATTCTGGGGCATTGTCATCCCGCGCTGATCGAGGCGGCGACGGCGCAGGCGGGGAAATTGTGGCACGTGGGGAATACATATCACACGGAGCCACAGATTGAGTTTGCCGAGCGATTGAACAAGCAGGCGTTTGTGGGGCAGGCGTTTTTCTGTCACAGCGGGCTGGAGGCGAATGAGGCGGCGTGCAAGCTGGCGCGGCTGCGGGGGCAGACATTTTCGCCGCAACGGTGGAAGATTATTTCGCTGAGCAAGAGCTTTCACGGGCGGTCACTGGCGATGATCTCGGCGACGGGGAATCCGGCGATTGGGCAGGGATTTGGGCCCGAGGTGCCGGGGTTTGTCCATGTTGAAAGCGGATGTATTGATGCGCTGACGAAGGCAGTTGATGCGGAAGTAGCGGCGGTGCTGATGGAGCCGATCCAGGGTGAGGGGGGCGTGAATCTTTATCCGCCGGATTATGCGGCTGCCGTGCGGCGATTGTGCGATGAGCGCGAGTTGACGTTGATATTTGACGAGGTGTGGACCGGCGGCGGGCGGACGGGGCGGGGGTTTGGGTATCAGCATTTTAAATCGGCGGATGGGGGGGCTGTTGAGCCGGATATTATGACGCTGGGGAAGGCGGTTGGCGGGGGATTGCCGGTGGGGGTGATGTTTGCCAAGCCGGAGACGGCGAAATTGCTGGTGCCGGGGAAGCATGGATGCACGCTGGGCGGGAATCCGATTTGCATGGCGGTGGCGCGGACGATTTTTGATGTGATTGAGCGTGACAAGCTGCTAAGCCATGCGGCGACGCTTGGGGAACATGCGATTTCGCGGCTGCGGAATGACGGGAAGATCAAGGATAAGATTCAGGAGGTTCGCGGGCATGGGCTGATGCTTGGGGTGGAGTTGAAGAATCCGCCACAGAAGCTTGTGGAGCGCGGATTGGAGAATGGGATCATTATCAACCTGACGGCGCAGAAGGTGATTCGGCTGGCTCCGGCGCTGACGATCAGCGCGGAGCAGTGGGATCGCGGGTTGGATGCTTTGGTGAAGGTTATTCAGAGCGTGTGAATAATATGGAGCCGCAGAGACGCAGAGACCCCGGCGCGCCGGGACAGGCCGCGGAGAAGAGCAAGAAATTATTCTCTGCGTCTGTCTCTGCGCCTCTGCGTCTCTGCGGCTATATATGCCTTGCCTCGATGCTGAGTTGTTCGACCCAATCAGCGGTTCCGCAAAAAAATATCGCGCCGGCTGCTTCGATTATTTCTGGAGATGTTTCGCCTGCGGCGGAGGCGGCGGAGCCGCGGACTTCGACTGGGATGATTCGGTCGGAGATGTATCAACTTCAGACGCCGTTTGGGGCGAATAGCCGGGACGAGGCGTTTTGGAAGCTGGTGGATGAGGATGTTGTTGATGTGCCGACGGATATTTTGCTGAATAGCAACGGGCTGCGCGCGGGGCGCGGGCGGGTTTCGGATTGGCCACAGTTTTTGAAGATTTTGCAGCGGGAATCGGCGATTAAGATTGCGGAGCATCGGATTACGGCCCAGCCGGCGGTGGAGGATGCGCAGCTGGATATGGGCGAGATGTTGTCGGAGGAATTGTTATATATCTACGACGAGCATGGTTTGACGATGCGGTCGTTTGATGATTGCCAGAATCGGTTATCGCTGGCGTTTCAGTGGGCGCCGCGGAAGCCGCAGACTCTTCGCGTGACAGTATGTCCGGTGGTGAAGGCATGGCGGACGCGATTTGATTATTCGCTGGCGGATGATCCGCCGCCGACGAAATATCTGGAGCCGAATAATTATTACGATCTGCATTTTTGTTCGGATATATCGCCGGGGGAATTTTTGGTGATCGGGACTTCGCGGGCAACGGAAGATCCGAATCGCATCGGGAGCCGATTTTTGACCCGCGA
>PMAK01000191.1 GCA_003153655.1 Phycisphaerales bacterium
TTCTCCGACGCCGGCTTGGTGTCCACTTCGGGCCTTTGATGATGGTCAGAAAACTTACATTCAGTTCCCACCCAAAGTGACCGTCACGGAAGCGCCCCCCCTGTTTGTGCTTGGACGCAATGGCGATGCGCAGCTCGTGAATTATAGGGTCAAAGGCGATTGGTACATCGTCGATCGACTGTTCGACAAAGCGGAGCTGCGCATCGGCCAGGCTCCGCAGACAGTCGTGGGAATTGTTCGTGCCGATGCGCAGGATTGATGAAGGAACAGCCATGACTCCAACCCTCAATAGCGGAACCGGACAGACCGGCGTACAGAATGCGAATGGCGGCGAACCGGTTTTGTCGATCCGGGGTATCCGGCCCGGCGTGACGCGAGTCAGCCGCCGAGCGGTGATGATCGCGGGCATCTTCGGAGCGGCGCTGGGCTTGGTCATTCTGATGCTCGGCTTTGGTGGGCGCAGCGGCACGCCGCGGGATGCGGTGTCGGATGAAAATGCGATCCGTCCATCCGGGCCAATTGAATCGGTAAAAGATTTGCCGAAGGATTACACGTTCGACGTAAACCAAGCGGGCCGGGGGATCGGCTATGAGGGATTTACGGGGCAGACCGGCTCGGGGGCCACGACAGGCCCGACAGTGCTTTCGCCTCAAGAGCGGGCCATTGCCGAACAAATCCGGCAATTCGCTGAAATGCGACGGAAGATGTTAGAACTTCAGCAGAAGGAATNNAGCAACAGGCATTGGATTCGCCGCTTGTCTTTGCCGCCGCAAAATCCATCGGCACGTCTGGTGCGCTTAATCCGACCACGAAGCCGTCGCTGACGGCGCTTGGCGGGGTGGATTCTCATGTACGCGGCGATGCATCTCTAGCGGGAATGGATCCCGGCATTGGCGGGTTTGGAATCCCAAAGGCTGGCGTCGTCGTCGAGAACCAACAGCGAGACAAGGAAGCGTTTCTGAGCCAGGCCGCAGCCGTCGAGCCATATCTGGCGAAGCCGCTGCTGGACCCGATCTCCAAATATGAACTCAAAGCGGGGAGTGTCATTCCCGGCGCGCTCNNGATCGAAGCTGCTTGGCAAATACCAAAGCCTCATCAGCAACGGGCAAAACAGGGCGCTCGTCGTCTGGCAACGGCTGATTTATCCCAACGGACAATCGATCGTCCTCGATGGGATGCCGGGCACGGATGAAGCCGGGCAATCAGGTTTACAGGATCAAGTGGATTATCACCTGGACAAACTCGCGGCGGGCGCGGCGTTCTCTACGGCCCTTGCCTACGCCGGGAACTTGGCTCGCAATCCCAATAGCAGCAGCGGCAACAACGGCCAAGACGTGGTTGGCGATACGGTGGCTCAAGAGGCCAACCGGATCGGTGAAAAGATCATCGACCGCGAACTCGACGTGCAGCCAACGATCACGATCCGCCAAGGTTGGCCGCTGCGCGTGTTGGTGAACAAGGACATGGTGCTGGCGCCGTACCAGCCGTAGTTGGAGAAATTGTCATGCCGGATATTTCACTGCCGCCGTTCCATGTGACAACCACTCGGAAGCTGAATTTTGAAATCAGCCACGATCTGGCGTGTGACCTTGAACGATACAGGGCCTTTTACAAACAAGCTTATGGTGCCGATGTGTCCGAAGCCGATTTGCTCCGAGAAATGGCGCGGCGCTTCATGGAAGCCGACCGCGAATTCCAGGCCGTTAAATTCGGCCTTAACGGAAGGTCAATCAGCCGGCGACGGTCTAAGCCGTCGGCGCCATTGGAAGTGAGCGCAACATGATCGCTGTGACGGCAACAATCGCGGTGCTCAAGCGGCGAACGTCGCCCGCTTCAATTCAAGTTAGGACGATTCTAACTAACTTGGCTGACATTGAGCCCCATCACGCAATCGCGCCGGCGTTGCCGACCTATTCCGAAGCCATGCGGATTGCCACCGAGCGCGGATTAACTCGTGAGCCTCGCATCGGTTTCCTCAAACAATGTGGCGTCGCGGAGTACGTACCAGTGTGCGGGCGTATCGTCTTCGGTTCTGCCGAAGAACTTGACACCCTGGCGGCTGCGATGATCTGACGACAAGTTTTACAAACTGGAGGTGCACTGTGTCCCAAGCTACAACCACTCAGACCAAATCGGAAAAGGCGGCAAACCGACCGGTTCACACAATTCGTTACGGCGCGGTTCGAGCCGCGATATGGCGCAATATGGTGGACAACGGTAACGCGAGTCGGCCGATTTACAACGTGACCTTCAGTCGCTCATACAAGGATGGTAACGAATGGAAGGAAAGCTCCACCTTTGGACAGGATGACTTGCTTGTTCTGGCAAAGGCAATGGATGATGCCCATACGTTTATCCAACAACAGAGGTTGAAAATCGTTGGCGCATCGCAAGAGGGATCGGTCGGCGATATTTAGGGCAGAATTACCGGCCCGAACCGTCCGTACCTGAAGAACGAACGGTGACGTTTCGATGCGTTGGTGACAAACCCGGCGGAGTAACCCGGTGTTCGGCACCGCGCGCATACGCCGCTGTCGGACCGAGCTCTCCGTTGTTTCCATACCTCTTCTAAAACATGTGCGCGAACCAGTGAGAACTCTGGAGGCGTTCTGGGTTGTCTTTGATGCTGACCTTTGTTCTATCGAAGCTTGGCATCGGCATTTTTTCTTGAAGTGGGCGAACTTGGTCAACGAATTTGGTGAAGTCGGCATGCCTGTCTGTCAGGTGATCCGCAGCCAAACACACCAATACCGATGTTAAGGTCATATCCGGCGTTGGAATGCGTGACCTCCCAAAGCATACGAGCGGCGTTCCGTCCCATTGGTACGGAAACTCCAAGCCGATAGCGTCTTCCGGGGAAATTGTATCCGTGCACAGTTGAACGTGAAATATCGGATGACACGCTTCTTCGTTGTTATAGTCGAAGTGGATACTCTGTATGGGTGTTGCGGTGTTCTGGTTGACACGGTAATAGCACACATGGACGGTTGATTTAAGTAGAATGAGGGACTGATTTGACCGCTGAATGCCTTCTTTTGCGTGAATCAGGATGCCGATCTCCTCGTTGCGAACTTTCCATTTCTTCAAGTGCAAATATGCGTCGAAGACCCATGAATTATTCTGGCCATGCGTGAATCGGCCGCTAAAAGGTCCTGTCCAATAGACAAATCCGCGATTGGCGCCGGTGATTGCGTCATCGAGGGTTGTAGGCAAGCGGTTGTAAGCATCCACAACCGCGCCGGGAAGTCCGACAGCCATATTGATTCCCACTTGTTTACAGCCAGGGCACATCTTCTTCGTATTTCCGCGAACTAATGCGGGCTAGGTCGGCTCCACGAGGGAACCACGTTACCCCGGGTTTCGAGTTATCAAGACTTACCGGCTTGCCGCTCAGCATGCAGTAATAGCCCGCCGACTTTTGCGGATCTTCGCAACACTCGCTGCGGTGAATTTCGCGGTTAAGTTTGGCAACTGCAAATTCGCGTCCGTTCGGCGCTGCGCTTCCAGCCACGATATCGTCTAACATGCCGCGCCACCAAAGGGCCGCTTTGGCGCCAGCAAATGGTCCCTGATAACGAGCACTTTGAAAAAGCTGTTGAATTTGTGAGTCGCCGAAGACTTCGGCTTTGATGTCAAGATAACTAGAAGCGGCGACCTCATTTACGAATACGCCTGGATATCGAAGCACCGAATCCCAAAGCCAATATCCAAGCAAGCAAGAGAGTCGACGAGCACCTTGATCGTCATCTTTACCTACTGCGAAAACACTGGTTAGGCGATTTTGATCACCGGAAGCGTAAAGCGCTATTTTCTCGCCGTATTCCGGCTTTCCGAGGATCGTTGACAAGATTTTGCCGACCGATTTCTTCCCAGGCAACTTCATTGCAGTTGGTAGCGCTTCCAGGATGAATTTAAAACCCTCACCTATCGAAACAACTTGCTTCGCGAATTGCTGATCATTTCCGTCAAGAGTTACCGCTATTCGGGATTCGCGCCATTTATCATTGTGCAGGAACTCGACCTCCCGTTCGCCTCGCGCATAGCCGCATTCCGGAATGCCAAGTTTATCGGCGACCCTTCGAACCGTTGGCTCTGAAAGACCTCCGTAAAGCGATAGCTTCGACAAATCGCGGTCTGCCACGATAAGCTGAGCTCCTTGGTATGTAATTTGGACCAGATCATTTTCGAGCCGTTCTTCATAGATTGCATCGCCACTTTGAACGGCCTTAAAGAGGAGCGCTTGCCCATTTTGCGCGAGCTCGTTATTCAGCGCGACGAGCAAGCTGCTTTCGTATTGTGCGCTATCTTCAAAGAGAATGATCTTCATAGTGCCACCCGGGTTAGCTTTGGGGAAATTCAACACGGAAGCAAGTAGTGAAGCCAGGCGGTGGATTGGGAACAAGCGCGACCTTCCCGCCGAATTCCGAGACCACCTGTTTGACAAGCGTAAGACCCAGCCCCATGCCGGAACCAAGCGGATTTCCAACGTCCGAGGTTGTCGTGTAGAGCGGGTCCCAGATTCGCCTGCGCAATTCGGGCGGAATGCCGGCGCCGTTGTCCGCGACTTCAATTATATGGTTGTTTTTTTCATTCCAAGCATGGAAGCAAATTCGCGGCGTATGCACACTGGATTGTACAGCGATAACCGCCTTAAGCGCGTTGGTATAGAGATTGAGCAAAACACCACTGTAAGCAGTTACCGGTAGTGGTGGTGTCATGACATCAGCGGCAATATCTGAGGTGACTGTGATACCGCGTTCGTCGGCAAACGGTCTGAAGCGATTTAAGACGTGACGGACCTGCCCCGCGGAAGATAGCGACTGTGTCTTTGGTGTTCGTGCGCTCTGCACGAACAATCGCGCGTACGCTAGATAATTCTCGAAGTTTTGCAATTTTTTGGAGAGCGAATCCGCCGTTTCCTTTAATTGTGGATGCTTTCTTGCGAGGGCCCGCACCTGCTCGGCGGCTCGTTCCAATTCGTGTACGACAGCTTTGCTCTCGTGCATCATGAAGCCAGCTACCACGCCGAGCATGCTCATCGTCATAAGTCCGCGCCGTGCCTGGTCGTGGTATTCCTCTTGCTCCTCGATACGATCAGCAAGGTGACTGTACTGTTTGACAATACGCGCCTTGTCGCTCGCAATGAGCGTTGGGCTTTGTTCGATGTACTCAATTGCTTGTTTGATCTCGTCACGAGCGGTTCGCGCGATCTCCCTTGCCTCTTTTTCTGCTAAGCGGTCGAGTTCTTTCTTATCTTCGTGAGCCAAGTATTCGATACCCGCTCGGATATATTCTCGAAGTTGCTCGCAGGCATCGTTGCCCAGAAGACCTTCGCGGTCCATTGCTGGAATTAAATCAGTTTCTTCTTCATTCGATGACGTACGTTTTGACTCGACAAATACTGCCCCGACCAATTGAAGATTATTCGGGAGATACAGAACCGGATTGTCTGCGGGCGCGGCACGTTTTGCATGCGACACGGGAAAATGCTCGCTCGCAATCGTGGTCCTCCAATCGCGGCGATTGTGCGCGGCATCGGTGTCGAGCCTGAGCCAGTCATCGTTAAGAAAGCCATACGGTTTGATTCGGAAGCCGTGGTCAACAACTGCAACGCCATGGTTTTCGCGCACCCAACTCCACGCCTTGCGCCCGTCTATCCCCTTTGCCCGGAAAACGCCCTTTCGGCGGGGGAAAAAACGAATATCTGCAAAAAGACCTTTGGAGATTGCGCTCTTGACCGAAACACGTAATACTTTGGGTTTACTGACGGATGACAGATAGACGCGGAATTTGAGAGTTTTGCCTTTTAGGCGAATCGTCAGGCGCGCCCAACAATTATCGAGAACGAGCTTCGCTAAATCTAGATCGCCAGACTCGCCTTCACCGGGTAATTCTACGGTAAACCCCGGGTCTTGTGATCCGCTTGGATCAGCCTTAATGAATCCGCCGCTTTTCAAACCTTTAAGCGGCGAAACCATGCGCAGCACGTCATCGCGCAATTTTTTCGCGGTAGTGAACTTGGCGCTGCTTCGGAGTTTTGTAATCCGGAGAGTGGTGCCAACTGGAGAGTCTTCTGGCACTTTTGTCAATTTGTAGTCTACGTTGACCTGCGAAATATCGCTGACCGCGTCGAGAACCGGCCAATCGAACGCAGCGGTCAACGTTGTCCTGCATTTATGCTTTTTGTCGAACGCAGTGGACTCCAATACGAGATGGTCACCAAGGTAGCGAACGGCAAACCGTCCAATGCCCTTGGCTCCGGTGAGTCGGCGGTGAAATATTGGCGAGAAGTCCTGGGACAGCTTGCTTGATGTCGCGATACGCATCCATTTCAAGCGAAAATCATCGAGAGTCATACCGTGTCCGTGATCCTCAACAAGTAGCGTTTCGTCGTCGTCTTTCAGGCAAACCGTACATAGTGGCGAGTCGGCGTCATAAGCATTCTTGATGAGCTCTACGAGAGCGACTTCGGGGCTTGCGACCAGGCGCAATCCAAGTTCTTGCAGGAGCCGACCCTCTGCCTGGAACGCAATTGTGCCTTTATCGAGAACCGTTTCGGCCATTCGGTTTCTCCTGCCCTGCGAATGTGTTGAGCACGGTGTTGAGTTGTTTGACTTCTAGCTTCTTCAGCGTCTTCGCGTGAGCGACTACCCGCTTCTCAAAATTAATCCCCAGCAAGTGATCCTGTAAGCGGCGTCGAGGCAGCGTCCTCTTTGCATGGATACCCACAACTGATCCGACTGCGTATGCACGCATCGAGTTGACAAGCACTTTCGGACCATATTTCGTAAAGCCGGAGCTGACGAGGAGCTGTGGTGCGGGATGCGGAACAAAGTTAAACCATGGAGTTTGGTTTTTGCAGGTGTACGTTTGCCGATCTTCCTCTGGCACGGACATCAGATAGCTGTTAAGCGAATCGCTTCGTTGTTTCTTGTACGAGCGAATCAGCCAACATTTTTCGCCCGCTTGCACAAAATGCTTTTCGAAGGTCGCGGTGGTGAGGTTCCGGAGGCTGCGAGGAACCCTGCGAAGGCTAGTTACACAAGGATCCACGTCCCGCTTGCTCAGCCCAGTATGGATGCGCTCGCCTTCGGTCAGCGTGAAGATCTTTTGGGACCCAGGGCTGAGGCCACGCAGGGTCCAGATACTGCCACGTTCCGCGTATTCAAGCACACCGTCCTTAGAGTCCGCAATACCAGGGCGTATCAATATGCGATTGTCAGAGGTGATATCATAGAACTTCCACAAGGAGTCACAACGCGCCTTATCGACGATGCTAATCGAAGCTGTCGTGAGAACTCCATCGAAGATCGGCACCTGGAAGCGATACACAGCAACGTTCCAGCGGTTGCCTTGGATATACTCGCGAAGCGCCTTCGCTGAGGGGCGAGAAACCCATTCATAGGGAAGTACCAGCGCAACCAGCCCCTCCCCATGCGTCTTTATCAAGCCGAGACAAAAAAAATAGAGATAGAGATTGCAATGTTTATTCAGGGTAATCCCGAGTTCGCGCTCAAGACGGGCCGCAGTTCGTTCCTTCCACGGGCTTCCAATATCGTGATGCCGAACGTATGGCGGATTACCAATGCAAGCATCGTAGTTGTGCTCTGTATGGCGGAATGCGCAGCCATGTATGATCCTTCCATGTGGTGGGGGCTTTGCAGCCGCAACCCGGTCCCGGTCAAGTTCAATTCCGGTATAGCGGTCGAAAGCGCCGCCTTTGGCGAACTTGCAATCTCCAGCGCCCAGGTCCAACACTCTCTTCATTCGAGGTCGGCGCTCTTTGGTCAGTTGCCAGAAGAGGCGAACGACAGAATCTGGCGTCGTCACCTGGGATGCGCTGAGTTCGTAAGCTGTTCGTCGATGCATATGTTTCAATCAACCGGAGTGCGTCGGCCTCCGCCGTCCTGGATGGAACATCGGCGTTTTCACAATACTCTAACCAAGACTGCAAATTGGACAAAATTGCGTTCCATCGCCGTGTGGAATGAGCAAGGTTATCGGACAGTGGTGCGGCCGTTGCGCCGTGCGCGCCAAGACAACCACCTTCAGCCGCATGTGGTTCAGGATTTCAAAATGCCGTATTCTGCGGTGGACCTTGTCGGCTTCGCTCGTCCGCAGTTTCAGGAAATCGTGCGTACCTTTGGTTTCGCTGACCAGAGAGACTGCGTTGCCGTTTTGTTTCACGATCGTCCAATCTGAATTGTACTGTCCGAGCGGCGTATCTACGACATCCTCAATGTCCGAGCCGTCCAGCGTTACGTGTGGCGTGCGGGTGAACCGGTTCCGAACGCTCGCACCAACACGGAAATAATGGTGCGTGATCGCTCGCCGGGATTTCCGACAGTGTCGCAGTGGTTCACCGTTTGCCCCGCTTCTTACCTACGGACGATCGCGTTCGTGCTTGCTTGGCCGGCGACATCAATTCCGCCTCGATTTCTTCGATGGACGGCAGCCTGGATTGCAGTTCTTTCGGCAAAGCGCGGGTGATTTCATACTGAGATATGCCGATGGGTTTCTTGATGCCGTGCAGGGCGTATTCGGCGACGACGCGATTGCGATGCTGGCAGAGTATCAGGCCAATCGATGGCTGATCGTTGGTGTGCCGAAGTTTGTCATCGATGACATTGAGATAGAAATTCATCTTCCCTGCATGTTCAGCTTTGAACTGGCCGGTCTTGAGCTCGATCACCACGAAACAGCGTAGCATGAGGTGGTAAAAAAGCAGGTCGATGTAGAAATCATCTTCGCCGACCGCGACGTGGTACTGCCTCCCGACAAATGCGAAGCCCTGGCCCAACTCGATGAGGAACTTTTGCAAATGCTTCAGCAGTTCGGTCTCTAACTCGCGCTCATGGAATGGCCTTTCGAGTGTTAGAAAATCAAAAATGTACGGGTCTTTGAGCGCTTGCGCGGCAAGGTCGGACTGGATCGGGGGCAACCGATCGGGAAAGTTGGTGACCGCTTTGCCTCGTCGTGCGTGGTATTTACTCTCAATCATTAGATGAAGCACGCTGCGACTCCAGCCATTCTGGAGTGTTTGCTGCATGTACCATAAGCGAATGTCAGGCGATTTAACCTTCTGCATGAGCACGACGTTGTGACCCCAGGGCAATTGGGCAACAAGCTGCTGCCCCAATCGGACGTCACCGCTTGCCGCGGGTTCGATTGGTTCCGAAACCTTGCCAGCCTGCAATTGGGCAACAGGCTGTTGCCCAATTTCGGAAAGCTGTGGGTATTCACGGTGGAACTGGGTCATCAGTTTCAGATTGCGCTCAGAGAAACCCTTCACTTCCGGCAGTTCGTTATGCAGATCGGAGGCAAGGCGCCTCAAGACGCCGGCACCCCAACCTTGGGTGGCTTGCTGCTGAACGAGCAGGCGGCCGACTTCCCAGTACAGTTGGATCATCTCCGCGTTGGCCGAAAGAACGGCGCGCGTTTGTGCTTGGCGGATACGATCCTTTACCTGGCCAAGTAGGCTGGCATAGTCACGCAGAAATTTGACTGGCAGTTTGTTCATCTCTTCGGCCCATCGGCGCGCAACGCCTCGATTTCATTCAGCGCTGTTTCCTAATTCAAAATTGTACCGATCAGGCATACTCAAGCGAAGGAACTTCGAATATTTAGCCGACTGAAAATCGCGCGTCGATTTTCATGCGTCGCCCTTCACTTCGTTGAGCACATAATCGTTGTTGTCGAATCCGTTGACCTCCACAATGCTGCGGACGGATCGGCCCGGTCGTGCATTGGTGCGCTCAATGAAGACGAGCAAATTCACGGCTGACGCGATGGACCGCTTGGGAACGATCTGCGACGCCTCGCCCACCAAGTCCTCGATGCGCCGCAGCGCATCGGCAGCCGAGTTGGCGTGGATCGTTGCGACACCGCCGGGGTGACCGGTGTTCCATGCCTTCAACATCGCCAGCGCTTCAGGTCCGCGCACCTCCCCGATAATGATCCGATCCGGTCGAAGGCGCAACGTCATCCGGAGCAAATCGGTCATCGTCACTCTCGGCTCGGTATTCTTCGTCAGCAACTCAACCTTGTCGTCCGAAGGGCATTGAAGCTCCTTGGTGTCCTCAATCAGGATGATGCGATCGCTCCTGAACGGCGGCTCCGACAGGATCGCGTTGACCAGCGTGGTTTTTCCTGATCCGGTTCCGCCGGCAACCAGAATGT
>PMAK01000067.1 GCA_003153655.1 Phycisphaerales bacterium
CCGCAATCTGCACCGCATTCGTCGCCGCACCCTTACGGATCTGATCCCCACTCACAAAAATCTCAATCCCCCGCCCATCCTCCCGGCTGATATCCTGCCGAATCCGCCCAACAAGCACATCATCCTGCCCGCTGGCCTCCAACGGCATCGGAAAATGATTCTTCTCCCGATCATCCACCACTCTTACACCCGGCGCACTCGAAAGAATCCGCCGCGCCTCCTCCGCACTCATCGGCCTCTCAAATTCCAGGTTAATCGCCTCACTATGCGCCCGGGGAATCGGCACGCGAATACAAGTCGCCGAGATCATGATCCGCGAATCCCCAAAAATCTTCCGCGTCTCATTAACCGTCTTATTCTCCTCTTCGTTGTACCCATTCTCCAGAATCTTGGTGTCATGACTGAAAACATTGCTCGCGATCTGATGCTGAAACTGCTTCCGCTCAATAGCCGACCCGCTTGCATAAGCCTTGGTCTGCCGCTCCAGCTCTTCCAATCCACCAACACCAGCCCCGCTAACCGCCTGATAAGTGCTCAGCACAATCCGCTTAACCCGATTCGCCTTATGCAGCGGCCAAACGGGGACATTCATAATAATCGTGCTGCAATTCGGATTCGCGATCAGCCCGTTATGCTTCGCGATCTGCTCCGGGTTGACTTCCGGCACAACCAGCGGCACACCCTGCTTCATCCGAAACGCCGAACTCTTATCAATCACCACTGCCCCAGCCGCCACCGCCGCCGGCGCATACTCCCGGCTGATGCTCCCACCCGCCGAAAAAAACGCGATGTTCACACCCGCAAATGCATCCTTCGTCAATTCCCGAACCGTATAACTCTTCCCCGCATATTCAATCTTCTTCCCCACACTCCGCGCGCTCGCCAATAGCACCAGTTCCTTGATAGGAAACTTCCGCTCGGCCAGGATATTCAAAACCTCCTGACCCACCGCCCCGGTCGCCCCGACGANNCACAGAACTTTCACCGAGTGAAGACCGCCACAAAAACCGCGAACCCATAAGAAGCCCGTTAAGGCCCTTACTTCGTCCGCGTCGTTTTCGTGCCCATCTTGTACATCGGCTTATTCCGTGGCCTTTTCCCGAACAACGTATTCAGATATCCCACAATTACAGTGCGAATTGTGCCAAAACGAGGTGCTTCTTGCAAGCACCATATCGGCAGAGCCCGCTGGTCAATGCGCTGCCGGAAAGACCTTCAAACCAAGAGCTCGCGCGCAACGGCGGATCGTCACATCGAAAGTGGCCAGCCCATCGCTCTGCCGCTGCGCCAATTCCACATACGCCGCATCGTACGCCGTAAGCTGGTGCCCCCTTCCAATCTCCAGGATTTCATCACTGATCCGATGCCTCGGAACATCATCCGTTTGAATCGGTAGCGCACGGACCAGCTTAAGGAAGGCGGCCGAATCAGCCCCTGTTTTCCGCCTCCGGCGCTCTCCCATCAAAATGCCGTTCTCCAATTCCGACCACCACAACGGTGGAACCAGCATCCCCTCTTGCTCTATGCGATCCAATACGCCCAAAGCGCGCTTGGTATGCTCTTCTTCAAAAAACCACGCCAGCACCACCGACATGTCCGTGACGATGCTCAACGTCGGCCTTCCTCAATCAGCGACCGCACCGTAATGCCCTTGGGTAGCTTGCCGCGCGGAAAGTTCCTGATCGCCTCGGCGGCCTCATTCGCCTCCCGGCGCTGCGCCTTGTCGCTTGGCAGGATCTGCGCAATCGCCTTTCCATGTCGGGTCACCAGCACGCTCTGTCCATGCTCGACGGCGTCAAGCACCTCCGACAAATGCGTTTTTAACTCGTAACTGCCGATTTTACGCATAGAAATTTCTCGGGTCTAAAGTTTAGACTAGAATCCCATATCGACCCGGTGGGGTCAAGACCTTACCAAATCCTGATCACTTCTTCTTACTTTCCGATCCACGAACGACCTTCATTGCCAATTTCACCGCCCCAATCGTCTGCTCGATAAATTCCTCCCCATGCGCCAACCCCACAAACATCGCCTCAAACTGACTCGGCGCCAGAAAAACCCCATTCTCTAACATCGCATGGAAAAATTTCGCATACGCCCCAGTATCACAAGCCGTCGCCTCCTCAAAATTCTCAACAACCGATTCCCCACCCCTCACAAAAAATGGCGTCAACATCGACCCCACCCGATTTACCACCAACGGCACACCCGCCTCCTTCCCCGCCCCCAACAATCCCGCCGCCAGCGCAGCGCTCCTCGCTTCAAGTATCTCGTAAACCCCCGGCTCCTTCAAAATCTNNCCGCTCAGCGTCCCCGCCTGATAAACACTCCCTGACGGACTCACTTGCTCCATGATCGTCCGCAATCCCCCATACGCCCCAACCGGCAATCCGCCGCCAATGATCTTGCCAAGGCATGTCAAATCGGGCTTAACACCATAAATCCCCTGCGCCCCGCCTCGCCCCACGCGGAATCCCGTCATCACCTCATCAAACAAAAGAATCGCCCCATGTTTCGTGCAAAGCTCCCGCAACCCGCGCAAATATCCCGCTGCCGGCGGCACAACCCCCATGTTCCCCGCCACAGGCTCAACAATGAAACACGCAATCTCCTTCCCATGCTCCGCAAAAATCTTCTCCGCAGCAGCCAGATCGTTGTATGGCGCCAAAACCGTGTTCGCCGTAATCGATTTCGGAACCCCCGGACTAGACGGCACGCCCAACGTCAGCGCTCCGCTCCCAGCCTGTACCAAAAGCGAATCCGAATGCCCGTGATAACACCCCACACATTTAACGATCTTCTCCCGCCCGGTCGCCGCCCGAGCCAGCCGGATCGCGCTCATCACCGCCTCGGTCCCGCTGTTCACAAACCGGACCATCTCCACACTCGGCATCGCCTCAATAATCTCCCCCGCAAGCTGCGTCTCCAGCTCCGTCGGCGCCCCATAGCTCGTCCCCCGTCCAATCGCCTTCGCCAAACTCGCCACCACCCGCTCATGCGAATGCCCCGCAATCAGCGGCCCATAGCTCGCGACATAATCAATATACGAATTCCCATCGATATCTTTAACGATGCACCCCTGCGCCTCCTTCACAAAAATCGGCGTCCCACCCACACCCTTAAACGCCCGCACCGGCGAAGAAACCCCGCCCGGCATCACCGCGCAAGCCTTCTCAAAGGCACGCTGCGAACAATCGAAAAAACGTTTCTTGCGATCAGGCATGGCTCACTTCCCCACACATCATCTTAAAACGGCGTCCCGCCTTGAACAACCCCTTTACCATCCACCCGCCGCCGGCACAAAACTCGGCGATGCGCAACCGCTGTTTCCCAATATCCCGCCGGCAGGTGCGGCAAAATAGATTTCGCTTACCGCTTCCCAAGATGTTTTCCAAGCCGTTCGAGCGTCTGCTTGCCGCCTTCAATCGCTCCATATTCCTTGACGATCAAGTCGCGCTCGGCCGCCGATGGGAAGGTCATGCGTATCGTCACCTTCGTCTTTTTACCGCCGTCCTGGGCGTCGAAAGTCCATGTCGCGACGGAATTGACGGCGGGGCCGCCCTTTTTGCTGCCGCCGTGGGAGAAAACGAGTCGCTCGGGTTTCACGACCTCCTTGAAGACCGAGTAATTGGGATAGTCGGTTCCGTCGGGGCCGTGCATGGTGTGTTTCCAGATGCCGCCCGGCCTGACGTCCATTTCTTCGATCATGCTGGTGAATCCGTGCGGACCCCACCAGAGAATGACCTGCCTGGGATCGACCATCGCCTGCCAGACCAATTCGCGCGGGGCGTCGAATATGCGGGTGACGACGATCTCGTTGTCGGCTTCGGCGGGTGATTGCAGGGGCGTCTTCACGTGCTCACCCAACTTTTCGAGGCTTTGCGTCCAGCCCGCTTCCATGCCTTGCAGGTATGCGGCTGCATAGTCCACCTTGGCGGTGCCGCGGGTTCGTAAAGTGAGTTTCGTCTTGCCATCTTCATCGGCGAAGGTGACGGTGGTCAGTCCCGCGATGATGACATTCCCCTCTTTGTCGACGGCATCGTTGGTGAAGACGAGACGCTCGGGCTCGACGATCTCGCGGTAGATGCCGCCGCAGGGATATTCAGCGCCGTCGGGGCCGCGCATGACGATATGCCACGCGCCGCCGACGCGTGCATCCACTTTGCAGACGGGGTTGGTGAATTTATGCGGGCCCCACCACATCGCCAGGTGCTTCGGATCGATCCAGGCCTTGAAAACGAGCGCCCGGGGCGCGTCGAAGAGACGGGTGATGACGACCTCGCGGGTCGGGAGTTCGGTTTTGGATTCATTTTTTTCGGCCATGATGTTTCTCCTTTTTCTGTAACTCGTGCAGGTAATCGTCGAGGCGGTCAAAACTCTGTTCCCAGAATTTGCGGTATTCCTCAAGCCAATCCACGGCATTTTTCAGCGGCGCGGCCTTGAGCCGGCAGGGCCGCCACTGGGCTTCGCGGCTGCGGACGATCAGGCCGGCGCGTTCCAATACTTTCAGGTGCTTGGAGATTCCGGGGAGGGTCATTTTGAAGGGCTCGGCCAGTTCGGTGACGGAGGTTGTGCCCCGGGAGAGCCGGGCAAGGATCGCCCGCCGGGTGGGATCGGCCAGGGCGGCGAAGGTGGTGCTGAGGAGGTCGGTTGTCATTCCGTATTACACCGAATGGTTAATTAACTGAATGGTATAATAATATTCCAGTTCGGGCCTGTCAACCAAAAATAGCGATTTATTTCGTGTTCCCATTCGACGAATGGATCGGCATCCGTGTCAAGTATTTCGGCAAATCGTCATTTGTCATAATTCCGGTCACAATCGTTTCGATCCCGGACATGGGACCTGTTGTGCGAAGTGAGTTCGAATGACCGAATCGCCCAGCGATCAGCAACTGCTTCAGGCCTATGCCGGTGAAAAATCGGATGATGCGTTCCGCGCCATCGTGGATCGTCATGCCCGGTGGGTTTTCGCCGCCGCGTTCCGGCAGCTTGGCGATCGCCAATTGGCTGAAGACGCCGTGCAGATCGTCTTCATCCTGCTCGCCCGGAGGTCTGACAAAATGCCCACGCACCAAAAACTCTCCGGCTGGCTCTTTAGCACCCTTGGATACACGGTGCAAAATCTCCGCCGGGCGCGCCGCAGGCGGCAGATGCATGAAGAGCGCGCCGCTTTGGAAAGAGCGACGGCCACCGAATCACCGGCGCCGGAGAGTGATCTTGCGATCCATCTGGATGCGGCCGTCGCCGGCCTTGGTCAGGCGGACCGCGACGCGATCGTCCTTCGCTTTTATCAGGACCGCTCGTTCGGGGAGATCGCCGCGACGCTGGGCATTTCAGAAATCGCGGCCCGAAAGCGCGTCTCCCGCGGCACGGAAAAGCTGCGCAAACGATTTGAGAAGATCGGAGTGACAAAGGAATCGGACGCGGCCGTCTTGTCCGTGGTGGCAATCCAGGGCATCGAACATGCGCCAGAAAATCTGGCCCAATCCGCGGCCCATGTAGCGCTGGCCGCCAAGGCCGGTGCGGCGATTCCGGCGACGATTCTTACCGCAACGAAAGGAACGGCGTATCTCATGGCAGCCGCTAAAATAAAAATCTCCGCCGTAATCGTGATCGTCTGTCTTCTGGGGGTTACCGCGACGATTGTTGCTGTCCGCTCCGCGTCAGCGCTTTTCGCGCAGGGTGTGCGGCTGGAGAACGCCGCTGCGCCGGCTGCCCCGGCGACCCGTCCGACGGATGTTGCCGATTACTATACGCTGCAGAAAAACCAGGTATTTAAACGCATCACCAACGCGCCGCCCGAAGCCCGCAGCCGGCTTCTGAGGGAACATAGCAACGGCAGGTTCCACCCAAGCGGCCACTTCCTGGCCGGTTTGAGTCCGGCTGGGCTTTTCGCGACGATCAATTCCCCCGAGCCCGACTATTCACTGCATCAACTCGTCGGCTTCATTTGTTTTGTCCGTGAGCAGTGCGCGGCGGAGGCTGAAGTGGACGGCGATTTGGATAGCGCCAAATTGAATGGCGATATCATTTTCAGAATCGACTCAACCGACAATGATTGCAGCGCGGGCCTGGCGAAACTTCTTCATGATGAGTTCGGGATCAACGCAGCCGTCGCCTACCGCGATGTTCCGAGGAAGGTGATCGTCCTGCGCGGCCACTGGAAATTCAAAGCATTGCCGCAGGCGCCGGCGTTAACCGATATGTCCCAGCCATGCATCGAACTCTTCGGCAACTATCCGCTCGACAAGCACTCGAAGCTTGTGAGTTCAAGCCAGACAGGCCGCCCCCGCATAGCTCGCAACCTGGGCGACCAACTGAATGAGCAGGTCATTATCGAGGCGGATGGCCTTCCCGGATTTGTGAGCATGCGGTCTTACGGAGAGATTCCCGGCGATGCGGCCAACCGCAACCTGGTTTTGCAACACCTACAGGAGCAAACCGGGCTGACCTGGACCGAGGAAACGCGGACGGTGAGCCGGTTGATTATTGAGAAGGCGGCCCACTAAAAAAATGACGAAATCTTCGGTTGAAACGAGCCGATATGGAGGATATCATTTTATATCACCTTCGGAGGTTTCATGGCGACGCCGGTAAAGGTCAAAAAATGGGGAAGCAGCATGGCGGTGCTGATTCCCAGTCAATTCGCCAAAATGCGCGATATCGGCGTGGGCAGCATCATCGACCTGGAGCCGGTCCGCGTCGTTAAGCCGCGGCGCAGGCGGCGATATAAGCTCTCGGAATTGATGGCGGAATTTAAGCCAAAGCATCGGCACGGGGAGTGGAATGTCGGTCGCCCGGTTGGCAAAGAAATCTGGTGAGTGGCGATGGCTCGTTTGTCCTATACACCGGACCGGGGGGATTTGGTTCATGTAAACCTCAGTCCGTCCACCGGCCGCGAATTAACCGGACCCCATTACGCACTAATCCTCAGCCCAAAATCATATAATCAGGCCAGCGGCCTGGTGATTTGCATCGGCATCACGTCGCGGATTCGCAGTGGACCGTTTGAAGTGCTTCTGTCCAAGGGTCATTTGCCGGCCAAAGCCGGAGTCGGCGACGTAGATTCGGTGATCCTCTGCGATGCGCTTCGCCAGCTTGATTACCGGGAACGTTCGATGGCTTTCATCGCAAAATGCCCGCGCGATATTCTGGATGAAGTTACCGTGCGATCGCTTTCCCTGATCGACCCGGAAGCCGAGTTCTGATTTTCTCACATCTCTTCATCGCCCGGCAGCGGGGCAAATATCGGAGTTTCATCGGTCACTTCCGGTATTTCCGCCCCCTGAAACAGCGGCTGCTGCTGTACGCGCGATCGCCTCGATCCCTCACCCGCCAATTCCACCCGGCCCTGGCCATTCAGCGCGAATTCCAATTCCTCTTTCATCGCCGGCGTCGGGCGGACCGACCATGCGTTGTCCAGCGTGATCAGCGCCCGCTTCGATCCGTTGGCCGGAACGCTCAGGAATGTCTGGCAATTTCCCTTGTGCTTGATCAGCACCGGCTTGAGTTGCTTGAGCATCTCGGCAGCCCCATCGACGCGATCGATTTCCACCTTCACCCAGCGCGTCAGACGCGAAATCGAATCGGTGATGGGGATCAATTCGTTGACGATCAATCCCGGCGTCTCGCGGCGTTTGTCGATCTTGCCGCGGAGAAAGACGATCTCTTCCGTCGCGACGGCTTTGGGATGCCGCTTGGTGATATCCGCCAGATTTTCTGCGAAGACGGTTGCTTCGATCTGACCATCGAGGTCTTCGAGCGTGATAATCGCCATCGGCTGGCCCGCGGATCGGCCGCTTTTGGTGATCGCCCGTTTGATCTTGTTGATCATCCCGCCGATGGTCACTTCGGTTCCCTCTGCCAGCGTTTTGACGTCGCGCGTCGTCGCCGTGGTGTAGCTCGTGAGCGCGGCTTCGTGCTCGGTGAGCGGATGATCGGTGATGTAAAAGCCGAGCAGTTCTTTTTCAAATTTGAGCAATTCGGCGCTGGGGAATTCTTCGAGATTGGGCAAAACATCCGCCGGCTTGGATGTCCCACCGCCTCCGCTGGCGACGCCGAACATATTCAACTGCCCCATCCGTTTGTCCTGCTGCGATTGCTGGCCCATTTCAACCGCCCGGTCAAGAATCGCCAGAAGCTGGGCGCGTTTGGCTTTCAATGTTGAGAACGCGCCGCATTTCACGAGCGCTTCCATCGTGCCGCGTGTCACCAGCCGCTGATCGACGCGCTCGCAGAAATCGTAGAGACTCGCGAATGGCCCTTTATTTTTCCGTTCCTCAATGATGGCTTCAACCGCTTTCTCGCCGACGCCGCGCACGGCCATCAGCCCGAAGCGGATGACGCCGGTCTTCTTAACGTAAATTGGCGTGAAATCCTTGTCGGATGAATTGATGTCCGGCGCCTGCACGGTGATTTCCCGGGCGCGGCATTCTTCGATGTATTCGACGACTTTATCCGTCGATCCCATTTCAAACGTCAGCAGCGCGGCCATGTATTCGACCGGGTGATACGTCTTCATGTACGCCGTCTGAAACGCGAGGATGGCATATCGCGTCGAGTGGCTCTTGTTGAAACCATAGCCGCCGAATTTGAGAATCAGGTCGAATAGTTCTTCCGCTTTTTCCTTGCTGATCCCTTTGGATCGCGTGCCCGCGAGAAAATCAGGCTTATATTTCGCAATCACATCCGATTGTTTTTTGCTGATCGCCTTGATGAGTTTGTACGCGGCGCTCAACTCGATCCCGCCGAGCTGGTTGAATATCCGCATCACCTGTTCCTGGTAGACCATGATGCCGTNNTGCCGTAGGTCTCGGCCAGGATTTCGTCCATGATCGGATGGACCTGCGGCACCTTTTCCTTGCCGTGCTTGCGATTGCAATAGGTCGGGATCAGTTCCATCGGCCCGGGGCGATAAAGAGCATTGGCCGCGATGAGGTCTTCGAGCCGGTCCGGGCGCATTTTCATGAGCAGATCGGTCATCCCGCCGGATTCAAATTGGAATATGCCCTTGGTTTGTCCCTTGCTGAACATCTCTAAAACCGCGCGATCCGCGAAGTCGATCTTTTCGATATCGACCTCGACATTCTTGATCTGCTTCACGAGATCGATCGACCGCTGCAACGTTGTCAGCGTGCGCAGGCCGAGGAAGTCCATNNAAGTCCATCTTCAGCAAGCCGACTTTTTCAACGATCGGGCCTTCGAATTGGGTGAGCAGATCGTCGCCGTTCTTGCAGAGCGGCACAAAATTTTCCAGCGGCTGATCCGCGATCACGACCCCGGCCGCGTGCATCCCCGCGTTGCGGCAAAGGCCTTCCAGACGTTTGGCTAGATCGATGACCTGCCTGACCTGCGGCTCGTCTTCGTACAACTTTGCGAGATCGGGCTGCTTGAGCGCTTTATCGAGCGTCATCCCCGGCGTGCCCGCGATCAGCTTGGTGATCTTGTCCGTCAGCGCCAGCGGCACGCCGAGAACGCGACCGACGTCTTTACAAGCCGCGCGGGCCGCGAGGGTGCCGAAGGTGATGATCTGAGCGACGTGCCCGTATTTGTTGCGGACATATTCAATGACCTTCGCGCGCCCTTCCTGGCAGATGTCGATATCGATATCAGGCAAGTCGTTTCGACTCGGGTCCATGAACCGTTCAAAGAGCAGGCCGTATTTGATCGGATCGACATTGCAGAGCCCCAGCAGATATCCCACCATCGTGCCGACGCCGGATCCTCTGGCTCCGACCGGGATTCCCTGTTCGCGGGCGAAATTGCAGAAATCCCAGACGATCAGAAAGTACGAGCAGAAATTCTTACTCGTGATGATCTTTAATTCGTAATCGAGCCGGGTGCGAATCTCCGGCGACACATCGCGCGAGCCAAAACGCCAGGCCAAGCCATCCTCGCAAAGTTGGCGAAGATATCGCTCGTCGTCCGCAAGCGCCGGCGCGCCGGCAACCGGCGCATGCAGCGATTCAGCGGGCACGCGATAGACCGGCGCGAACCGCTTGGAGAAATCGAGCTGCACATCGCACATCGCGGCGATCTTGGCCGTGTTCTCGATCGCCTGGTCGAAGCTTCCCAAGGCCGCGGTCATTTGCTCGGGGCTTTTGAGATAAATCTCGGTCGGATATTTCATCCGGCCTTCATCCGTGATCAGCTTCCCCATGCTGATGCAGCACAAAACGTCGTGGGCGTAATGATCGTCCTTTTCCAGAAAGTGAACATCGTTGGTCGCCACCAAACCGACGCCGAGTTTCTTGCCAAGCTCCGCGAGTTCAGGATTGACCATGTCCTGTTCGGCGACGCCCTGTTTTTGCACTTCGATGAAGAATTTGTCCGGGCCGAAAATATCGAGATAGCTCTCGGCGATGATCTTCGCGTTCTTGGCGTCGCGCCGCATGAGACACGAAGGAATTTCGCCGCCGAGACACGCGCTGGTGGCAATCAGGCCGCCGCGGAACTCCCGCAAAATTTCCTTGTCGATACGCGGCTTGTAGTAAAACCCCTCGCGGTAGGACAGGCTCGAAAGCCGAATCAGGTGCCGATAACCCTCAAGATTCTGCGAAAGCAGCAGCAGGTGATACGACGCATCGCTGCCGGTGCCGCTGGGGGAAGATTTATCCCGGCGATCGCCCGGGGCCATATAGGCTTCCATCCCCAAAATTGGTTTGATGCCTCCCTTGATACATTCGTTATAGAACTCCACCACGCCGTACATGCACCCATGGTCCGTAATCGCGATGCTGTCCATCCCGAGCGATTTAACCCGCCGCACGATGTCCGGGATGCGGCAGGCCCCGTCAAGCAGGGAATAATGGGTATGGCAGTGAAGATGGACAAACGACCCGGTCGGCATAGTGCCGATTGTCGGGCGCAGCCCACTTATCAACAAGGGCTTGGGGATTACATGACAGAATCTCCACGGCCCATCCCCAGAACGTCGCGGTTTTCTGTATATTCTCAAGTCGATGACGCAGGCGGCTGATAAATCTTCAAAGAGCCAGAGTTCCAACAAGAGGCCCAACAAGAGTCCTGGCGCACCGGAATTCAGCATGCCGAAAGAACTTCAACTTGCGGGAAGGATGCGCAGCGCACTGCGCGCCCTGATGCCCGCCGCACTTAAGATCGCCCAAAGCTACGGGTCTGATTTCGATCCGCTGGAACGTGACGGCCTCTGTGCCCGCTGCCACCGCGATTGGCCGGACGATCCCAAATTCATCGCGAAGTGGAACCGTCTGCTGTCGCGCAATCCAACGTCAACCGTCTTTTGTTCTCCCACCTGGCAATCGGCCGTCGTGAACGAGTTTGTGCCCGCCGGGCAGTTCCGGCTGATCACCGTCTCGCGCGGCGAGGATTTGCTGGCGGTCTTTCCGCTGGGATTGAACACCGCGTCGATGCTGGAAACACCCGGCCGCTGGGTCACCGATTATCTTGATCCGCTGATTGACGCGACCGCAGCCGAAGAATGCTGGGCCATCATCCTCGAATTACTTGGTGATTTGTGGGATTGGTCCGTCATCGGCGTGCAGCTTCATAATATCCGCGGGAATTCGCCGCTGCGGGAAATCCTGAAAAATCTTTCGCCGAAATTCGGATTTGAATACGAGGAACGCATCGCCATGATGGCGCCGTATATTCCGCTGCCCAAAACCTGGGATGAATATCTGGCCTCGCTCGACAGCCACGAGCGAAAAGAAATCAAACGCAAAATCCGCAACGCCCAGACCAAGGGACAGATGCGCTGGCTGACGCTGACCAAGCCGGACGAGATGGCCGAGGCCTTCGAGCGCGCCCTCTCCGGCATGCGGCAGGCGGAATCGCTCAAGGCCGATTTCACCGAAGAGGTGCTGCTCGGATATCTCCGCCGGCTCTGTCCAAAGCTCAGCGAGCAGGGAGATTTCTACGTGCAGGAATTGTGGGTCGATGGAAAAGCGTCGGCATGGCTGCTCGCGCTGCGATCCGCTCAGGGGCCGATGATTTACAACACCAGCTACGATTTCGCCCAGAAGCAGTGGAGCCCCGGCATCGTCTCGTTCAGCCTCGCGATCCAGGATGCCATCGCGGCCGGCAACCCCATCTTCAACCTTCTTCGCGGCGGCGAAGAATATAAGAAACGCCTGGGGGCGAAGGACATGGAACTGTTCAGGGTTACTTTGCAGCCGATTTGAGACAAGTCCCGTCGTTCGGATAGCCGCCATTTCCCTTAATTCCTGATAAATCAAAAATTTTGCGCGCCGCGTCGTCATTATGATGGACGGGCCATGAGCGATTTGAACCGCTTGACGCAAATGGTGACTGAACGCGCCGGCGGCCTGGTGCTGTACGCCCGTCAATGGCTCGACGCCGCCTCCGCCGAGGACGTGGTGCAGGAGGCGCTGACGGCTCTGCTGATGGAGACGCGCCTGCCTCAGAATCCGATCGCGTGGATGTACCGCGCGGTCCACAACGCCGCGATTGATTCAGTCCGATCGACCTCGCGCCGCCGACGGCGGGAGCAGATCGTGGCGACAGGCCGCCGCGAATGGTTCGAATCATCGGCGGATTCGATTCTTGACGCGCAAGTCGCCGAAGCCGCGCTGAAACAGCTTTCCGCCGAACACCGTCAGGTCGTCGTGATGCGGATCTGGGGCGAATTAGGATTGGCCCAGATCGCCGAGGTGATGGAGATGAGCGTCGCCACAGTTCGCGAGAGATATATTTCGGCGCTGGCGCAATTGCGCGGCGCACTGGAGAAGCCATGCAGGAACAAGATGGATTAACCCCCGATGGATTAACTCTGGGCGAGCGCGAATTGGAATCGGCGATGAAATCGCTTTCGCCATCTGCCGCGCGAATTGATCCGGTCGCCGCCGCGTTTACGGCCGGACGAAGATCAGGTCAGCGCCCCATGCATCTTTGGCGCGCGGCTGCCGTCTTGATGTTGCTTGTGAGTGCAGGAAGCTGGTTCGCGCCGGCTAGACGCAACGTTGCTGTTCAGCCGCAGCAATTTTCCGAGCCCGCGGTTGCAATTCAGCCTTCGCCGCCCGAGCCGCTTGCGGCCGAGAGTTTACAGGTGTTGCAGGAGACCGTGCGCGAAAAAGGTTTGGACGGACTGCCGGCGGAAAATATTCCCGCCGTCCATGTTCTTCACGCGGATGATATTTTCTAAATTTTGAGGAGCAATCATGAAACGATTCGTGCTGACAACAGCGCTTGTGCTAAGCCTCTGCGCATCGGCCATGGCGCAAACCGGGACCGACAATCTCGACGTGCAGCGGTTTGAATTGGNNTACCGGCTCTGAAATATCAATTCCTTTTCCGCGACGCGTTTGAGCGTCGGCCGGGAAACGCGGCGATTCTGTACATGTATGCAACCCTCCTCATGGGTCCGGACGCCAAAGACAAGGCTGAAAAGGCGCTGGAAGCCTATGACGCCAAGAACATGGCGCGTTTCAATAACCTGGCTGATTCGCTCGAAAATCACTCCGTACTTGAAGAACTTGATCTCGCCGGCCGGTGCGAAAACTGCGACTGGGAGTACCCCTGGCACGAAGAAGGCCTCGGCACATTGCTGCCGCAACTCAGCCCGCTTCGAACGTTGGGCAGGATTCTCAAAGTCCGCGCGTTGCGGGAGATCGACCAGGGCAAGGTCGATGATGCCATCAAGACGATGCGGCTCGGATACGAAATGGCGGACAAGGTGGGAGAAAAAGGGGTTCTGGTTTGCGGCCTGATCTCCCTTTCCATCTCCCTGAACATGAACGAGTGCCTCGAGCAACTCATGAATCGTCCCGACGCCCCCAATCTATATTGGGCGCTCAGCGAGTTTCCCAATAGGCAATCCGTCCTGAGCGCGGCGATTGATGGAGAAAGCCAATGGTGGGTAAACGCCGTCCCCAATCTGGCGCAGGCGTGGCGCGGAGAGGAACTTTCGGCCCAGCAGTGGCACGCGGTGTTGGACTACCTCGACAGTGTTGTTAATGGGATCCACGTGGACCGCTCTGATGTAGTGAAAGCGACCAGCCCTGACCTGATGCGCCAGGCGCGAGAGCAATACGCGCAAACGCATCACATCACGTCCGAACAGGCCGCTGGGGTGGACCCAATTATCGTTGTCGGGACTTTTTATCTGTCGCAGCTTCAGATTGCCCGCGACAACGCGTTCAAGTTGCGTGGTCTGGCTAATCCCACGCGAATCGCCATGAGCAATAAGGCCCACGACGACCTTGAAAAACTGATGCGCGAGCAGCCGGCCAATGCGTTCCTGCAAACGTTGTCAGACTTCCATGGGATCTACGTGAAGTTCGCCCGGATCGATCGGCAACTTGCCGCTTTGACTACTGTCGAGGCGATCCGCTCCTATGCGGCGGCCAATAACGGCCAGCTTCCGGCGCAATTGTCGGACATTACTGAAACGCCCGTTCCGCTGAATCCCGCAACCGGCGAGCCGTTCGAATATCGCGTGGATGACGGAACGGCCACGCTTTCCGATTCAAAATTCGAATTTCGCCTCGCCTACACCATCCGAATCCGCAAATGATCGCGTGAAAGTTCCTTTGGCGCACAACGTCATATAGGTGCAAAAGGAGCGATTCGATGCTGAAAATTGCGAAAATGATGATGGCCGGCTGGGTTGCCGCGATTGCAGCCATTCCCGCAGGGGTCGGCGCATCGGAACTGTTCACCGTTTCGCCCGAAACAACGGTGATCACCGAACCCCTCCGTCCGGACGGCAGCGTGGATTACGTCGCCGCGATCAACCAGCGTCAGAGCGAAGGCGTCACGCCGGAGAATAACGGGTTTGTTTGTTGGCTAAAGGTGATCGGAGCGGACTCGCTTCCACAGAGTACGCGCGAGCGGACGCTGAAGATGTGCGGGGCGCAAGGATTGGGGAATGCCAGCGCGGCCTTCAAGGACTATGAGCGCCAGACGCCGATCGCCCGCACGGATTCGTTGCGATTGTGGAAACCACAAGACGATCCCGCCTTTGCGGAATATCTCGCGCAGCAAGCGGCATCTTTGGACATGGCGGTACAGGCCGCAAACAAGCCCCGCTGGTGGATGCCGAGGGTTTCGCTCAACGGCTCCCTCATGTTCGTCCTGCTTCCGGAATTGAACTCCATGCGCATCGTGTCATGGACGCTTTGCGAGAGAGCGCTTTTGCGGGCGGGGCAGGGCGATTTTGATGGGTTTAGTTCGGACGTCATCGGCGTGAAGCGTCTTGCATCCCGAGCGTCAGAGGNNATCAGAGGATTGGCTGGTGGGAAATCTCGTGGCGATCGGGATGAACCGTCTCGCGGATGAGACGATCGGCGCGGCCGTCGGCGCGGGAAGTTTTTCTAGCGAACAATGCGCTAAACTCGCCGCGGTGATGGACAATGTGCCGCCGCCAAAGGCCATGTGGGAAACCATGGACCAGTGCGAGCGATGGAGCCCGCTGGACATGGTTCAGTTCATCGCTGAGGGACAAGCGCAAACGCTCGCCAGCGGCAATGCCGCTAATGATAAATGGCTTGCGCCTTTCAAATCTCTCGACCGAAACTCGGTGGATTGGAACGCGGTGCTCAAGCGCATGAACGGCCTCAGCGACGAGATGGTCGCGATACTGAAGTCGCCGACGGTTAAGGAAGATCTGACTGCGCAGCGAGCTTTTGATCGAAAAATCGCGGCGATCAAAGCGAAACAGGCGCGGCAAATCAATCTGGACAAAAAAGAAGGGGAAACAACCGACGCTTATTCGCAGCGAGTCGGCGACGCGATCGTCGTCACGTGCGTGCCCAGCCTGTCTCGAGCGGAAGCCACTTATCGCAAGGGATCGATCCGCGATGAATTGGCCCGGGCCATCGTGGCGGCGGGGCAATATCACGCTGAGAAAGAAAAGTGGCCGGACAAGATTGATGATTTAACGCCCCAATATTTGCCGGCGTCGCTTAAGGACGCTCTGGTGAACCTCGGAGCGGGGCCGGTCCGCTATCAGCATCGCAGCGCTGGAATATCGCTTCACGCGCGCGACGAAGCTGATCCGAGCTCGGAGGATATTTCTGTTGGGATTAGATAGGCGAGAGGGGAAACGCCCTATTTTGTGCCCGGCTGCTGAGATCGATCCCACCGACATGTGCCCGCTGAAATCGCCATTACCCCTATCATGGACGCACAACCCCCGAAAATGACAGCGATATCCCCACCTGGCAAGAATTAACTTTTGACCGGCTGGAAATGACTATATGATAGGATTATCGGACGGTCCCAAGCTAAAATTGGCCGAACCGCTCGATGTGGTGTATATCCATGAGTGGGCGTTTTTGACGCCGGCGAATCAGGGTGGATTCGCTCTAGATCATCTGCCTCAGGAAGTGGCCGCCTTCGCTACGGAAGGTTCACGCTGCCACGGGAACGTCGGATTGTGACAACTTGTTTGCTTTGGAACCGCTATGCATGAGCGGATGCTTCATATTTCATCGGATGCCGCCTCGGGCCAGGATCGCTTCGATCGCTTCCGCCTGATCGGGTGGTGGGACCAGTCCAAGCTCGCGGCCGCAAAAATACTCGTTGTCGGCGCGGGCGCGCTCGGCAACGAAATCGTCAAAAACCTTGCCCTGCTGGGCGTCGGAAATATTTTGATCGCCGACATGGATCGCGTGGAGAATTCCAATCTCTCCCGCTCCGTTCTCTACCGCGAATCGGACAACGGCCGCTTCAAGGCCGACGTCGCCGTCGAGGCCGCCAAGTCGCTCTATCCGAATATTCGCGCGCACGCCTTCAACGGCAATGTCGTGCACGACCTCGGCATGGGCGTCTTCCGCTGGGCGGACATCGTCATCGGCGGCCTGGATAATCGCGAAGCGCGCCTGTCGATCAATCGCCAATGCCATCGCGTCAATCGTCCCTGGATCGACGGCGCCATCGAGGCCATCGCCGGCACGGCGCGCGTTTTCCTCCCCGGCGAAGGACCATGCTACGAATGCACGATGTCCCAGATCGATTGGAAACTGCTGCAAGCGCGCCGGTCGTGCAACCTGCTGAGCCGCTCGGAAATGGAACAGGGCAAAACGCCCACGACGCCAACGATCGCATCCATCATCGCCGGCGTGCAATGCCAGGAAGCGGTGAAGCTGATCCACGGCATGCAAACCATCGCCGGCTCCGGCTGGGTATTCGACGGGCTCTCCGCCAGTTCGTACATCGTCGAATACCAGCGGAAAGACGACTGCCTGAGCCACGAAACGCTCAGCCAGATCCACGCACTGGATGCGGGCGTTGATGATCTGACGGTGGGGGACCTGCTCTCCGAAGCGCAAAGATTATTGCCCGGGGTGCAACTCGAATCATGCCGCGACGTGCTGCAATCGCTCGATTGCCCACGTTGCGGCACATCGGAAAAAATGTTTGTGTCGCTTGGAAAAGTCCGCGCGGAAAAGGCGTTCTGTCCGAACTGTCCGGACGTTCGCCGCGAGGTAAAAACCTTTTTCCGCATCGGGGATGATCCGGAATTGATGGACCGCACGCTGGGCCAGATCGGCTTTCCGCCGCTGGACATCGTGGTGGCCCGTCGTGGGGATGAAGTGATCGGTTTTGAAATGTCGGGCGATCGCAGGCGCGTGCTGGGCCCGCTTACTGAAGAAACGGAGGCGTTGTCATGGGAGTGATTCAAACGGTAGAAAATGCGAGCAGCCTGGATGGCGATATCGATTTTGCGCAAGCCCCGAAGCGGGATCTGCTCAGGCAAAAGCTAAGCGGCCCGCGCATAACGGAATTTCAGGTCGTCATCCGCCAGTCCGCGCTCAATGGTATTCACACGCATGGCGACAGCTCGCCGGCCGCGGAAATCTGTGGCGTACTCGTGGGCGATGTCTATCAGGACGCCACCAGCGCGTTCCTTCAGATCGAGCATATCATCAAGGGAGAAGCCGCCACCAGAAGCGCCGGGCAGGTGACATTCACTGCCGAAACCTGGCAGCACATTCAGGAAATCATGGATCGGGACTATTCCGATCTCCGCATCGTCGGGTGGTATCACACCCATCCCGGCCATGGGATTTTCCTGTCGGAGATGGATATCTTTCTGCACGAGAGCTTTTTCGGTCTGCCGTGGCAGACAGCGCTGGTGTACGATCCGCGGACAGGCGACGAAGGATTTTTCAGTTCCGAATCCGGACATGCGCGACGGATGCCGCACCTGATCGAAGCCAATGAGCCCGCGACAGCCAAACTGTCGCACGCGGGTTTGCCGGTCGGAGAGCTTGAGACTGCTCCCATCGTGGCGCCGCGGCGGGCGGCCGTTCCGCTCATGCGGACGCGTAAGCGACACCGCACCGCCTCCCTGGGACGGCTTTTGCTCGCTATTATCGGACTATTCCTGTTCGCCGCGCTCGGCGTCATCATTGGCCTTGCGATTCGGACACAGGACCTGCATCTTCCCGACTGGGTTCTTAGGATGTCGCGACCCTAGGTGTTCGCGCCCCGTCCGCCCCGAGCGGGCGTACAATAGCGGAAAGAGGGCCGTCGGTGTTCGAGGGCCATGGACCGCGGTTTTGCGTGACGGCATGGCAAGTCTGGTCATCCAATCCGGTGATCTCATTCAGGCGGCGTCGTTTACGCACCGCGTGCTGATCGGCCGCAAGGCTTTCAACGGCGTTCAATTCGGCCAGCGCGTCGTCTCCCGCATCCACGCCTGGATCGACCGGGACGGGGATTTATTCTACGTCGCCGACGCCCGCAGCCGCGGCGGCACCACCGTCAACGGCCAGCGCATCGAATCCAAAGCAATACTCCACGACGGCGACGAAATCAGCGTCGGCCCCGCGAAGATGACCTTCCACGACACCAACGAGCTCCCCGAAGGCTCGGTCACATTCGAAATCGCCGAGGATGGAACCAACCCGGAATTCGATAATCCCGGAATCCTGCTCGCCTGTTCGTGCGGTGCGCCGATGTGGGTTCCGGCCAGCATGGCCGGCGCGTATGGACGATGCGCGATCTGCCAGGGTGAAATCACCGTCCCCGGCGAGCCCGCTTCCGGAATTCGCCGCCCGCTGACGCCCAACGATTCCATCGTCGATATGACGGTCATCACGCAGCCGGTCGAACTCGGTTCCAGCGCCCGGCCGTTCGATCCGCTCGCGGCGGATCACATGCCCGAGCCGCGCCCGCAACCCGCCGCGCGCGTCTGCGGCATCTGCCAAAGCCAGATCTTGCCCGGCGAAGTGACGACCGCCTGCCCCGATTGCTCGCAAAGTTATCACGCCGAATGCTGGCGCGAAAATCATGGATGCGCAGCCTACGGTTGCGGCCAGGTCGGAGCTTTGGATGAACCCCTGCCCGAATCGGAATTAACCCCGGTATCAGGTCTGGAAGATCTGGCGGTCGCCGCCGCGGCCGCAAGCGGGCCTGGAAGATCGCGGGCCGCGCCATCCGCGCAAGATCCAAAAGAACCTTTCCCCTGGGATTTCGCCCTTCTCGGCGGCAGCGTTTTCGGCTCAGTCCTCGGCGCATTCACCTTCGGCGTCCCGCCGCTCGCGGTCGGCGCTGCCTCGGCGGTCTACGCCATGCGCACCCGAAACGGAGGCAAACGCGTTGCCGCGGTTTCGGCGGTCATTTGCGTCTTCGGCGTCGCCCTCGGCGTGGTCATCAGCCGATTCGTCTGGTTCAACGTGCCCTTGTGGGGTGCCCGATGATCCGCTTCGCCTGCCCGGGTTGTGGCGGCCAATTCAACGTCCCCGAATCCTTCACCGGACGCCAGGCCCGCTGCAAAAAATGCGGCAGCACCATCATCGTCCCACCCGCGAATGAAACGCCCGCAACCTCGCGCGTCCGTCCGCCGACGCCGATCGTCAACCCGGCGAAAATCTCCGTCCGTTCCCGCCGCCTCATCGCCGATCTGAAACAGATGCGCGAAGCCTTTGGCGACGGCCCATTGATTCGGATTCTCGAAACCGAAGGCGAACCCGCCGAGGTCTACAAAATCGAATACAACATCCGCGGAATCGAAACCCTCAAACGCAAAAGCCCGGCCTATCGCGAGCAGCATGTCGCGGAGATTCGCATGCTGCGCGACTATCCGCGCATGGCCCCCGCCTGCCGGATGCTCACGCCGATCTTTCACCCGAATATCGACGAAGCCGCAATTTGCGTCGGCGATCACTGGGTCGCCGGCGAGCGCCTGACGGACCTCGCCGTCCGCATCGGACAGATGATCGCGTATCAAACCTACAACATTAAAAGCCCGCTGAATGGCGAAGCCGCGATGTGGGCCGATCTGAATCCGACGGCCCTCCCGATCGACAGCCGCGATCTGTACCCGCCGATGTTAGAGTCGATTGTTTAACTGGTCCGTTTGCCTGCACTGAGCTCGTCGAAGTGCCTGCACTGAGCTCGTCGAAGTGCGGGTCGTGTTTCTAGGCCTTCAACACCAGCATCGTCCACCCCGCAAAAACGCAGAGGATCACGATCAGCGCCACGTAAAACCGATACATAAACCGATCAAATCGCCGGGTGCGCGCGGGATCGCCGGAGAGATTTTCCAGGAACCGCATGCGCTTCGCGATGCTGCCGTGGCACCAGCTTCTGGCCGCGATCGGGATATTGTTCACCACCGCGACGCGCTCCAGCGCGGAGCAAAAAATCTCCGCCCCTTGCCTGCCAACATACCCACGCGGCGGCGGAGCCAGCGTAATCCCCGGCTCATCCAGAACGGCGGTGCTGGCAAGGACGGCTCGCACCACTCCGGGGCTGCCGGGCACCGGCTCCAATTCCGCCAGACCCGCGCGCGATGCTCCACCCGACGTATCGAAAACATTCTGAATCGTCCGTGCCGCGAACACATCCGCCTGCCGCTCGAATTTTCGGCTGACATAACCAAAAACCAGCGTGAACAAGCCAATCCCGGCCCCCAGCAATAGCGCTGTCTGCACGGAATCCCCGAGCCACGCATGGCTCTGCATCGGTTCCAGCGCATCGGCGATCATCTGCCCAGGGCCCGCGACGGCCAAAGACATCGACGCCATCGCAGCCACCAGCCAGAAGAGATGCTTGTGCATCACATGCCCGAGTTCATGCGCGAAAATCGCCTCGATCTGTTCATCCCGCATCGTTTCCAGCAGCAGATCGCTCAATAGCACATATCGAAATCGTGGAACGAACCCCATGACCGCCGCGTTGCCCATTTGCGATTCGGTTTTCCAGAGCAGCACATCCCGAAACCCGACGCGGTGCTGCCGGGCGATCTGTGTCAGCTTTCGCCGAAGCGGGCAATCGGGCATTGATTCGGTATGCAGCACGCGACGGAGAATTTCCGGACTGAAGACCAGAAAGATCGCGAACGAAGGAAGCGTGATCAGCGCCTCGATCAGGTCTTCCTGGTTTTCAAGCACGTGAAAGTGATGAAAAATCGGCGGCAAAATCAGCGACAGCGAATCATGCAGAAAAAGCAGGAGCAATGCCGGCGCGATCGTGAACAAAAGCTGCAATCGCAGGTTCACGAAAAAATAAGTGCGAAACGATGGCGGCGGCTGGAGCGGAAGACTCTGCTCCAACTGAATCAGGATATTCTGCTCGCGAAGCGCCTGATCGGCCGGGAACTGCGCCCACCAAAGCGCCATCCAAGCCAGAAACGATGGAGCGGCCCCGATGAGCAGCCCCGGAAAATCGATCGGCAGCTTGCCAATCGCCGTCTTTCCAAGAAGTGCAAGAACCTGCTCCCGCCACCCCAGGACGAAGATGCCGACGGCCAGCCACGCGGGGATCAGAATCCGGCAGACATAAATTACGGAATGAAACATCCGGACGCGCCGTTTGATGTGGCTGAAATGTGCCAGCCGCGCAACCCGCCGGCTCCAAATCGCCAGCACTATGGCCATCAGGATGTAAAACCCGAGAAAAATCGCGCAACCGGCCAACGGATGAAGTCCGCCCAGCGCCGGTTCTGACGGGCTCGACAACCAGATCACAAGAATAACCAGGGGCAAAAAACGCGACATCTTCGGCTGTTCAAGCTATCGGAGTTCCAGGAGGTTGTCGAGAATTTTTAGCGGCCGGAAACAAGGTTTGTTATTCATCGTGCATTGCCGCATGAGCCTGATCGGCTTGGAGATAATCGTGGATCGTCTCACCACAGATGATAGCCAGCAGAATCAATACCGGAATCACCCGCGCCGCAAGCCGGACCGCCCGATGCCGCGAGCGAAAAATCGGCAGATCGCCGGTGAAAGCCAGCAGCGGCGAAACCAATAGTAGGGCCGCCCAAACCTGCTGGTGATCCGTCAGCGTGTCATCTGTGTAAAAATATCCATGAACCAGAAGCAGCAGAAGAAGCAACCCGGTCGTCTGGGCAAATCCACGTGAAAAAGAAATCCGGCTATTCCACATCGCCAAAACCATCGCGGCGACAGACATCGCCACCAGCGACCCAGCCATCACGCCAGACGCCTGGATATGCCATCCCATCGCCAGCACAACAGCGCTCGCAACAGACATCGCGGCAAGAACCAGTGGCGTCGCGGCACCGGGCGAACGATCAGCCAGATGCTCAAACGTAAGCCACCAGATCAGCGCCACCAGCCCAATCGCATCAATCCACAACTCCGCGCCAGTTTCCGAAATCCCGCGTGGAATCTGCGGCAATAGCAGCAATCGCACAAACATCCGCCAGATCAGCAGCAGCAAAACCGCCCGCAGCCAAAGCGGCGGCTGAAACAGCGCATCCAGCAAGCCGCACAACGCCAGCGGAATCGCAAAATAAAACAGCAGAAATAGAACGTTCGCGTTGGGCGGCCACCCCAGTTTTAACTCGAAGTTCGAGTAGGCGATGCAAAACCCGGCCCCGACCATCGGCGCAAAAATCCACCGCGCGTCGTTGGCCGCGCGGTGATTCCACGGCCGCCAGGCCAGCAGAATCGCCACGCCTAACAGCACGGCCGGCAGAACAATCCCGGCCAACATTTCTTTCGGCGTATAGGGCATTCGCCGCCGTTATGACTTAATCGCTTCGATGGCCACGACGATGTGAATCTCGTTGCCGATAATCGGCGCCGCGTCGGCCGTCATGCCGAAATCCGTCCGATCGATCTTGAAATCAGCCCGAAATCCGGTGCGTGTTTCGCCCTTCATTCCCTTGCCGCTGCCGGTGATTTCCATCGGAACCGTGATCGACTTGGTCACGCCCTTCAGCGTCAGATCGCCGGTGACATCCATCGTGTTGTCGCCGGTCTTTTTCACACTCGTGCTCTTGAACTTCATTGCCGGGAACTGCTTGACGTCAAAGAAATCCGGACCTTTAAGGTCCTTGTCCCGATTCGCGTTCCGCGTGTCGATGCTGTCCACATCAACGCTGATGTCGAAAGAGCTTTGCGTCAGATCGGCGGCGTCATAGCTGATCGAGCCCGTCGGCCCACCAAACGTCCCGTACACATATCCCGCCTCAAGGTGATGCACATCAAACACCACAAACGAGTGAACAGGATCGGCCGCGTAATCATCAGCCAGCGCGGCCGAGGAAAATGCGAACGTCAAAACCAGCGTGCTGAAAATACCCAAGAGACGATTCATGTGAACTCCTTTTAAAAAAACGAATGTTCATTCTATCTATGGCAAAACCAGCAGAATCAAATTTCCGGTGGCTCAGCCTCTTTCCGGGTCCATCCGCTGAGTTCCCGAAGCATCCACAAACGGTCCCATAACTGCTTCATTTCTGCATCGCACGTAATTGAAAGCCCTTACACGAGTTAATTAGGATAAGTTGCTACCCCATAACTTTTATTATCCATTTATCTCAAAATACCCAAATTAACAAAGTAACGGGGGCAAATAGCCGATGTGTTTAGTGACACAACGAAAAAGGAGCACCAATGAGCCAGATGTCTTCGGTTGTTAAGGAAAGCACTGAATCAGTCATGGAACTTTCAACCGGCTCCGAGCGGCGTGAGCATCGCCGGCACGATATGGAGACTCAGGAGATCACGGTGGATCGTTGGGAAAGCAGCCGGCGTTCTGGCAAGAATTTCGGCAAGATCGTCGACATCTCCGCCGGCGGTCTTCGCATTCGAACCACTCAGGAAAACGTTCAGCCCGATCACCAGATCCGCGTCCGGATGGAATTGCCCGCGTATGCCGGCATCAGCCCGTTTGTCACGCGCGACTCCGGCATTTCGCCGAAGACCGAATGGTCCGGCTGGATGACCGTTGCCCGCGTCTCCAAGGTCAGCAAAGGCGAGTACGACGTCTGCGGCCGACTGATGGACATGGACGAAATCGATCGCGGAATGCTCGGCTTGTATCTCTCAACGCAGCCACTGGCGGCGTAAAAGAGATCGCGCAGCAAACATCGCGATTCGCACAATCAACCCCACCGGCCCCCGGGTTCTCAACCTTTCCGACCCGCGGGCCGGCCCTTTTTTAACCACCCGCCGATTTTTCTAAAAATAACGATTCAAAATAAGAATACTATTTTCGTTTGCGATTCTCGTGACGATTGAGAACCCTCACTCGAATATAA
>PMAK01000252.1 GCA_003153655.1 Phycisphaerales bacterium
CGGCTCAATGCAAACCGCCGCGATCCGCCCCTCCCCCTCCCGCAAAATCTTCTCCAGATCATCCAAACAATTCCTGGCGATCGGCGACGGCGCGATGTGCACAGGAAAAAGCATCGGAATATACGGCCGATGAAATGCGTCCACCCGGCCGACAGACATCGCCCCCACCGTATCCCCATGATACGCGTCCGCAAACGCCACGATCTCATTCTTCTCCCCGCGCCCAATGTTATGCCAATATTGAACCGCGAGTTTGAACGCAATCTCCGTCGCCGTCGCCCCCGCATCGCTGAAAAAAATCTTCTCCAGTCCCGCCGGAACAAGCGGCATCAGCCGCTCCGCCAGTAGCAACGCCGCTTCGCTCGACAGCCCAAGCATCGTGCTGTGCGCAACGCGATTAAGCTGCGCGACAACAGCAGCATCAATCTCCGGCACGCGGTGCCCATGCACGTTGCACCAAAGACTCGAAACGCCATCAAGATACCGCTTCCCATCACTGTCGATTAGGTACATCCCCCGCGCATCCGTAATGACGAGTTGCTCGGCTTCCAGCCACTGACGCATGTGCGTGAACGGATGCCAGATATAGCGGCGATCAAGCTGGCGGAGAGATTCAGTCTTCATTGGCCCGGCATTTCGAATTGGCTCATCTCATGATTCGGCAAAGTCACCTTTCGCCGTTTAGCCGCCTCGCTTGCGAGGCGCGTTCTTCGATGTTCCAGAATCGCGGTCTCCCATTTAGAAACATTCATCGCGGCGGCCGATTCAGCGTCCAGTCAAAGCCCAACTTCTCCGCCCGGGTCGCCCCGACAATCGGAGAATCGCTTTGCACATATAGCTGCAGCGCTTCAACGATTCCCGCGGGTTTAGAACCAAAAAGCTTTTGAAAACCCGCCAGAAACGCATCGCGGTGAAGATAAAAGAGATCGTTGAGCTTCACCGCATCGCCGTCGCGAACAGCCGAACGCGGATCGCCGAGATATCGCTGCCCCTGATCGACGAACTGCGCATCCAGGACCGCCCCATCATACGGAGTCCCGCGGAGCGGCGGGCTGGAGCGCGCGCAATAATTCAAGGCGAAAAATACACGTGCGTCACCGGCGGGTTCGAGTTTCTTTTGGACTAATTCATCGAGTGTCGAAGTCTGGCCCCCAAACGTAAATTTCTCCTGCGAGAAAATCGCGCCGGGCGGATCACCGTCAAGCATGCCTGACGGATAGTTGTGCTCAATCGCGGCGTAAATGCAGGTGGCGTTAAAAGCGTTGATCCAATAAGCGAGACGATACTGATCGGTGGAGAACATAGCCGGGTGATTCACCGGCGAAACCGCCTGGATCAACCCAACATAATTCAGCAGCGATTCTCGCACCCCATCCTGATCGCTTTGAATCAGATTCCATTTCACATAACCATCCGGCGTAACCACGGCAGATAAAACTTTTGCCCAGTCGGCGTCACTGAAAGTCTGCGGAATAACCGAGGGAGGCTGCGGAAGATTCGATGCAATGCTGGAGCAAGCCACTAAAAAAAATGACGAGAAGAGGAGCACGAAAGGACGTGGCAACATAATCACACCTTTGTTCACTTCAAGTCTATGGCATCGGATAACGAATATCTTCCCGGTTTTTGGTTTCGCAGCCATTTGGCCGCCCGCAGCGCGCCAACAGCAAATGTGTCGCGGTTCGTAGCAACATGACCAAGCTCAACCCGCTCGCCCAGCGTCGCAAAATAGACCGTATGCTTCCCGACCTCATCGCCGATCCGCAACGAATGCATCCCAATCTGCCCCGCCTGCCGCTGCGTATCATCCCCATGACGGCCATACGCCAGAGACTTCCGAGTTTTCCCCGTCGCCTTAAGGATCGCATCAGCGATGGCAAGCGCCGTCCCGCTCGGCGCATCTTTTTTGAATCGATGATGCCCTTCGACGATTTCAATGTCGTACTCTTCGCCCAGAGATTTGGCCGCCTGCGCCGCCAGTTTCAGCAGAACATTCACACCGACGCTCATATTCGGCGATTGCAGGATGGGAATATCCGCCGCGGCAATATCAATCGCCGCATGATCCTTATCTTTCAGCGCGGTCGTCCCAATGACCATCCCAATCTCCCGGTCCCGGCAAGTCTTCAGCCAATGCCGCATCCCCGCCGGCAAAGTAAAATCAATCAGCACATCCGGCTTCGGCCGAAGATCAAACGTAATCGGAATCCCAATCGGCCCGATCCCCGCAAGTTGCCCCGCATCCTGCGCAAGCTCAGCACACTCAGGCCGATCAATCGCCGCGACCAATTGAAAAGCCTTATCCGCATGCGCCAGCGCAATAAGCCGCCGCCCCATCCGCCCGCACGCCCCGGTAATCGCAAGTTTAATAGTACTCATTTCAGGTTTCTGGTTTCGGACTTGATTCGTCATTCGGATTTCGGGTTTGATTCTGGTTTCTGATTTCGGATTTCTGGTTTCACCCACGCCCTTCCATCGCCGCAATAATCGCCTTCAGATCATCATCCACAACAACCGGACGATTCGACAATTTTCCCTTCGGCTCGCTCCGCGGCGCCAATTCCTGCGCCGCGCTCAAATCAATCCCCGTATGATATTTCACAGTCGCGTTCGCATCCTTCAACTCGTGGCCAGTAAGAATACAAACAACCGTCTCATCCGCACCGATCGTTTGCGATTCCCGAAGCTTGTGCAATCCCGCAACGCTCGCCGCACTCGCCGGCTCACACCCAAAACCCCACCGCGCCACCATCGCCCGATGCTCCAATATCTCATCATCCGTCACTTCCAGCGTCACCCCATTCATAACCTCCAGCGCACGCAATGCCTTCGGCAAATTCACCGGCCGGCTGATCTCAATCGCGCTCGCAACCGTATGCGGCCGATAGTTCGATTCATCCAGCGCCGCATAATGCCTCTGAATCAGCGAAGCATCAAACGCCCCCCCATTCCATTTCAAACCGCGCCTGCTCACCAATTCATTCAGCGTGTTCGCCCCCGACGCATTCACAATCGCCAATCGCGGAATCTTCTTAATCAGCCCAAGCTCCTTCAATTCCGAAAACGCCTTCCCAAACGCCGAACAATTTCCAAGATTCCCGCCCGGCACAATCACCCAATCCGGGCTCTGCCAATCCATCGCCTCCAGGATGCGATACATAATGCTCTTCTGCCCCTCAAGCCGAAACGGATTCACGCTATTCATCAAATAGATGCCGAGCTCCGGCATATCCACCGCAACCTGCCTGATCCGCCGCAGGCAGTCATCAAAGTCCCCACGGATCTGCAGCGTCAGCGCCCCATAATCCAGCGCCTGACTCAGTTTCCCCAGCGCAATCTTTCCGCTCCCAATGAAAACAATCCCCCGCATCTGCGCAAGGCTGGCAAACATCGCCAGCGACGCACTGGTATTGCCCGTCGACGCACAAGCAACCTTCTTCGCCCCCACCATCCGCGCATGCGTAAACGCCGCCGTCATCCCATTATCTTTAAAACTCCCGCTCGGATTCAGTCCCTCATATTGCAGCAGGAGTTTCCCCGGATTCATGTTGAGCTGCCGCGCCAGCAGATCCGCCTGCTGCAAAACAGTCCGCCCCTCCCCGATGGTGACAATCTCCTCCTCCCGCCGATAGAACGGCAAAAGCTCCCGAAATCGCCACACACCCGAAAAATCCAAAGTCCCTTCAACCCCAACCCCCTTCGTGCTCCACCGATGCTCAAAATAACTAAGACTCTTAATGGTCGGCAGCTTCCCCCAGTCATACCGGATATCAAGAAGATTCCCGCACCGCGTGCAGGCCACAAGCACCTGCGCAACATCATAAGTCGCCGCGCAGGCCGGATTCAGACACTGTTGAAAAGCAGGATCAGCCATATTGGTCAGGCTAAATTAAGTTGAGACCCAACAAACGTCAAAACTGCCCCTCCCCCATTCCTGTGCAACAGTCGCCGAAGGCAGCCCTCATCCCTCCCCGGCTGCAGAAGGCCCGCCAGAACGTTATCGGGCAAGCCAACACCTCCGTCAGCGGCCGCGCACGTTATATACGAGCCAGCCCCCGCCCGACGTCACCAACACCGCAAACGAAAATCATCTTCCAATTAATCCAACAACCACTCTTACCTGAACCAACCCATAAACAACGCGCAATCGGAAATTTCCTCATCTTTCAATTATTCCGAAACTTCCCCCAACAATTTCCTCACCCACATTCAATCCATATAATGCCCATCCATATGGCAAAGGCGGGTCCCCCCTTCTCCGTTTTGGACTCTCTCGGCGAGACCGTCCGTTCTGAACTGGACGCCGTCCAAAAACTCTTCGACCGCGAACTCAACAGCGAACTCCCCTCCGTCAATACACTCTGCAAACATGTTTCCCGATTCCGCGGAAAAATGCTCCGCCCACTCCTCGTCCTCCTCGCCGGCAAAGCCTCCGGCAAACTCTCCGACGCCCACACCGTCCTCGCCACCGTCGTCGAAATGGTCCACATGGCCACCCTCGTCCACGATGATGTGCTGGATGACGCCGAGCTTCGCCGCAAAGGCGCAACCATCAACCATCTCCGCGGCAACGAAGCCGCCGTCCTCCTCGGCGACTATCTCATCAGCCACAGCTTCCACCTCTGCTCCAGCCTCGATTCCCAATTCGCCTCCCGCGTCATCGGCCGCACAACCAACCAGGTCTGCGAAGGCGAACTACTGCAAATCCACAACCGCAACAACCTCGATCTGGACGAAGAAACGTATCTCCAAATCATCACCTGCAAAACAGCCGTCCTCTGCGCCGCCTGCTGCCTCCTCGGCGCAACCTTCGCCGGCGCCGACGAAACCGCCATCGAAAACCTCCGCCAATACGGCCTATGCCTCGGCACCGCCTTCCAAATTCAAGATGACATCCTCGACATCGTCGGCACCGAATCCACCGTCGGCAAAACCCTCGGCCTGGACGTCCAAAAAGGAAAACTAACCCTCCCGATCATTCATTTCCTGCGCACCGCCCCGCAGGAACACCGCACCCTTTTACGCTCCCTGCTGCGAAGCCACGAATCCGACAAAGTCGATCGAATCCGCAACCTGATCCTCCCCAGCGACTCAGTCGAATACGCCTCCGGCCAAGCCCGCAAACTGATCTCCCGCGCAAGAGCCGGACTGAAAGTATTGCCGGAGTCCCCCTCCCGCCAAATCCTAGACACCATGGCAGAGTTCGTAGTCACCCGACCCATGTAAGCCCTGGAGAGCGTTACGACCGCACAGCGTCGGCCATCATTGCGCTGAAATCTGTGCAACCTTCCGCCGACTCCGGCTTTCGGCGATCCGTCCGTCTGTAAAGGAGCCGAAATCTTCGACCGAACCTCCACGCAATGCTATAGGCGCAAACAAGGCGGAATTGCTTCTCCGGCCGCACGGTTGAGGGGAAAAGGAAAGGAGTGGGAGGGTGCGGGAGGGAATCCTGCGGAAGCTGCCGCAGGCTTGGCCTGATGTGGTTTTCCCCGCCCTCCTGCATTCGTAATAGCATTTGAATTTGCCCTTCGGTTGCACCATACCCAACGCAACAGCATTATCTACAGTCATTTGCATTGCTTTCCCGATTAGAGAGAATAAGAAACTGCCACGAACCCAGTGGACATCCCGAACAATGGACCAGACAGATTTGTACAGATAGGCGAAGGAATATGATCCCAACCCCCCGCCCAGCAACTCGCGGCAACCAAAACGCATTTACATTGGTCGAATTGCTGGTGGTAATCGGCATCATCATCATTCTGATGGGAATTTTGCTGCCGGTGATCAACCGAATTCGCCGGGCGGGTTACATCGCGGATACCTCGAACGAGATCAGTCAGATATCAAATGCGTGCAATCAGTATTACACAACGTTTCATGCTTTCCCTGGGCCGTTGAGCAATGATTATATTGAGAGCACCGGCACCACGCCGAGCCTTCTCACTGCCCGTCCGCTCGAAATATTGTTGCCCTCAACCACAATCCCGGCGGCAACATACGACATTACGGNNCGGCTTGCGGCTGGACCCAAAAGCGTTGGACACGACAGTGGTTCCGAATGCTCCAATGAATATCCTCGTCCCCACCGAAGTCGGCTTAGGGCCGCTCAATCTGAATGCGAATTTACCGGGCCGTACGCCATCGTTCTTTCCAAATGGGACAACCTATCTCATGTGGTGCGAAAGTACGCAGCGGGTTGGTCGCGGACAACCAGGCCAGGGCTTCCAAACCAACCAGTTCATCGCGAATAATACTGCCGGAACTGTGTTGATGCCGGTGCCGTTTGTCGATCCGGCTAATGATGGAGGGCAGGACAGTCCGATTCCAGAATTTGTTGATCGATTTCCAACTCCCGGCCCCCTACCGATTCTCTATCTGCGCGCTCGTGTCGGAGCCAAGGGAATTGTTTCAGATGGTATCGTGACAGACCCGACGCTCTCACCCACTGGTCCAGCGTTATACCAATACGATGTCCGCGAAATCGCGGCCTATACCATGCCCAATTCGGCGACGGGCACAAGCATTGGCTTGGGTACTTCAAAGCAACATAATCTTCAGGGCGTTAAACAAATTTGGAACCTCTCTCCGCCGTCCGGGCAAGCCCCCAGGTATATCACGGTAAGCGAGTATCCGGGTATAGATACCACGACACCGCATAACAACGCCGGCCCCTATTTCGCGAACAGCGCCATCCCTCCGACAAATAGCACAAGCGGCGACACGTTCGTCAACAACACGGGTCATCCCAGGGCCGTCGATCAATTTATCTTAATCTCGGCAGGCCCTGACGGAATCTACGGAACTGCGGACGACATCACGAGTTTTGGCGATGTTTCACAATGATCCGTAGTCTGATTCCTGTACTTCCCCACGAGACACTGCGAATCATTACCTCAGGTGGAATCATGCGGTTAAAAAGCTCCTCTATCTCGATTGCTAGCCAATGGCGTGCGCGGCCCTCTCGGCACGGCTTCACGCTGATCGAATTGCTGGTGGTCATAGGCATCATCCTGCTCCTCATGGGGATTTTTTACGCAGGCGTAAAGATCGTCACCGCTCAAGCCAAGGAACGCGACACGCGGACAATGCTCGAGACGTGCAAGACGATGTTTGAAAACTATCGAAGCTCAACGCATCTGACGATCACGATTTCTCCCAATGTTCCCAATGTTCCCAAGGGAGCAACTTGGGCCTTCGTCTTGAGCAATGGAGCTATGGGATCTCAGGTATGGGCTTTGGGACAGGAGTCCCCTCTTGGACTTGTCACGCCGCAAGCTCTCGATCTCGGCAACCCCAATCGCGTCCTGCCCCGCGGTCGGATGCCGGACGCTTTGCAAAACACCGAAGCGATCATGCAGGCCATGCTGACCGTTCCGGAAAATCAAACTATTTTCAACAACCTTCCGCAGAATAAAGTAATCAAAGACGCTCTCACCAACGTTCCCTTGATCCTTGACGGGTGGGGAAATCCCATTTTCTTCTGTCCCGGCGGCGGCATGACGGCAATATGGGTTGATCCAGTAGGCAATGGCAATGCGACGCAAGTCGTAACATCCGAGGGCGTTAAGCCAAACGGCTACAATCCGCTGCTGACAACCTATGTTCCTTTGGGCTCCCCCATATCAAATCAACCTTTTTTCGTATCGGCGGGCCCGGACGAAGATCTAAGTAATGGACATGGATGGACCACCGGCAGCCCCATTACGTCCAGCATGAACGATGACAATATTTATTCTTTCAAGTGATCGAGTCATGAGCCAAAATCCCACAAGCTCGCCAGTTCGTCCCCACCGTGTCCGTGGCTTCACGCTCATCGAGATGATCACCGTCTTGACGATCATCATCCTTGTCCTGGCGATCGCCATCCCCGTTTGGAACGCCCTGATGGGCGGAACGAACGTAGCCGCGGCCCAGAACCAAATCTCCGCTTTCCTCGCCAACGTCCGTGCCGATGCGATATACAACCGCCAAACCATCGGCGTCTTCTTCTTCATTGATCCCAAGACTAAGCGAACAGCTATGGCTGAAGTTCAAGTGCAACCGGAATGGATAACCGGAACTCAGACGCCGCTTTTTACACCGAATGTTCCGAGCGCTGCAAACTCCACCCCCGTCAATGTTCTGGAATTAGTCAACAATCTAGACCCAAACAGCACAACCGGTTCGCCTAGTTTTGTTTTCTACCGCGACATGGTTCTCTTACCCAACGGCGTAGGAATCGCCCTTAACAGTAATACATACGCTTACAACCAATTCATCGGCACTCAGTTCACGCCAAATGTTTGGAACACCGGGAGCTTTACCGTCCCGCTTGATCGCTATCGCCGCCTCGGCGCTATCATGTTCGCGGCCGATGGAACGCTTACGACAATCTCGTACGGTGTTCCGCTCCGGGAGCAGTTGGCCAAATCATCGCCAATATCAGAAAACCTGCTTTGCCAGCGAATGGGAATGACCTATCCGACTTCAGCCATAGGCCCATTCTATGATTTTGCGAGCCTCGCGCCGCCAACATCTCCTACTCAGACCCTCACGCTGGTTTCTTCCGTGGCACTCGTGGTCTTCGACGAAGACGCATATTTGACCCAGCACGCTTCCAGTCCCACTACTCCAAACGGAGACGGAGCCCCCTTCAACGACACGGATATGAACGATACCATTCTCCCTGCGGGAGCAAACCCTCTCGTGGGCAGCGCACCAGCTCAGGACAAATTCATCGAAGAAAACTGGATCGACGAAAACGGCATCGCCCTGATGATCAGTCCATCCAATGGCTCATTAATCCGAGCGAAGTAATGCAAAGACATCGCCAATTCCCCATTCCCTATGGTCCATCGAAACGCGCAATACTCCTGCGCACTTTCAATTCACATTCGGCAATTGGCAATCGGCAATCGGCATTTTCTTTTATTGAGGTCCTCTTCGCCGTAATCCTCCTCGGCATCGGTTTCATCATGATCGCCGGCATCTTCCCCGTCGCCATCCAGCAAACCGCCGCCGTATCAAATGAAACGCAAGGAACGCTCGTCATCCAAGACGCCATCCGAAAAATTCAAGCTGCGGCTGATGCGACAGTCGCCACGCCGAACACCACCAATAACTTGTTTCCGGTGACCGGCACTTTGACCGCGCCGATTGTTGCGCCATTCTCCTCCGTGGCGGCTACGAATCTAATGGCCGCGATTGGAAATGATGGCTTGTATTCCGCTGATCCCCGTTTCGGCTGGGTCGGCTTCTATCGCCGCGATTCGGTAACAAGTCCTTTCGCCCAGGTGTTTATCATCGCGCTGCAGAATACGAATTTCCCGAAATACCTGACCACGACGGCAACGCCAGCACCGGTCCCACCCCCGATTCCCCCCAATATATATGGAACTACTCCGCCGACGGTCGCGACGATTGGTGCCACCTTCACCTACAATACAACCACCAGCGTCACCCAGGTTGCGCTCACCAATGCACCCAATGCCACATCAAATGCATTTGTTCTGGTCGCCGCCGCCGGAACCGGCCCAAATCCCGCTCCCGCCGGAATGATCGGGCGAATTTTCCGCTTAGGCATAAATCTTTCCCCCGGCCCCGGCACTCAAGTGTTTGATCTTCAGCCAGGCGCGGATGTCACAAGTGTGGACGTCGCTACGCTTACCGGCACCTCCTTCAGCGCCAACGTCTTCATCATCGGCGCAGCCCCAACGCCCGACGCAAGCGGCGGGTTTACAGGCCCCTACACCGGCCCAAACCAAGACATCGCCGCAGCCTCCGCATTCATCCGCGTAAACCTGAGCAACAATTGAGAGAAGAAATGACGATTGCCAAATGCCAACTGCCAAATGAAATGCGCAAGCCCAGCCCACGCGCCAAAATTACATGCGGCAATTCCCAATCCCCAATTGGCAATCGGACTTCGGCGAGCTCAGTCGAGTCGCAATCGGCATTTCCTTCCCGCCCGCGTCTCAGTTTTACATTCGGCAATTGGCAATCGGCATTCGGCATTCGTCGAGCTTTCACTCTCGTCGAGCTCATGCTCTCCCTCGCAATGGTCCTCCTCCTCACCATCGGCATCAACTACGTCTTCCGCAGCGCAACCGACGCCGTCAGCGCCGGCCAATCCCTCAACGCCATCAACAACGACGCCCAGGCAACCCAACCCCTCCTCTTCGGCGACCTCCGAAACGCCTCCAAAAACCCGCCCTGCTTCATCATCGCCAGCCAATTGGTAAACCAATTTCTGAATAGCGACGACGCAAAAACAAGCTCCAATCCCACGGTGATTCCGATCGATAACGCCGGCGGAAAGGTCACCATCGGCAATGGCCTCTCAGCCAATGGCTTTCTCTCCCCAGCCATCCTCAACAATCGCAATCACCGCGCAGACCTCCTGAAATTCTTCGCCCATGATTTATACCACCGCCGCTCCGGCAACGATGGCACCTACACCGGCTCCGAAACGTCCGATGATGCTTACATCGAAATCGGCCACGCCGCACTCCCGGCCAATGATCTGAGTAATTTCTACGGCCCAAGCAATCTCCCGCTGACGGCCGGCCAAATCAGCACTCTAGGCCTCCCAGGCGTACCCCGAATCGGCGCATACGCTTCCGATTGGGTTCTTGCGCGGCGGATCACCCTCTTACTCAGCGCTTTCCAGAACACCCCGGGCAGCCCTCAGCCAATTATCGCGAATGATTATTATTATGGCATCGACACGAGCCCGACTTTCCCGTTGACGATTGCCGGCTCCGGATTCCCCTTCGCAATCAACATGTCCCCGCTGAGTTACGGAACTCCCGACATGCTACAAACCACCGGCACTCCTGCATCCCAGGGCACTCTCGCTCAATCCTCGCGCTACGACATCGCCGGGGTCACGCCCGAACAGTACGACCGCATCATCGCCAACTGGATATTGATGTGGCAAACAGCCGGGTATAACGGCACGTCGCTTTGGTGGAATCCGCTCGTAAATTCGATCCCCGTCACTCAAACCATCCCCACGCCCCCGCAGTCGTTGGCGTTGTCCATCGCCCCCTATTCCCTCACCTATTATAACGCCGTCCCCAAATACGTCAGCGGCTTCCCACGCGCCACAACATATCGCCCCCCAGGCATAATCCTGCCTGATCCCGGCCTTCAACTCAATCGCCCCCAGTGCAATCCCCTCATCCAATCCCCTGTCACCGCCGCCGCACTCGCCGAAATGGCCCCCTATTTCCTCCAGCATTGCAGCCAGTTCGTTGTTGAATATGCGGGCGATTACATGCAGCAGGACAATCTGGCCACGGATGCCACTTTCGGCAACATGACCGGACTCGGCCCGGATGGGCAGATTGATTACTACGTCGACGCGAACAAGAACAAACACATCCGCTGGTACGGCATGCCGAGAAGCTCAACGGGGATTCCCCATTTGGACGGCCTCGGAACAACGCCTGCCGATTCCGTTCTCATTCGCGGTTACCAGTTGGCGAAAGACAAACAAAATCCGCTTCCGGCTGCCGGCCTCAGCGTCAATTCCTTCACCGATGTGATCCCGCTGCGAGACTTTTACTCGATGTGGTTCAATTCAGTAAATAACGATAATGCAATCTATTCTCCGACTTGGGAAGTGGACGTGAATTTCGATCCGACGCTTGACTATGGCTCATATGCCACTGCAATCCCAGCGCCATATACCACCGGCAATGTCGCCTTCAACGACCCCAAAAATCCCCCCCGCTACGTCGCAGCATGGCACGACGACATGCCCGCCATGATTCGCATTCTCATCAAGGTGGACGACCCGAATAATAAGGTCAAGGACGGCCCATGGTACGAATACGTCTTCAGATTGAAATGAATGAACCGTCATTGGTCAATTGATAATGCCGAGTGAAACGAGATCCCGGCCCGCCGGGAACAAAAACCCCGAGATCCCCATGAAATCGTTCATCCAAAAATATCTCTCGTCGATCGAAACCCGCTTCCGCCGCTCCCGCCCCGGCTCCGTCCTCATCATCGTCATCGTCCTATTGCTCCTCCTGGCAATCCTCGGCGCAGCCTACATCTCCACAACCCGATCCAGCCGAGTCGCCTCCGCCCAAAACGTCCTAAGCTCCGACGTAGATTCATCCCTCAACGGCATCGCCGAAGTCTGCCAAGGCGTCATCACCGATGATCTGAACGACAGCTTTGGCAATCTGCATGGAATCAATCCGGGTGCGACGCAGAACGTCAACAGCGCCTATCAGGGCCAATATGTTATCGGTCAGACTTATAGCCTCGGCGATATCGTCAGCATAGCGCCATCAGCAGGGCCGCCTGTAACACCGGCCGCCTTTTACGTTGCGGTGGTAAATAATCCCGCGACTGGACCAGTTCTGGGCGCAGTCACGCCCTGGATGCAGACGACGCACGTGCCAATTACTTCCAGTCAGGTTCAACCTTGGCTGGCCGAGCGTATTCCGACTCCGGATGGTGTGCCCTCACCCGCTCCCCCAATTCCTGCCTATTGGCCGAACATAAGCCAGTCATTCGTTCCCGCGGGCAGCAACGCGCCAACGTCAATCATCGGTACACCGTTCGAATCGCCTGATGGAACCCCCATGCCCGCGTTAAGCCCCGGCTATATGCTGACAGGAAAATCGGGGACCAATCTGGTGCCCGATTTCGAAACATTGAGCAGCGGCATCACAGTGCCGGTACTGGATTATCCCAATGGCGCAGGTACGGCACATCTCATCGCTGGCGACGCCGACGGCGATGGAATTGCCGATTCGCTCCTCTTCCGCGTCCCCGGCATGAGCATCGACGGACTGACGTGGTATGCCGGCGTTCGCATCATCGACAACAATTCAGCAATCAATGCCAACACCGCATGGAGCCGGGATCAGGAGTTCGGATGGCCCGGCGGCGTATGGGGGACGCTGGGTGCAAATTCGAATTACTATTCCCTCTTCCCGGGCAGTGTTGGATTGCTGGAATTGCTTAACCCAAATGACGCGCCGGGGACCAATTTCAACAATTTCAATATATATCGATACGGTGGCGGCACCCTGACCAGCCCGGTCCAGCAGCCGAGTGCGGATGCAACGCCATCCACGGGCACTCCCCCTGCCAATCCCACGGCTCCGGTTCCGCGCACGGATTTTCAGTTTCTCACCGGTGGCGACATTCTCAACAGCCAGCTAGGCAGTCGAATTGCAAACCCGGGCTTCGATGGAAATTCCGGATTGCGATTTCAGGCAATCCCACAATCCGATCAAGCGGCCTTGGCATATCATTTTTGTCTGGTCAATCCAGAAGCTACAACTTCCGGAGTTCCGTCGAGTTTGATCGAAAATCTTCTGCCTTTTTCACTTTTCTATTATCCACCCGCTCCCGGGACTACCAAGAATTACCGGTCCATTCCATACGGCGGAAATGGCACCATCGACGTGACCACATGGTTCAATGACAATTTCAACTACGATACCCCCACCGCCGACTACAGCACGACCAGCGGCGCAGGCCCGCAGCCCATCCGTCCGTTAATCGTTTCCAGGAACCCAGTCTCAAATTACATCACGCCGGTTTATGATTTCAATTTGACAAATATTGGCGAGCCCCTGGAACCATTGGGAGTTCTATCCAACCCCTATGTTATTTCTGCCGGAACCGTACCGGGCATGATGCTTCCCTATGGAACTTTCGGAACCGGTATAACAAGTTACGCTCATTTCCGCGGGAATTGGACGCTATCTCCAACGCCTGCGTATCAATTTAACGACACAGTCGTCGGCGGCGATGGCTTCACATATATAAATGTTTCAACGACCGGTGGGAATACTTTGACCCCTCCCACGATCGCAAGCGTATTCAGCACAAATGCCACCCCCTGGCAATTGCAGCCGTGGACAAAATCTGCTGTTAAGGCCAACGTAAACACCGCGACATTCCGCGAATTGTACCGGGCATTTTGGTCAGTGATGTCCGGCAATCCAAGCAATCAATCGCCGTTTGGGGCCAACACCAATATCAATACAAATCCAACCAGCTTTGATCCGTATTGGCCCGACCCAAATGCCGGCACAATCACCACCGACCCACAGCACCAATTCCGCTCGCCCTTGCGCGACCCCACCTACACGACTGCATCTGCGGTCACCAACATAACGCGAATGGACCCCGAAAATACGATGCTATTGCGGGCGGCGATTGCTTCCGTCAATACGCTGGGGCTTCGCGATAATTCTCAGAACGTAATTAGCCGAACGGTTTATTTGAACGCGATGGTCAACACCCCCCCGGGACCAGCAGTTCAAACTCCCGTTATGGCGCGGGTTTACAGCAATGCTCCACAGCCTGTTATCAGCGAAGTATACGCAAATACATACACCGGCAGCGACAACGGAAACCATACAATCAATCCGCAGGGGTACGTTGCAATTGAGTTGTATAACCCCTATCCGACGATTTTGGTTCTAAACAATTGGCAAGTGGGTCTCGTCAACCGCATCGCCGGCGCTCCTTATCCAAAACTGGTCTTCCAAACAACCGCGGCGGGTGCTTCGGTCATCGGACCGATGCAGGTCCTGAACGATCCAACGCTGCCGGGAAACGCCTCGCCATTACCTGCCAGCTATCCGATCAAAATTCCGCCACACGGTTATGCCATCCTTGAGAATTACAATGGTAGTGTGGGATCGCCCCTAACCACGTTTGACGCCACATGTCGATCGTTCGGTGCATGCTTCGCTCCCACGGGAGGGCCGCCTGTGGAACCCGGAAGTTTCTATTCGACTCTCGCTGGTGGCGGGCAACAAAACCAAATCTGGTACGGTACCAATGGTCCCGGCTCAGTCGCGATACCCGCAAATACGTGTGATGTTTATGTTCCAAACTTGCAACTAGTTATTAGCGGAACAACGGGCGCGTCGATCACTGGCACTTCTACAGGTGGCGAACTTGTGCTATTACGGCCGCGCCGAAGCGACGGAGCCTATTCGGCCAGTTCCGATCCACTAAACACATTTGGAGAAGGTTCGCTTGCGGCACCTGTCCTCAACGACCTAGTACCAGTCGACTCTTATGATTTTACTGGATTAGCAATCGACCTTACCGCAGCTACCGGAAATGAGTGGAGCTATGTTCGACAAAAGGGGATCAACGCTGCCACTTGGTTCAAGCAGATTTATCCTGGGCGATATACCACCCTCAATTCTCCCGCCTCGTCTCGGCAAATTGGAACAGTCACAATGCCGATTACAACCGCTGTCCAGAATCCGCCTTGGGCTCCTGCCTTGCCAGACGCGACGCCCAAATTCGGCGAGGATGCGACTATTGCTAGCTACATCAACAATTTTCCTCCGATACAGCTCTACAACGTTGGCCTGACGGTTAACAGCCACTGGCCAAACGCAACCTTGGCTCCTGCAATCGGGACCGGTGTGACCGCCGATGCAGGTGTTCCGTTACAAGCGCCTTTTGGTACGTTTGCTCGCAACGGCGATATGCTCGATATTCCATTCGTCGGTGCATATCGAATTACCGTCGCAAGCGAGGGAAACACTCCTACCGACTTTGTTGAACTCAATTCCCTGCCCATGGATTGTTCATTTGCAGACGCAACTTATAACGACGGCGACACTACGGATCAAAACGCCGAGAACATCGGAAGGTTTCTACCCATTCAGGCTCGCCTCGCGCCAACTGCCGGATGGGTGCAGCCGGATTATTATGCGTGGTGCAGAAAATTATTTTCTTATTTAACGGTGCAGTCGCCCAGCGATGCCCATATGCCGAATTTCGATCCGAATATCAGCGATGTTACGACGCCCGCTGCGCTAAACAATGGTAAATATCAGAAGGCGACGGTCGCACCGAATCAGATCCCTTCTATTGTGTTGTCAGCCGATGCGACGGCTTCCGATCAGACTTCGCAGGGCAACGTTGGCGTCGAAGGACTCATCAACATCAACACGGCTTCATGGAAAGTGCTGAGCATGTTGCCAATGGTTACGAAAAATGAGGATCCAACAGGTTCCAACTATTTGAAAGACAACGAAAGCCTGGCCAAGGCCATCGTGGCATGGCGAATCACACACGGACCATTTACATCGATTTATGATTTAAACGCCGTCGTTGACAGCACTCCCGCAAATGCTGGAACCACTGTACTAGCCGGCACACCGATTGGTTTTCAGAATGCGGAAGGCTGGCTTAACCCGGCTAAGGGTGGACAGGCTGGCGGTGGTATAAGCAGTCTGAATGGTTCACTGAGTCCGCCCGATCCGGCGTTCCCTGGGGTTTCTGCAGGTCCCCCAGTGGGCATCGCTAGTGGTTTGACCGAGGACTATCAATCCGACTTTGCGGTGCTCACCCGCATCAGCAACCTGATCACCACCCGTTCCGACACATTCACCGTCTACGTCGTCCTCCAAGGCTGGCAGAACGTCGGCAGTACGACCCCCGGAATAAGCCCGCAGCCAATGGTCACCCGGCGATTCGCCTACATCGTCGATCGGAGCCAAATCAATTCCGATCCCAGCACCCGGTTTTTAAAGACGCTGACCGTCCCCAATGACTGATGGCCCAATGAATGACTGATGAATGAATAAATGGGCAATTTCGGGAACTAGAGCGTTTTGCATCTGAATNNCAGTCAGGTGCAAGACGCTCTAAACACATTTACCCCCGCAAAAATGCCCTTCGGCCAATGATCGCCAATAACCCTCTTCCCCAACATGAGTTGAATCAATCCCATAAGTAAGCATACACTAATATATTCTTCAAAAGTGTAACGTTCTG
>PMAK01000130.1 GCA_003153655.1 Phycisphaerales bacterium
TTACGCCCGCGCTACCTAACAAGCGCCGAACTGCGCGCGAGATTCAAATGGGAGCCGTATAATTTGCCATTCTCAATGGATTTCCTCCGCGATCTCTGCGGTAAGAAAATCCTATTCCCCGATGTAAACCGATCCCCCAGCCTTAACCTGCTTGGTCGGCAAAGTCTTCCCCCGAAGATCCTCCGCGACTACCGCCTTCAGCGGCGAAATCTCAATCTTTGCATCCGGCTCTTTGCCGCGGTAGGGAATCTCCACTCCGACATCCTTGAGCCATTTTGCCCCGCGACGAATCTGATCTCGCCGGCAGGTCTCTGGCGAATCGACCCCCTCGGCATTCTTCACGGGAGAAAACTCATCCCGCCGTTCGGTCGAATAAACCATCGCGTTTTTCGCCAGTGGAATCGCGTCGAAGACAAATTGCTCGAGTTTTACGGCGTTTGGCTTATCCGGCTTCACCAGTTGCCCACGATCATCCAGGCAAGGCACCTTCTTTTCCGCCCGATGCCATGGCAGCGCCAGCCGGCCACCCTCGTTCAGCCGCTCGATAAAGCTGACCCGCAGGGCGTGAATGGCGATCGAGCCCGCATTGAAGCGGAGTGATCCATCCGGATGGGTTTGGGTCGCCAGCGATTCCGGGAGATCGCTGTACTCAATGACCTGAAGGACGCCGTCGCCCATGACAAAATTGCCGACCCGCTCCATGGCGTTTGCCTTGGGTACGGTTTTGCTGGACATTTCGCTGCCGGTGATTTCGTGCAATCCGAGGAACAGTTGATCGATGCAATACACGAGGGGGTTATCCACCTGGAAATACGAAAGATGCTCCACACCCCGGCGGCGCATATCCGCCAATGCGCCGCTTTTTTCCAAAGCCCGCAGGCTGCCGCCATGGCCATCAGGAGAAAGCGCCAGCGAATCCTGCTCGGAGAGCACGATCCTTCCATCCATCGAAAACGCGGGCATCATTCCCTGCTGGAAGAAAAAGACGGATTCTTCTTCGTAGCCAAAGAAATGGTGCTTGTGGAAAAACGCGCGGGTTTGCATGTCGTTGATGTCGCTGGTCATGATGTACCAGGGAATCGTCCGCCCGGCCCGCCGCGAATGCGCCAAAAGCTGTTCGGCGAAAACCTGGAACAGCGGTTTATTTTTCACCGGGGTGATAGGATATTCACCCTTTGGTCCTTCGTACCCGAGCCGTGTTCCCTGGCCGCCGGCCACCAGGAATGCGCCCACTTTTCCTTCGGCCAGAATCTCACCGCCGCGCTTTCGGGCATCTTCATACAACTGACGCCGATCCGCATCCGGCGTGTGTGGAAAGGGAATGACCGGCTCGATGCCGGCCGGCAGCGCGATCGCGGGCTTGATGCGAACGTGCGTCTGCACGAGATCCGCGATGTTTTGAAAATCCAGGGACTGAAGCTGTCGAATCAGATTCTGCCGTCCGGAGGAATCCATTGATTCATAAAAACGCAGGACATGCCCCTGGCCGATCTCCGGGAGCTTTCGTCGCAGGACTGCGATGTCCATCGGTTTCTTCAAGATATTGGTACGAATATCGTAAACTGCTTGTACTGGCAACTCTCCTACGAATCTCTTGACTGCCAGCCCCATTTGGGATTTGCTGGAAGAGGATGGGGAGGCAAAGAGGAAGCCGTATGATGTCAAATTGGGTTACCCGATCAGTTGTCGTTTTATTGCTCGCCATATCCGCGCGGGGAGCGTGGACACCCCCGGCGGACAAGAAATTCACCGAAGACCAACTGAAGGTATTTCTGGACACGCAAAAGGATTGGCTTAATGAAGACGCCAAAATCCTTCACGATATCTCGGCATCGCAAACCGACGCCATGCGCATCGCGGCGGCGGGGGACCTCGATAAGCGATATCAGGCCTGCCTCGCCCGTCACAAGATCAGCCGGGAAGAATATGAGTGGCTCGGTCAGCAGGCCCTGGCGGCGTGGAGTTCGCTCACCTTCTTCGATAAGGCTTATAAGGAGACGAACGACCAGATCGACGCGCAGACAAAAGAGAACAACGCAAAGCTTGCCGACGCTGAAAAACGGTTGACGACGTATCAGAAGGCGCAAAGGGATGGTGTGCGCGTGATGTCGGCGGAGGACCGTGATGAGTCGATCCAATCCGCCAAAGACGACCAGCAATCCGCGCTTGACGAAGCAAAGCAGCATGGCGATGACGCCACCGCCGCACAGGCTGAAGCAAAGCAGCACGATGCGGACGCCAAAATCGCCGACGATCTGGCAGCCAATCCGCCGTCGGACATATCTTCAGGCGATCGGCCCAGGTACATCGACAATAAAAAGAGCGAGGCGCAAGCCGCCCGCGATGCGGCTAAAGATGCCCGCAGCCGGGAAGATGATGCTGCCAAGGCCGAGGCCGAGGCGCAGGCTCGCGCCACCATCGCCGCGCAGCAGGCAGCTCACCCGGAAGTCCCCATCACTGATGATGAGAAAGCGACGGTTAAATCCGATAACGATGCCGCGATCGCAGCCGTCAAGACGGACATTGCCGAATGCCAGCTGCAGTCAGCGCAAATGGGGGCCGAATCCCAGCAATTGAAAATCAGCGCCGAGCAGATGAATAAAGATATTCCTGAAGGGAACCTGGATCTCATGCGCAAATACGCCGACCGATATCACGACCAACTCACAAGTGCCTTTAGTGCGGGATCGACCACCCAACCCGCGCATCCGTAAACTACGAGACTTCAAACAAAAACTCTGCCTCCACGGCCGCATTCAACGGCAGGGCATTCACGCCGACGGTCGCCCGAGCATGTTTTCCCGCATCCCCAAAAACCTCCTGCAACAGTTCACTCGCACCGTTGGCGACTTTGGCCTGATCGTGAAATCCAACTTCGCATTGTACGAATACTCCTATCCGCACCACGCGCACCAATCGGCTCCAATCGCCGCCCAGTTCATCCGCAACGATCGCCAGGGCGTTCACGGCGCACTGGGCTGCCGCCTTCCTCGCCATCTCGACATTGACGTCAGACGGAACCTTTCCTTCGGCGATCAGCTTGCCGCTCCAGACGGGAAGCTGTCCGCTGATAAACAGCAGATTTCCGGTGCGAACCGCGGGCACGTACGCCCCGACCGGCTTTGGCGCAGCCGGCAATGTCCAACCCAATTCCGAAAGTTTTTTCGCGATATCCATATGGCCCATGATACCCTGTGACCGCTTAAAACTATGAAACATCGCCGCCCATCCAACGCCGCCTCCCGCCNNCCCGCCGATATCACGACCGCGTGGCTCGGAAATATGACGCCATCTATGACGATCCATATTGGGAGTTTCATGACCGTCTGACCTGGCACGCAATCAGGCCGCACCTTCCGACTGATCTCTCCGCGCACTGCTGCGACCTGGGCTGCGGCACCGGTAAGTGGGGCCTGAAATTGCTCAAGAGCGGATTCCCCACAACGTTCGTCGATCACGCGGCCGCCATGATCGAGCAGACGCGGGCCAAGGTTCAATCGCTCGGCTCCAAAGCCGAGAAGGCGACGCTGAAAGTTGCCGACATTGTTGATCTATCCGAAGTGGAATCAGAAAGATTTGAATTGATCCTCGCCATGGGGGACCCGCTGTCGATCTGCTCCGATGCAGCTTCGGCGGTGCGGCACATGCACCGAATCTGTAAACACGGGGGGACGATCATCGCCACTGCCGACAATAAGTTGGCCGCTCTCGATCATTTCCTCGAACAGGGAGATATTGACGGCCTCGAATCGTTCGTCAAAACCAGCCGAACCCAGTGGCTAACCAACGACGAGCGCGAACGCTTTCAATTGACAGCTTTTACTCCCGGCGATCTGCGCCGGCTCTTCGAGCGAACTGGGTTTGAGGTCGTGAAATTGACGGGCAAGACGATTCTGCCGGTGCGGACGTTCAAGCAACTGCTTCAGGTTGAAGGTGCGTTCGACCGCCTGCTGGAACTGGAGATCGAGTTATCCAAAGACTCCACATCAGCGGCGAAGGCAAGCCATCTTCAAATTGTCGCAAGAAAACCGGGAGCCGCAGAGCGACTGTGTTA
>PMAK01000045.1:0-13243 GCA_003153655.1 Phycisphaerales bacterium
CTTTGTTGGATCCTGAGGCCGGGGAGATGGAGAGCGTGCCGGTTCCGTTGAGGGATCCGAGGGTTGCGTTTCCATTGACCACAAGAGAACCGTTGTTGGTGACGTGTGTGCCGGTGGGGAGTGCGCCGGTCACGGCGGAGATGAGGGTGCCGCCGTCGATTACGGTTGAGCCGGCATAGGTGTTGGCGGCGGAAGTCAATTTGACGGTTCCGAGACCGTTGATGACGGTATCGACGCCGATTGAGGGAGCGGCCAGTGTTCCGGTTGCTCCGGAGTCAGTCAATCCGTTAGAGGCGGCACCGTTGATGATCAATCCGCCGGCGCCGGCGATCGCACCGGAGATGGTAAGGGTATCGCCCGCGCCAACGACGTTGAGGCAGGTGGTGCTGACGAGATTCACCGGGGCGGAAATCAAGTGTGAACCGGCGGCATCGTTGATCATGGCCGGCTCAATGCCTGGCATGTTCATGGTAATATTGCCCGCGCCGGTGGCGGCGAGGGTATAGGAGTTGGCGGAGTCGTTCAGGAGAATCGTGCCAATGTTGACGGTCGCGGAGGTCGTGACCGTGGTGTTTGAGGTGACGTAGCCGAGGAAGTCGGCTTCAAGTCCCTGGTTGTTTGGAGCCAGGCCGGTATCGACGCCGGTCGTCCAGTTGGCCGCGGTATTCCAGTCTCCGGAGCCGGAGTGATTCCAGCCGGGTGAAACGACGCGGATGTCATCAATGTTGAAGGTGTCGGGGGCAAGGCTATTGAAATCGGAGTTGAAGAAATAACCAATTTGCAGGCTGGTGATTGCTGTGCTATCGATGAACTCATCCTGGAAATACTCGGTCATGTATGTGCCATTATTGATCTGGCTACTCTGATTGGGGCCAATTCCCATTGGATTGAAAGTACCTTTATTGTTCAGGTAATCATCGGTCACGAAGAATTGTTGAAAAACGCCACCTAGATTCATGAAGAGTTGGAGTTCGAAGTACGGATTTGTCACGGCGCTGTCTGGCGGCGTCATGTTGAAATCGACGGCGATGTAGTCCGCGCCATTGAAGGCAGCCGTAGCGTCGGGGCTGGTGATGAGGTTATTGCTCTCCCCAATTTGGTAGTAGGCTGAGCCGGGGTTGGCGGGATTGTTCAGGGCGTTGACGGTTATCTGCTCGGAACCCTTGGCGCCGACCTGGCCGACTCCCGCGGTTGCTGCGCTGCCGAGGCCGTTGTATTGGCTGTTGTCGCTGTCAAAGTTGTCGTTGGTGATGACGGTCCCGCCGGTCCCGCCAATGACCGACCAAGCATTGAAGTCGTCTTGTGTGTTAAAAATCGCCTGGGCATGTGCGATACAGGCTGTTGCGGCGGAAATACCCAAGCTCGCAGCGGCGGCCAACATCTTCGATTGACGTAAACTATTCACTGTTTTCTCCTCTGAATCAGGACGGTTTAAAAGACTTCCCTAAGAACGGCGTCGGCGCGCCATAAATCCGAATCCAGCCGCCAGCAGGAGTCCCGCTGATGCTGGCTCCGGGACGTCGGCCATAAGACCATTGGCGGCGTGTGAAGACCTGCGACCGCGTTCGTGAAGAAACACTGATGCAGTCATCAACCGCTTACTGATTTAGTCTACTCCCGAATATTGTGCAATTTCAAGCAAAAAAAACAGGCATCAAATTGAATTGTCCTTTCGATAGAAATCCATCCTCGCTTCTTGATGAACGGCGATGGGTTCGCCGAAACGGCAACGCTGATCCGCGAGGGCAATGGCGTCGTGCTTGAGGCGTCCGGTTCGGCTGGAGCAAGCAACATTTCCCATGCCGCGACTGTGACGTCTGTTCGCGCCAACAGGCCGACAGTCACCAGGGCCGTCGCGACGCTTACCTTTGTCGTTGCGGTCGGCCATTGCTCCGGCTCATGTCCCCCGCCAATTCAGCCGATAATAGGATTATCGGACCATGCGCGCCCGAAGTCTCTTCATTTTCGCCGCTTTTTTGCCGTCGTTATGCGCCGCCGCGGCGCCGCCGGACCTTAGCCGCGTTCTGAAGTTGATTGATTTCGAGGAACGGCGGCTTGGGAATCGGGAAGACCTGCCGATGCATTGGATGAAAGTTGGGGGGGCAGGGCTTCCGAATTACGTGAATGGCCGGCTGAGCAACGATTTGGCGCGGAGCGGGCAATGGAGCTTCCGGTTTGATCTGAACGGCGGGTCGCTGATCTATCGGTATGATCCGAAGCAACTGGCGATTCATTCCGGGGCGCATTATCTGGTTGATTGCTTTGTGCAGACCAGTGTTTTGCCGCATGCGCGGGCGCGGCTGACTGCGTATTTCACGAACATTGATGGCGAGCCAATCAAAGATTCGACCGTTCATTCGGAGCTTTACGCCGCCAAGGCCGAGGGGGAGGGGTGGCACGAGCTATCGATAGAAGTGTAGGCGAAGGATCCCGGGGCCGCCTATCTGGCGGTTCAGCTTGAGCTTCTTCAGCCGAGCTTTTACGCACCCAGCACTTTGGGTGCGCGAACGCTGTTTGATCAGGACATTTATGGCTCGGCGTGGTTTGACGATGTGAATATCTCGCAGGTTCCGGAAGTTTTGCTGAGTACCAATCATCCGGGGAACGTGTTTCGACGGAGCGATCCGCTTCAGCTTTCGGTACTCGTCAACGACCGATTCACGGATGATCTGGCGGCGCAGCTTCTGATTACAGATGCGGGGGGCGGCCTGGTTTACAAACACAGCGCGGCGATGGACATGGCGGAGGCGCACGACCTTGGGCCTGGACTAAAGGAACTGGTTGTTCCGATGCCGGACCTGGCGCCGGGGTGGTACAACGCGGCGCTGGTGATGAGCAGCCGGGGGCATTTTGTCGGGCAACAGAATATTCAACTGGTGCGGCTGGCGGATGATGGAACTGCTTATCAGCCTGATCCACGATTTGGCGTTATCGCGACGGATTTGCCGTTTGAAGGATGGTCGCAGCTTCCGGATCTGCTGCCAATTCTTGGAGCGGGGCGCGTGAAGCTTGCGGTGTGGAGCGCGCTTGGAGATATCGAGCAGGTCGATCCGGCTTCTTTCGATAATCTGCTTGAACGGCTGCAGAAGAATGGCACGACGCTTACGTCGTGCCTGGTGGCGCTGCCGCCTGATGTAGCGCACAACGTGGGAGGACCTGAGTGGAGCCGGCTTTTGCAGTCGCCGCCAGATTCGTGGCGCGCGGAGCTGGCGTATCTGGTGGCCCGGCACGCAAATCATCTCGATCGTTGGCAATTCGGAGATGACCGGGACGCGGCGGAATTCGTGCAAAATCCGGACATGCGAAAGGTGTATGACCTTCTTTACGCTGAGTTCGCGAAGATGGTTGTCAGCCCGGATCTCGCGATGCCGTGGCCGGCCTGGTACGACATGAACGGCAATCTTCCAGCGACGGTTTCGCTGTCGGTTCCACCGGATGTGCTTCCTTCCCAGATTCCGTTGTATATCCAGGACATTCGAGGCCATGAGGGGCACAATCTTTCACTGAGCCTGCAACTTCTGGATCAGCGTTACGGGCGGCAGGTGCAGATTCGTGATTTGGCACAGCGGGTGATTTACGCACTGGCCGGAGGAGCGACGCGAATTGATTTGCCGCTGCCGTTCACAGTGAGCACTGCGGGGAATCATGTCACGCCACAGCCGAAGGAATTGTTTTTGATAATGCGGACGTTGCTGACGCAGCTTGCCGGGGCAACTTTCCATGGGAAGGTGCCGAACTCCGCCAATGTTGACGCGTTTCTCTTTGATCGCAATGGGCACGGGTTGCTGGTGATCTGGAGCAGCGCGCAGGACGCGGGCGTGAAGCAATTGGCACTGAACCTTGGAGAACATCCGGCGCGGATTGATCTGTGGGGAAATGTGACGCCGCTGGTGTTGCCTGAGAAGTCAGGGGCGATCAGCCTGGATGTGGGTCCGATGCCTTTTTTCCTGGTTGATATTGACAGTACGAGCGCGCAGATGCGATCGAGCGTGGGTGTGGATAAGCCGCTGCTGGAATCCACGTTTCATCCGCATGTGAGGCGGATTCACTTTACCAATCCGGGAAAATCAACGATTGCCGGGATGGTAAAGCTGGTTGCGCCACGAGGATGGCTGTTGACGCCGTCGGTTTTCAGCTTCACGCTTGATCCGGGAGAGGTGTTTGACCATGAATTGACGATTGAATTCCCGTACAACAGTTATGCGGGAACCAAGACAATTACGGCCAATTTTCAAATCCAATCGGATCATGACACGGCGTTTTCGGTGCCGATCCTGGTGAATCTGGGACTGAGTGATGTCGGTTTGCGGACCTTGGCGCTGCGCGACAAGGGAGATCTGGTGGTTCAACAGATGATCAGTAACTATGGGGAAAAGTCGATCGACTACAGTGCATTTGCTGTTTATCCGGGGCAACCGCGGCAGGAGCGATTGGTGATGCAACTGGGGCCGGGACGGACGATCATCAAGCTGTATCGCTTCACCAATGTCGAGTTCATTCCGAATGCGAAGGTGCGCAGCGGTCTTCGGGAATTGGAAGGGACGCGGATTCTGAATGATGAAGCAACTGTGCAATAGCGGGTGTTTTTGTCGATTCCTCATCGAGATTTACGACGGCGTCTTGAAGTTAAACCGAGACCGGCGGCAAGCAGGATCGCGCCGCTAGCCGGTTCGGGGACGACGACGCTGATAATTCCCGAACTATCCAACTGGCTCGTATCCCATGCCCGGCCAGCGGGCAACGCGGGCAATTCGATTAATGAAAACGAACCCGTTTCCGATCCAAATGCGATAATGTCGAATTGATTGCCGATAGCCGGCACAAAACCGTTCAATAGAGTGATGTCGAGAGAGCCGCTCAGCGAGGCAGCTTCGTCAATCTTCAACTGGTCGTACTGGGTGCCGAGGGTTGTGCCGCCGATACCGATATCGAGTGTGCCGGAGGAGTTCTCGGTGTAATTGCCGTCAACCGTCAGGATGCCGGGCGCATCACCTGGAGAGACGACGCCGAAACTCGAAAGATTGCCCGTCAACGAGCCGGTTCCTTCGAGGGTGGTTGTGTTGGGCAATGTCAGGGCAGCATCGGTGAGGGTGCCGCCGGTGAGGTTGACCGTGCCGCCGGTGAGATTGACGGAGCCGGCTGAGGAAAGATTGATGCTTGGGGCGGACAATGTTCCGCCGGATAGGACGTTTAGTGTTCCGCCGCTGGCTACGGTCAAAGTGCTCGTGAGCGTGATTGTTCCATTCGTATCGACTTGGAGTGTTCCGGTGCCAGCATTTCCCGAGGAATCTTGGCCGACAAAAGCCGTCGTGGTACTGAAAGAAAGGAAGAGCGAATTGGCGCCGCTGACACGAAATGATCCATTGCCGCCGTTTGCACCGACGACGACAGTAAGGCCGGCATTATCAAGCGAAGATCCCGAGAGAATGCTGAGACTGCCATTCCCGCCGACGCCGATGCCGACGTTTAAATTGCCATCCACGAATAAATTGCTGCCATTTGTGAATGTTGCCGTGCCGGTTGCGGGGTTCAGGCTGCCGAACCCTTCGCCGACGTCGAAACCTCCGTCTTCCACAGTAACCGACGACTTGCCGTCACAGGTAACAGTTCCTACGCCGCCTTCCCCGACAACCATATCGTCGAGGGAATCTCCGGTTGAAAGAGCGCCTTTGTTTGTTAGCGCAAGCGTGCCTGTTCCTCCTGAACCAAATATTGGACTGACGTTGTTCACGAAGCCACCGTTAATATTAACGGTTCCCGTGCCATTGTTTTCTCCGACGTCTAAAGGACCGGGAAAGTCAGGAGACAAGGAGCCTCCTGCGTTGACGTTGAGTGTCCCTTGGGAGCCAGTTCCGTTCCCCACGTTAAACCCGGCTCCTTCGAAGGTCTCCACAGTCGCGGTTGTGGTCAATTCGCCGATACCGCCGTTGGTTCCGACATTTGCGCCGAATTGGGTACCGAAGGTCGCACCGTGGAGGGTTAAAGAACCATTCTGACCCGAGGCCGTCCCAACTTGCACGGGTCCGCCGCCTTCGGGCCCTGCGACCTGGAAATAGGCGCCCAGGCTAATGGTCACGTTATCGGTATCCACATCCAGCTCGCTCGCGCCTTGGCCGCTCGGCACCGTCACGGTATAGCCCGCGGTCGAACCGAGATTGAAAATGGCATTGTTGCTAGTGGGCACACCTGCACTCCAATTTGCGGCATTAGTCCAACTACCGCCGGAGGGGTTAACCCAGAAGTCTTGCGCGAGGGCGAGACTGCCCCACAGAACGGGAACGACGGCGAATAATGCCGCCATGCGTGTCATGCGGCGAGTGCGAAGACCCGAATGAATTAGGGGAGAATTGAAACGCCGCGTGGGTGTAAGCTGATTCATCTTGCCCTCCTGGAAACGGATGATCGAGCAATCAGGGGACCAATAGACGGAATTGCGTCACTGCCACCCTTTGGTCGGACATATATCAGCGTACAAAGCCGACGGTCGAACCGTCAATGTTTTTTTTGTTAATTTTACCGGGGTTATTTATCGGGGTTATTGCAGACGGTTGCTTTGCAACTTCCTGTGTCGGTACCGTTATACTTTTGGACATGGAAGCGATTCTCACACCACCGGCGCTGGCAGAAGCACCTTTGGTTCAAAATCAGCGACAGTGGACCGGGTATGCGCTGCGCGCGNNCGCTGCGACGGTGGGTGTTTACTGTTACCGATCCGATTCGTTTCACGAATGATACCGCCCGCGGGTCTTATTGGGGGCTGATCGCCACGGGGCCTGAGGGGTATTGGAACCAGTATGACAAGATGGATCCGGAAGTGCCGGAATGGCAGAATTCGCAGTGGATTCCGTGGCTGGATTACGGGCCGCTGCGGCTGCTGGTGATGCGGGAATGGGGGGCATGGCAGCGAGCGTATCATCCGCCGGACCCGAATCTGGGATCGCTAATGGACGCGTGGCAGCGGGATTATTGGTTCAACGCGCCGGTACTTCATTTCAATATTGCACTGGAAATTTTCGCGGCGATTTGCGCGTTTTTTCTGACGCGGCTGTGGGTGATTCGCGGGAGCGTCGGGGAAATACATGGGCCATTTCACGGCACATGGCAGGGAGTGGTGGCTGCGCTGATGATCTGGTTTAGCGCGGACATCATTATCAGTGCGCATGCGTGGTTCCAATGGGATTCGTGGGCGGTGCCGTGGTATTTGTGCGCTTGCCTGCTGGGGAGTCTGGATTGGTGGTTTGCCGCGGGATTGGCGGTGGCGATCGGGGTCATGTTCAAGGGGCAGATGATTTCGGTGTCGCCTATTTTCCTGATCTGGCCATTGGTGCAAGGGCGCGTGGGGGCGGCGCTTCGATGGATTTGCGGCGTGGGGTTTGCAACGGCTGTTATCACTTCCGGGTGGCTGATTACGTATATACCGCCGGGCACACTTCAGACGCTGCGGGATACGCAATCGACGATGACGGTTTCTCAATATCCGATCGATCTGTTTAAGGTTTCGCGGGTGTTCGATGTGCCGGCGGCGGTTTGGATTGTGGAGATGCTTGTTGTGGCCGGCGCTGTTCCGTGGCTATTGCGGACATTCATGCCGGCGCGGGGCGCGGTTCAGTCCGCGGGGCAGGAGACATTTGTTAAGAAGGTTTTGTATTGGCGATGGACCTGGATGATCGTGGCCGCGATTCTGATTTTTTGCGCGGTCTACTGGCCGTGGCTTTTGGCGCAGAACCGTTCCAGTTGGTATTTGGGATTGCTTGCCGGGGGGGCGATTGCGGCGGCGGTTTTGTTTCTTCGGCGCGGGAGCCAGCGATATGTTTTGGCGGCGATTGCCGCGGGGGGAATGCTTTCGTTAATGGGCTTGTTTCACGGCAGCACGTGCTGGTGGGATTGCGCGTTTCATTATGGATCGGTTCACTGGCCTTATATGGTCACCGGCCCGGCTAGCAATGTGCCGGCGACTTTTCAGCTTCGATTTGGGTGGGCGGAGCAGGTGGATCAGATTGCGTTCACGCTGCCGGCGATTCATGGGCATTGGCCGCACTTTGTTTCGAACCAGGGATGGTGGCCGGCGATTGATCTTGATGTGACGGCGAAGATGTTTTTCAATTCGATTTATGGCGTCTTGCTGGTGATCTGCGGGATTGCGATTGGGATTCAGGCGAAGCGGAATGACCGGCGGGTTTTGGTGGCGATGGTTACGCCGTGGATCATGTTTTTTCTGTTTCCGGTGCAGATTCAGGAGCGGTATCTGTTGTATGCCGCCGGGGCGTCGGCCTGTTGTATTGGAAATAGCGTGGGGACGGCTTTGCTGGGATTATTGCTGACGTTGTTCAGCGCATCGATGCACATGATTCGTCTGCTCGATTGGAATACGGCGGATCTGGATACATTTGGGCAGAATCTTTCGACGGCCTTTCCACGGATTTTTTCGCCGGACAGCGGGCACACGATGCTGCAATATATGCAGAACATGCATCCGGACATGATGTGGGGTGTGCTCGTGGTGGGGATGGCGTTTTTGTATTTGTCGGTTACGCCCTCGCGGAAGAATTCGAAGGTTAAGGTGCGAGAAACGCGCGTCGCAAACGGCGAGGCCTAACTTCAATTGCTTGGGCACTAGCGCTCCGCGAGGGGGGAACTTGTCGCCGGTTCGATGTGCGCGGCTGTAGCTGTCCGCGTCAGGAGTCGCGTGGTGGCGGGCCATACCGTGCCTAGCCAGAGGATGGCGACCATTGATATTCCGACGGCAACGAGGACAGGGACGGGGCGATGGATCGGGCCGGTGCCGGTGGAGGCGGGCTGCTGGCGATATCTCGGGCCGGTGGATTCGACTCCCAGGAATATCGCGCTGACGATGCGGAGGTAATAGCCGGCGCTGATCGCGGCGTTGATCACCAGGATGATGACGAGCCACGTGAGGTTTGCCTTCCATGCGGGGAGAATGAGATAGAACTTGCCGAAGAAACCGACCGTCAGCGGCAGGCCGATGAGACTGAAGCAACTGACGGCCATGGCCAATCCCAGGAGCGTGTGTTCTTTGCCTGAGCCGGCGATGTCATCGAAGGTTTCGGCGCTCATTGCGGGCTGATTGAGTCTACTCGGTAGGAGGATCAGGACGCCGAAGACGGCGACGTTCATCAGGCCGTAGGCGGTGAGATAGAAGAGGATTCCCTGAAGGGCGGTGGATTGGATTTCGTAGTCGGCGGTGCTGATGAGGGCTGTGACGCCGACGAGCATGTAGCCGCTGTGTGCGATCGAGCTATAGGCGAAGAGGCGTTTGATGTTGACCTGTACGAGGCCGAGGACGTTGCCGACGGTCATGGTGAGGGCGGCGAGAATCCAGAGAAGCTTGACGATCTCCGGGGCGATGTGCCAGGTGCCGCCGGTGACGGCGAAGAGGACTTTTAAGAGCGCGACGAAGCCGCTGATTTTGGGGACGAAGCTGAGGAATGCGGTGACGGGTGTGGCTGCGCCTTGATAAACGTCCCCGGCATAAAAGTGGAGGGGAACGACGGCCATTTTGAAGGCGAAGCCGGCGATGAGCAGGACGACGGCGAGGATTTGCCATGTGCTGAGCACGGACTGCGCGCCCATGTGCTCGGCGATCAGATCAAGGCGGGTGGTTCCGGTGGTTCCAAAGAGATAGCTGAATCCGAAGAGCATGATGGCGGCGGCCATCGCGCCGAGGAAGAAGTATTTGACGCCGGCTTCCTGCGCGGTGGCGCGGGGAGCGGAGATGCTGACCATGATGTAGGTGGGGATGCTGGCGAGTTCGATGCCGAGGAACAGGAGCATGATGTCGTTCGCGCCGGCGACGATGAAGATGCCGGCGATGGCGAGGAGCATGAGTCCGAAGAATTCGCCGGCTTCAGCGCCGAAGTGGTGGGCGGGGCCGCCGGTGGCGTCGCGGTTGCTGGGCCACGCCAGGAGAACAAGCAATATGCCAATGGCGGAAGAGAGAAGCTTGATGTAACGGGCGAATTCGTAAATGTGGACGGTGTTCCAGCGGAGATCGGCGCGCGGGGCGCTGCCGGCGAATTTTGAGAGCTGCGAGACGCCCGCGATGAGGAGGGCGAGGATCGCCACGACGGGAGCGGCGCGGCGGGTGGAGGCTTTCATCGAGACGCCCATGAGCATCAGGAGCAATGCCGCGATGCAGAGGACGATTTCGGGGAACATGGCTAGGAGGAGGTCGTTCATGGCTTTAGGGCTAGTTCTGTTTGTGAGATCGGGGCTAACCCGCGGTGCTGTGCACCGCCGCTAAGTGAATCTGACGCGGTCAGGATTGGTTGTTGGATTTGGGTTACGGCGCTATTCATGGAGCGGAGGACGCCTGACGGGTAGACGCCCAGCCAGATGACCGCGATGGCGAGGGGGACGAGGATCGCGATTTCGCGTGCGCCGAGGTCGCCGGGGACTGAGTGGCCATGGTCGTGAACTTCCGGGGTTTTTAGCGGGCCGAAGATGATGGAGGCGACCATGTGCAGCATGTAGACCGCGCCGAGGATGATGCCCAGGGCGGCGAAACCGCCGAACCAGATGCCGAGGTATGGCGAAGTGAATGCGCCGAGGATGGTCAGGAATTCGCTGACGAATCCATTGAGGCCGGGCAGGCCGATGCTGGCGAGGGTGAAGAGGACGAAGAAGAAGGCCATGATGGGCATGCGGCGAACGAGTCCGGAGAGCTGATGGATGTCGCGGGTGTGATAGCGGTCGTAGATCATTCCGATCACGAGGAACATTGCGCCAGTGCTGAGGCCGTGGTTGATCATGTAGAGGACGGAGCCTTCGATGCCGTAGGTGTTGAGGGCGAGCATTCCGAGGACGCAGAATCCCAGGTGAGAGACGGAGCTGTAGGCGACGAGTTTTTTGACGTCGGTCTGGACCCAGGCGACGAGTGCGCCGTAGATGACACCGATGACGCAGAGAACGCCGAGGACGTGGACTGAATGGGGGAACGCCACGGCATGAGCGGCCAGGACTCCGATCGGCAGAGCGAGCCGGAGCAGGCCATAGGTGCCGAGTTTAAGTAGAACGCCGGCGAGGATGACGCTGCCGGCCGTGGGAGCTTCGGTGTGAGCCAGAGGGAGCCAGGTGTGAACGGGGAAGAGGGGGACTTTGACGCTAAAGCCCGCGAGCAGCGCGAGCAGGACCCAGAATCGCTCGGTATCGGTGAGAGACGTGCGGGCGTAATCGACGATTTTGGCGATGTCGAAGGTGTTGGCGTGATAGCCGAGATAGATCGCACCGGCGAGCGTGAAGACGGAGCCGGTGAAGGTGAAGAGGAAGAATTTACCGGCTGCGCCGCGACGATCGGGGCCGCCCCATATTCCGATGATGAAGAACATCGGGACGAGGGTGAGTTCGAAGAAGATGTAGAAGACGAGGATGTCGCGGGCGACGAAAACGCCGAGCATTGCCGCCTGGAGCAGGAGCATCCAGGAGTAATATTCGCGCGGGCGATCCTTGATGGATTCGAAGCTGGAGAGAACGGCCAGCGGCATGAGCAGGGCCGTCAGAAGGATCAGCCAGAGGGCGATGGAATCTATGCCGAGAGAAAACGAGGCATTGAATGGGAGGGCCAGGTGCGCGTTGTCGAAGGTGAATTGAAATCCTGGAACGCCATATTGGAATGAGCAGGCGATAATGACGGCGACGAGAAGCGTCGCGAGGCTGATCAGCAGCGCCCAGGACCGTGCGGCGGCGACGGGCAACATTGAGCCGATGAGCGCGCCGGCGGCGGGAATCAGAAGCAGGAGAATAAGCAGAGGACTGTTCATTTTTTCAATTCAACTTAGTGCATGAACATCATGAGCAAAATCACGGCGATGCCCAAAAACATTGCCGCGCCGTAACCCTGTAAATAGCCGCGTTGGGTGGTGAACTTGAGGAAATAGCCGGTTAGCTGGCAGATCCAGCCGGACATATTCACGAGCATGTCGATGATCCAGCGGTCGAAGCGATAGGAGAATTCGCCGATCGCGCGAAGGGGATTGACGATGATCGCCTGGTAAATCTCATCGACGTAGTATTTGCCTTCGAGGAGGCGGGTGATCGGGCCGAAATCTTCCGCGAGCTTGTCGCCGAGAGGGCGATTTTTCAGGTGAAGGACAAAGGCGGCGAGGATGCCGGCGATGGAAATTACGCCGCTGAAGACCATCAGGCCGGAGATCATGGGTTCGCGCTCAGCCGCTTCGGCGATCTGGCCATATCCTTCGGCGAGGTGCGGGACGATGACGGCATGAGTCGAGGCCATTTCGTAGGACGCTGTCAGCGATGGGCTGGTGCCGAGGAAGTCGCCGAGATGGGCCGTCGGGAAGTTGATGTAGCCGGCGAGGAGCGCGCCGATGGTCAGCAGCGCGAGCGGCAGCATCATGAGCATCGGCTCGTGATTGTGATGATGGTGCTCATCGTGATGCGCGGGGTCTTCGGATTGCTGATGGTCGTGTGTGTCGTGCGCGTGCGGCGGTGGTGGAGATGGAACGACCAGCGGGCCCTGGAAGACGCGGAAATAGAGGCGGAACGTGTAGTAGGCGGTGAGGAAAGCGGTGAAGAGCATGAGCAGGCCGAGGAATGTGCTGCGGCTGAAGGCAGCGGCGACGATCTCGTCCTTGGAGAAGAATCCGCTGAAGAGCGGAAAGCCGGAGAGGGCGAAGCAGCCGACGAGCATGAATATGTGAGTTTTGGGGAGAACGCGTTTAAGGCCGGACATTTTTCGCATGTCCAGTTCGCCGGCCATGGCGTGCATGACGACGCCGGAGCTTAGGAAGAGGAGGGCTTTGAAGAAGGCGTGGGTGACGAGATGGAAGACGCCGGCGACGGGGGCGAAGCAGCCGACGGCGACGAACATGAAGCCCAATTGGCTGATGGTGCTGTAGGCGAAAACTTTTTTCAGATCGAACTGGCGAAGCGCGATGGTTGCGGCGAGGAGCGCGGTGAAAGCGCCGATGGCGGCAATGGTGAGCATCGCGGAACTGTTGGAGACGAAAAGCGTGCCGCAACGGGCGATCATGTAGATGCCGGCGGTGACCATCGTGGCGGCGTGGATGAGNNCGTCGGGGAGCCAGACGTAGAGGGGGAACTGTGCGGATTTTCCGAAGGCTCCGATCATAAGGAGGAACGGCACCCATTTCATGGCCGTGGGGACCCAGGACGTGTTGACGCCAGGGATTTGCGAGAGCTGATTGAGCGGCATTGCGGCGAGTTCGAGGACGCCGGTGTGGGTGCCGACGCCGGCGCCGAAATA
>PMAK01000045.1:13284-25079 GCA_003153655.1 Phycisphaerales bacterium
AGGCCGACGCCTTCCCAGCCGAGATAGAGCATGATGAAGTTGTTGCCCATCACCAGGCATGTCATTGAGAAAATGAAGAGGCCGAGATAGGCGAAGAAACGGAAATAGCCTTCCTCGCCCTTCATGTAACCGGCGGAGAAGATGGTGATGAGGAAGCCGACGCCGGTGNNTTTGAAGGAGCCAGCTTCGATCCAAGTATACCAATCAACGACGATGTTGAGGGACTTGCCTTCGTGCCAGAAGCCGATCATGCCGCAGAGAAGGGAGATGGACATGATGGCGCTGATGGCAACGCCGATCCAGATGGGCCAGTGAGACTGGTCGCGGAGGATTTTCGCGCCGAACGCACCGGCGATGATCGCGCCGATCAGCGGGAGCAGCGGAATCAGGTAAGAATGTTTAACCGCAAACAGAGCGTCCATTACCTCACCATTTCAATTCGCGCCACGCATCGGCATCGAGCGTGTTTTTTGTTCTGAATAGCAAAATGACCAATCCGAGGGCCAGAGAGGCTTCGGAAGCGGCGATGACCAGGATAAAGATCACGAAGGCCTGGCCGGCCAGGTTGTTTGTGTAACGGCTGAAGGCGATCAGGTTGATGATGACGCCCTGGAACATGAGTTCGGTGCAAAGAAAGATGACGATCATGTTGCGGCGGGTGATGAATCCGATGAGGCCGATCACGAAGAGGATGGCCCCGACCGCGAGATAATGTTGTAGAGCGAGAAGTTGCATGTTCAGTTCTAGGGTCAGGTCTGCGGAAAGGATTTTTGTTTGGGGTTGGTCGTGCCGTACACGGGAATGCTGCGCGGATCGTCGTTGACCGGCGTCGCATTGGCCGAGATGGTCTCGACGCTGGGCTCGAACCGCTGATTAATGTCTACCACCTTACGGCGAGCGATGACGATGGCGCCGACCATGGAGACAGTCAGGATCAGGCCGGCCAACTCGAAGTTAACCATTTGATTCTGAAAGAGATATTGACCGATTGATTGAGTCGAACCATGAACCTGCTCTTCGGCGGAAGCGCCGATCTGGGCAGCGGCAACGTGGANNGCACGCCCATGAGGGCGAAGCCGATGCAGGCGGCCGTAAAGGGCTCGCGGCTTTGGGTGTCGCACTCGGCCAAGCCGGCTAATGGGGAACGGTCGCCAACTGTTTGGGCGGAGGCAGCAAGCATGATGACGAAGACGTAGGTGATGAGGATGGCCCCGGCGTAGATGAGGACGAGGGCAGCAGCCATGAATTCGGCATACATCAGGATAAAGAGGCCGGCGCTGGCAAAGACGGTCAGGACGAAATAGAGGGCAGAATAGACCGGGCGGGGATGAGTGATGACGCGGATGGCGCCAACGATGGCGATGGCAGAGAATATCCAGAAATAGGGGCCGGTGTCGGAACTTGCGCGGCCGACAACCGTGCGGAAGAGAATCATTCCGAAGACCAACCCGGCGAGGATGAGCAGGAGGCTGCCAAATTTTGGGGATTGTCTTCGTCCGGGCAGGAGCAGGAAGGTGCCTACACCTCCCGCCGCGCAAAGAATGAGGATGACCATCGGCTCAATCAGGTAAAGGCCCGAGCCGGCATCCGCCAAAGGCTGCAACGTTGAGAGAAAACTGAGCATGGGAAACAAGGCCGCAAAGTCTAAGAACGGGTACTAGGGTTTGCAAGGAGGTTGAGGGGGATTTACTGGATAGAGGATTGGAGAAGAAACGGGGTTGGTTGCGCTTCATCATCGGAACATGCCGGGTGANNGGCTTAATATGAATTGGATATGTCTGCTTCGCCGATTCGGATTTTGATTGCCGCGCTTGGGAGCCACGGGGATGTGCATCCGTTTTTGGGGCTGGGGCGGACGCTGCTGGCGCGGGGGCATGAAGTTCGGTTTATCGCGCCGGCTATGTACGAGCCGCTGGCTCGGTTGGTGGGATTGCAATTTGTTCCGATCGGAACGGCAGAACAATTCGAACGTCATTCATCCCGCGCGGAACTGTGGCACCCGCGTAAGGGATTTCAGGTCATGGCTGAGGCCACCGCGGAATTCTTCGGGGATTATTACCGGGCCATAACCGACAATTGCGAGTCGGGGCGAACGATTTTGGTGCTCTCATCACTGGTGCTGGCTGGTCGGGTTGCGCAGGAAGTGCTCCGAGTACCGGCGGTGACCATTCATCTCGCGCCATCGGTTTTTCGGAGCAACCAAAAGCCGGCAAAGACGCCTCCGCTGCCTCTGGCGGATTGGATGCCCGCGGGCTGGAATCGGCTGATCTTTGCGGCGGTAGATTTGCTGGTGATAGACCCGGCGCTTGGCGGACCTGTGAATAAGTTGCGGGCGTCGATTGGATTGGGGCCAGTTAGACGCATTCTGGGCGGATGGATTCATTCGCCGGATCGGGTGATTGGGTTGTTTCCGGAGTGGTTTGCGCCGCCGGCCGTCGATTGGCCGGCTCAGACAATTTTGACGGGTTTCCCGCTGTATGACGAGGCGGATATTTTACCGATCAATTTCCTATTGGAGCGATTTTTAGATTCGGGACAGCCGCCGATTGCGTTCACGCCGGGGAGCGCGATGCGGCACGGGGAGCGATTTTTTGACGCGGCGGTGGAAGCGTGCCGAATGCTGGGGCGGCGGGGTTTGCTGGTGTCGATGCATGAGCGGCATTTGCCCGAGCATCTGCCGGCGGAGATTCGGCATGTGAAATATGCGCCGTTCAGCCGGCTGCTGCCGCGGTGCGCGGCGATTGTTCATCATGGGGGGATTGGAACTTCGTCGCAGGCGCTGGCGGCGGGAGTGCCGCAACTGGTTGCGCCCATGGGATTTGATCAGGCGGACAATGCGATGCGACTAAAGGGACTGGGGGTGGCGGAGATTTTGCCGGCACAAAAGTTTTCGGCGCGGCGAGCGGCGGTGGCGCTGGAACGGGCGATGGACCCGATTCATCGTGCAAATTGTCTCGTTGTTAAGAAACGATTTGAGGGACAGAAGCCGCTTGAAAAGACAGCGGATTTGATCGAGGAGGCCTATTTTCGTCGGTAAGGAATTCCTCGCTAGTTGGCCATTCGGGAGCGGCTCAGATCGACGCGGGAGCCGGCGAAATGGATGCCTTCGGCTTCGAGGAGTCGGCGTTTTTTGGGGAGGCCGCCGGCGAATCCAGTCAGTTTACCGTCGCTTCCAACTACGCGGTGGCAAGGAACTCCTGGGGCGTACGGATTGACGTGGAGAGCCCGGCCGACGGCGCGATAGCCGTTGGTTTTCAAGCGGCGGGCGACGTCTCCGTAGGTCATGACGCGGCCGTGCGGGATGGTGGCGGTGATGGCCCACACTTTTTGCTGGAATGACATTCCGGGAACAATTTTGCCGTCGCGGATTTTGGATTCCAGTTGGGTTGTAGTGGCGTTCATTTTGGCTCCTTACTAAGATAATGCGGAATTCTATCCGGAATCGGTCTTGAATTCGCCTATAATTCGACGAAGTCTTAAGAGGTAAGGACGAACGAGCCAGCCGCATGAGTACGATCCAGGTATCCACCGAAGAAGTGAAAGTCGCGCGCGTAGAGCGACCGATATCGGCCCGGCTTCCGATCGGGCGATTGTCGCGATGGTACGACAAGATCGAGGCGTTCGTCAGCCGGTTGTCGGTGCGGGATAATTTCTGGCAGCGCGTCTGTTCGCTGATCTGGCTGCCATACGCTTTTTTCAGCGGGATTCGGATCAAGCAGATCAGCGCGGAGACGTATGGCGCGATCCTGCCGTTCCGGCGGTTCAATCGGAATTGGTATCGGGCAATGGCGGGCGGGGCATTGCTCGCGAATAGCGAGATTGCCGGAGGAATGTACGTTTTTGGGATTTGCGGCGGGGATTACACCGTCGTGTGTAAACATCTGGAATATACGTTTTTGCGGCCGTGTTTCGGGCCGGCGGTTTATCGGATGACACCGCGGGAGAATGTGCGGCAATTGCTGGCGGAGTCTGGGGAATTCAATGTGACCTTGGACATGGAGATTTTGCAGCAGGTTTCGACGCCGGGGGAACGGGACAAGCGCGTGGGCCGGTCGCAGGCGACGTTTCATGTGACGCCGAAAGAGCAGCACAAGCTTAGAAATGCGCGGAGAAAAGGGGCGGGTCGGCCTGCCCTGATCGCGCCGCATCGTCCGGATAGGGAATAGGTCGCCTTCCAGTTAGTTTTTGTGATCTGGGGTATTTCCAAAAAATAATCTCGCGTACACTTCCGGGTTCGTGGACGAATCACCAGCACAAAGCAATCTCATCAGCGCGGCCCGTGTCACGGGCTGGGCTATCTATCTAGCGATGTCGTGGACGTGGTGCATTGGCATGTATTTGCCGGTGCTGATCATGCGGGAACTGGGGTTTGCCGGGGTCATCACATTCGCGATTCCGAACATTGTCGGAGCAATGGCAATGGGTTGGATGCTGCGGGATGAGCGGCAAAGCCGGGTGATCATCGGCGAGAATCGTTCCGCGTTCGTCTGGTATTCGCTGATCGCGATTGCGTTCCACGCGTTTTTCGCAGCCTGGATCATTCGGCAGATCGCCGGGCCACATGCGGGGATGGCGGTAGCGGGCGTATTTTTATTTTTTTGGATTGTTCTGCACTGGCGGCGCGGCGGGGAATTTCTGGCGACGGGTTTGGCGCTGGTTGTTTGCGCGGGGCTGATTGGTTGGGGATTTTTACGGCATGAGTTGCCTTATGTCGCGCATCCGGTTTTGGGGACGAGCATTTCACCGATCAACAATCTGTGGCTTGCGCCGGCGTGGATGCTGGGCTTTCTTTGCTGCCCGTGGCTGGATCTGACTTTTCACGCAGCGCGGCGGGCGATGGGACGAGCGGAGGCACGGGCTGCTTTTTTGGTGGGATTCGGCGTGATCTTTGCGGCGATGCTGCTGATCACCGTGGCGTACAGCGGATGGTTGGTGGTTGGCTTGGACCGGGTGCGGTATCCGCAACTGGCGATGATTCTCGGCGGATATTTAATCGTGCAGAGCTGCCTGACGGTTGCGCTGCACACGCGGCAAATCGGGCAGACGCGCGAGAAAATTTCGATGCGGGGATTTCTGGGCTTCAGCGCGCTGCTGGTAATCTCGGTGCTGCTCGGGGTGCTTAGCGATGGGCCGAGCACTTATAATGGGATGCCGATGGGGGAATTGGTTTATCGGTGTTTTCTTGGGTTTTATGGGCTGATTTTTCCGGCGTATGTGTGGCTGCGGATGGTGGGACCGCGGCGATCGATGGGCCGGGTGCTGGCGGTAATTGTGATCGCCGCGCCGTTGTATTGGCTGGCGTTTGCGGATGAGGAGATGGGGTTTGCGGTGATTGGGGTGCTTGTGGTGGTGCTCGGGAAATATTTTCCACCGGACGGATCGCGTTCACCGGCGCGCGTCGCAAACGACGCGGCTAAACCTTAAGACTTGAGCGTCTCTCAGGCGATGGCGGGTTCTGTATTTGTATCTGGTGAGGGGTGCGGGCTTGGGGGAAATTCGCAGGTGACTGTTGTTCCGACGCCGACCGTGGATTGGAGGCCTACTTCGCCGCCGAGGGCGTGGACGGCGTGTTTGACAATGGCGAGGCCCAGGCCGGTGCCGCGTCCGGCGCTGCCGCTGCGGGCGGAATCGACCTGATAGAATCGTTCGAAGACGCGGTCGAGATGTTCGGGGGCGATGCCTATGCCGGTATCGGCGACGGTGAGGGTGACGACGCCTTCCGCGCCGGCGGCGGGTTCAGACTGGTGAATGGAGACGGTGACTCTTCCGCTGGCGGGAGTAAATTTGATGCTGTTTTCCACGAGGTTTTTTAAGACGAGGTTGATGAGACGGCTGTCGGTGCGGATTTCGGTCGGGGTTTTTGGATCGCCGTCGCCGAGGCGAAGCTCGACGTTTTTCTGACGGGCGACGGTTCCCATCGTTGATCTGAGGATCGCGAGCAATTCGGAGGTTTTGACCTTCACGGCATGAGGATGAAGCTCGGCGTTTTCTACGCGCGAAAGATCGAGCAGATCGCGGAGCATTTCTTCGAGACGGCGGAGATGGCCGTCGATGACGGAAACACATTTTTCGGTTTGGACGGGATCTTCGTGATAGACATCGCGGAGGGTTTCGAAGGCGATCTTGATGGCGGCGATGGGGGTTCGTAATTCGTGGCTAGCGTTGGCGACGAAATCGGTCTTCATCTGGACAGCGCCGGCCAGCGTGCTGACATCGCGTAAAACGAGGAGAGCCCCGCCGCCGGGGGCGCGGGTGGCGACGCCTTGATATGTGCAGCGCAGGCCGTTGCGGACGAGACGGATTTCGCGGTGGAGGAGCGTGGTGGCGCCGGCGGGTTTGCCGGCGCCGATGAGGGATTCGTATAGCTCGACGATTTGTTCGTCGTTGACTACGCCGAGGAGTTTTTGTTCGATGGCTTGCTGGGGTTGGAGAGAGAGGAGCTTGGAAGCCGGGGCGTTCATGAGGGTGATTCGTCCGCGCGGGTCGATGGCGAGGATGGGATCGGGAAGGGTATCGACGAGAGCCTGAAGACCGCCCCGCTGCTGCTGGAGATCGGAGAGTTGTTTGTAAGCCTGTGCGGCGAGTTGATTGAGATTGACGGCCATTCGTTGCATTGCTTCGGCGCCGTGAGGTTGGACGCGGACATCCCATTCGCCGCGGGCCATCCGGGCGGCGGCTTGCTCGAGGCGGTGGCTGGGGAGAAGCCATCTTCGGCGGCGGAGCATTGCGTTTGCGGAGACAAGGATGAGAGAGGCGAATAGCGTGTAGAGGGCGAGCATGGCCGGGGTTCGGTATTGCTCGGGAGCGTTGGCGGCGAGGGCGAGGATCGGGGCGATTACGATGCTTGTGGCCAGTATCGGGAGTAGCAGGCGAGTTAGCAGGAACCAGGGACGCATGGTGGGATTATCAAATCGCGGTGTGGCATTGCAAGATCAATTTGATGATTGGGCTGATGTTTCGATGCATCCCATGGTGGCACCGTGGGCTTTTAGTCGTTGTCTTCGGAGGATTCACGGAGACGGTAGCCTACGCCGCGGACTGTGTTGACCAGCCAACTGGCGGTGCCGAGTTTTTTGCGGATGGCGGTGATGTGGACGTCGATGGCGCGGTCGGTGACGAAGACGTCGGTGCCCATGGCTTTGTCCATGAGTTGATCGCGCGTGAGGACGCGGCCGCGGGCGCTGAGAAGCGCGGAGAGGAGCTTGAACTCGGTGAGCGTCAGCTTGACGGGTTCTTCTTCGACGAGAACTTCGTGCTTGAGGGTGTCGATGCTGAGCGGGCCGGCGCGGAGCATGCCGCCCTCTCCGGGCGCGCCTGGGCCGGCCTCAGCGCGACGCAGAACGCTGCCTACGCGGGCGAGGAGAACTTTCATGCTGAAGGGCTTGGTGACGTAGTCGTCGGCNNTCGCCTTTGGCGGTGAGCATGACGATGGGGATATTGGCGGTGCGCGCGTCGGCCTTGAGGCGGCGGGCGACTTCGGTGCCATCGATGCCGGGGAGCATGAGATCGAGGATAATGAGGTCGGGGAGATTCTTTCCAGCGAGGTCAAGCGCGACGTTGCCATCGCCGGCGACGAGGGTGTCGTAGCCGTTGCGGCCAAGGTTGTAAGCGAGGAGATCGACGATGTCTTTTTCGTCGTCAACGATGAGGACTCTTTTTCGCGCGCTCGCGGAGGCCGGAGGACGCGTGGTGGCTGCTTGACGTTCGGTGTCGTTGATTCGGCTCATATGTGCCTGCTCCCGCAGATTCATTTGGGTCGTGATCGATGCCCTTTCCGACGCCTGATGATGGACGCTAACTTTCGGTGCTTTAGCCTCGTCGTCAAGGCGTTAGCGCGGGCTTAATGCGATCCCCGCAGGATCTGAACTCTGGATTGCCGCCCCCCTATTTTACCGGGATAAAGGGATTGTTTACCAGCCAGTCGTCTTTGCCTATCATTTGGGCGTCGGTTGGAGCGGATCAAACGGCAGGAAAACCTTTGCAGGAGTTGAAGATGACGCAGATGAACCGAAGAGAATTCGTCGCGGCGATGGCTTGCGCGGCGTGCATGTGCGGGCTTGGGGGCGCAACGGAATTGCTGGCGGATGCGCCGGCTACCGGAGCCGGTCTGGACGTGGGTCCGAAATCGAATTACACGGCTGATGGAATCACCGACACATGGATGAAGGCACCGAATAAGGTTGCGGTCATTCGTCATGCGGGGCGGATTTATGCCATCTCCACCGTTTGCACGCATCGGGGCGCGATCATTAACGCGGAGAATAATTCGACCTTTGAGTGTCCGCGGCATCATGCGACTTATGACATCGCGGGGAACGTGACGAAGGGTCCGGCGAAAGTGGCGATGGTTCATTATGCAATCTCGGTGAATGGTGACGGGAACATCATCGTGGACAAGACCAAGTCGTTCACGGCGACGCAGTGGGATGATCCGAATAGTTTTGTGAAGGTTGATTGAGATTCCAGATTAGCGATTTTGCAGGACGATGCCTGGCCAGGATCCATCGGGCGTTGGATTGGTGAGTTCGCCTTGAATTTTGAAGCCGCGATAGATTGGATCAGCCGCGAGAAAACGCGTGGGTGTTGTTGGCGGATTCGTTGTTGAACTTGGCGCAGATGGAGTCGAGAAATGGCGAGTCATCAGAGCGAGCGGTTCGTCCTTGAGCAAGCGGCCGGAAATGCCGAGGGGGCGCGCGTTTTGATCGAAGTCGATTGTCAGGTTCATCATCTGCAAGTCTGTCCCATCCATAGAGACCGGATGAATTGATGCGTCAAACGGGACGATGAAATCGGCGGCGCGATGGGAGACCTGATAAGTCCAATGGTCGTCGATGGCGGTTTTGTCGATGACGCTGATGACGGTATCGCGACGAAAGATGGGGGACCAGGTGTTGTTGTCGAGCCAGAAGATGGCACATGCGACGATCGATGCCGTGACAATCGCCGTTGGCATCGCGCGGGATCGCCATAGCGCGAGGCCGGCGAGGACCAGTGCGTAGATCGTTCCCAGGAGAAATAGGTGGCGCCGGAATTCACTGCTCCGGCCGGCGGTCCAGCCGTCGGTTGGGGCGTAGACATCTGCGTCGATTGTTGGTGGGAGATGGAGATTTGAGGAGGCGATCCACCATCGGCCATTTTTTTGCCAGGGGAGAATTGTATCGGGACGGGTATCGGCGAGTGCGACGAGCTCGACGCCAGCGGTGAATAAATTGACGCGGGTGGCGGCGGGAACCTTCGCGAGGGCTTCGGGCGTGAGGAGAATAGCGTCGAGCGTTTCCCAGGCCATTTCGGGGCCTTCCAGAATATTTGTCGGATGGAGGAGGATTTGGCGGCGGCCTGGGAAGAGGGTTGCCGCGGGCGAATCATCTTCGAGCGTGCTGGCGATGAGGCAGTCGGAATCTTCCAGGGGATGCAGAGGGGGTAAAGTTGCACTGGCGTTAGTTGGGTATTGATCGATGACCAGCCAGGGGAAGACGCCGTGTGGGTTGCCGGTGGTTTGTATGCGCGAGGCGATCGCGCCTGTTGCGGATAGTTGGATGGTTCCGCTTGCGGAGAGATTGTTCCACTCGATTGGCATAGCGCGGCCTGGATGGAAATAACCTTTTAAGGGAAGAGAAAGCGTTTCGGCGCGGACTGGGATGCAGAAGATAAATAGAGAGATAAAAACGCACGTCGCGATTCGACATAGCTCATCGCAGGCAAGCGACGCGGCTAAACTTCTTCTGGAAATTCGGGCGTTCACATTTTTAATTCTACCGCGAGTCTCAGGACTTCGGCGACGCTCCAGGCTTGGGCGAAACAGCCTACGCCTCGGTGGGGCTCGTTGCCTTCGAAGATTTCGCCGATCTGGCCTATGCAGCCGTGCTGCAGGGTATCGAGGAGCGGCTCCAGCCATCGACGGGCCTGGGCGATTGATTCTTCGGAGCGGTCGTGGACTTTCAAGTATGCGTCGAGGAATGCGCCGAGGGGCCACGCCCAGATGGTGCCGTTGTGATAGGCGGCGTCGCGCTCCCACATCGGGCCGGTGTAGCGGCCGTGATAGTTGGGATCGCTCTTGGCGAGGGAGCGCAGGCCGACGGGGGTGAGCAATTCGCGTCGGACGGCTTCGACGACGGCTTCCTGTTGGGGGCGCGTGAGGGGGCTGTTGGGGAGACTGACGGCGAAAATCTGGTTGGGGCGCATGGCGGTGTCGCGCACCGAGCCGTTGACGACGTCGGCGAGACCGCGAAATGGATTTAGCCAGAATGCTTTGCGGAAGCTTTCGGCCACGCGATCGGCGCGGGCGTTGTCGCCGATGAGGCGGAGCGCGTGATGCCAGAGGGCGTTGATTTCGACGGCTTTTCCCTGGCGCGGGGTGAAGCAGACGCCGTTGCATTTGGCGTCCATCCAGGTGAGTTGCGTGCCGGCATCGCCCTGGTTTATCAGGCCGTCGGTGGCATCGACCTTGATGTGGAAGCGCGTTCCCTGTGTATAGCCCGCGACGATTGCGTGGCAGGCGGGGCGCAGCATTTTTTCGAAGAAATCGGAATCGCCCGAGAGGCGGAGATATTCAAACGCGGCGTGGATGAACCAGAGGCTGGCATCGACCGTGTTATACGACGGCTGATTGGAGTAGTCGTCGAAGAGATTGGGGATCATTCCCTCGCTGATGTATTGGGCGAAGACGGAAAGGGTTTGCTTGGCTTCGTCGAATCTGCCGGTGTGGAGGAACAGGCCGGGCAGGGAGATTAGCGTGTCACGGCCCCAATCGGCGAACCAGGGATATCCGGCGATGACGGTCGATCCGGGTTTTCCATCCGGCGTTTTGCGGGCGACGATGAAATCATCGGCGGCGCATGTGAGGCGATGGATGGCGGGGGATTGCTCCGGCGCGATTTTGATTCTGTCGCGACGGCGGGCGATTTCCTGATCCCAGTTGTATGTGCCGAGGGGATCGACGCCGGCCCAGAGGGTGATGGAGGATTGGCGGGCGGTGCTGAAGACGAAACGGCCCGGGGTGTAGAGGTCTTCCTTGTCATCCATGCCGCGCTCGGCTTCGACGGCATAGGTGTGGCCGTACCACCAATCGGGGCCGGGGTGAAAGGAGCCGGCGTCGGCGGTCATCGTGAGTTTGTTTGTATCGAGCTTGAGTGAGCAGGTGCGCGGGCCGTGGGATTCTTCGAAGTTTACTTTTTCATGGCGGAGGGCGTGGAAATCCATCATGCGGACGAAAGGCATGAGGGAGAGTTCGACGGCCTGATTGCCGGGGTCGATGGTGTAGCGGATGCCGACGACATTGTTTTGCCAGGGCATCTGGATTTCCTTGATGATGCGGATGCCGTCGATTTCGTATTCCCAGCGGGCGAGCGCGATTTCGAGATCGAAGCGGCGGAGAAAACGATCGCCGCGAGGATGGAATTTGTCGCCGAACTGGTTGATGTCGAATTCGATGAAACGATCTTCCGTGCCTTGAATGCGGAGTGCCTCGCCAAGGCGATTGAGCATGAGGACGCGGCCGACGGGAGGCAGGAGCGCGGCACAGAGGAGGCCGTGATATCGGCGGGTATTGCATCCGACGATGGTTCCGGAAGCGAAGCCGCCGATGCCGTTGGCAATGAGCCATTCCTGCTGGAGTTGCGAGCGGAGTTCGCCGTAGGTTTCGATGGAATAGAGGGACATAATTGAGGGCAGTTTGTGAGGTGCGGGACTTAAAAGCAACCTTGACACGCGTTTGGGGATGCTGAATGATTGCGGGCTCGGAAAATCGAGCAGCTTTAGCTCAATTGGATAGAGCGTCGGTCTACGGAACCGAAGGT
>PMAK01000241.1 GCA_003153655.1 Phycisphaerales bacterium
CTTTGTTGGATCCTGAGGCCGGAGAGATGGAGAGCTTGCCGGTTCCGTTGAGGGATCCGAGGGTTGCGTTTCCATTGACCACAAGAGAACCGTTGTTGGTGACGTGCGTGCCGGTGGGGAGTGCGCCGGTCACGGCGGAGTCCAATGTCGATCCGCTGGAAATACTCGTTGATCCGCCGTAACCATTCACTCCGCTGAGATTCACCGTGCCCGTTCCGCCGGCAGTGATCCCGCCAACGCCGGTGATCATGCCGCTGAAGTTTGCGACGCCGCCGGTTCCGCTGGTGAGCACGACGCTCTTATTGAGCAAAATGTTTCCGGAGAAATTTCCGGTGCTGTTGTCGCCCGCGCCGATGGTGGTCGTGCCGCTGGGGTTGTCGTTGTTGACGTTGATGTTGTGAAGCACCTGCCTGATGGTGCCGCCGCCATTGATCAAGGTGCCCAGCGCGATGTTATCCGTGGGCAGTGTGCCGCTATCGCCTAATTGGACGGCATTGGTCGGGGCGTTGTAACCGAGGCTGCCGCCATCGTCTCCGCTCTGGTAATATGGTGCGCCGGCTGAGAGTGCAGCAGCCGGAAGGGTGACAGAATTAGTACCGGTATCGTCGTATGCGAGTTCCAGCGTCCCATCTCTGACCGTAGTGTTGCCGATATAGGCCTGCTCACCCGCGTTGTTATCGCCGCCTCCGGCGACGATCCACGTGCCGGCGCCGATTTTGTCGACGCTTGCACCACAAGCGCCACCGCTGCCGCCGCGGATCAGCTGGAAATTCTGCAATACGGTTCCGCCTGCCGCGGCGCTGTAGTAGATCGTCTGGCTGACGCCATTAATCACGCCGTTGCCGTCGGTGGGAAGTGTCTTGAAGAAGTCGTTGAATGTGACGGTGCCGGAGGTGTTCACTCCGCCTATGGTGATTGTTCCGGCGTCACCGACCTGAACCGGCTGGTTGAAGCTATCGCCGCCGGCAATCAGATAAAAGGCGGCGACATCGTTGGGATGCCCGTCTTCGTAATCCTCGGGCCCGATATACACGTCGGTGACGGCGCCGTTATTTGTGCCGGTGCTCTGAAGCACATTTACGCCGTCAACATTCTCGATGGGCGCGTCGGAGGTTCCGTTATCAATGGTGTATCCCCCCATTTCTAAGGTTCCCTCATAGATACGAAACGGGAAGTAGCCGCCGCCGCCAAGGCCGGACGGGTTGTTCGTAAAAGTGACGGGCTGGGTCCAGATCATGGTTCCGCCGGGACCGCCGGTGCCGGAAGTCTGGCCGTTGGTCATGGTCATGCCAGCGCCACCCTCGAGAGTCATCGATCCGTTAAAGGTGGTGGTGCTTCCTGGAGCCAGCACAAATTGCTCGAGCGTTCCATCACCCTGCGCGTTGGTAGCGACAAAGACGGCGTTGTTATTGATGGTTACTGGATTCGTCGAATTGTTGGTGAAGGTCGGATTGTTCGGCTCGCTGGAGGGATTGGTCAGATCGATGTCGCCACCCGTGAGGGTTGTCGGGCCGCTGCCGGCGTCAAATGTCGTGTTGAAAATCCCGTAGGTCCCGAGGTCGTTGTTGGAGGTGTACGTGCCGGAGGCATTAAACTCGAGATCGACATCTCCTGATGAATCGGCTGCTACGGTGGGGGGAGATCCGCCGGCCCAATTGGCTCCGTTGCTCCAATTTCCGCTGGTGGAACTGGTCCAGGTGAAAGTACTTTGGGCATGGGCGTTGGTGGCCATGAACGAGAGCAACGCGGCGTTGCTCATAGCGGCACATGCGACAAGCATGGTGCGCCGCGCGTTTGATTTTCCGCGCACGAGATGGAACCGGCTTTCTTTTGCAGACATTTGTTGCCTCCTGTGAAGCGATCGAGATCTGGAATGGATGCGAATGTAATAAGCGTCGCAGTTCGCCAACTGGACGCGTCAATACATGTAACACTGTATCACTCTAAACAATGCGGACAATCAAATATCCCGCAATCTGAAAACCGATAGTCCAGGTTTGCGCGATATCTTGCTCGTTCGGCCGCCGAAGTTGATCCATCAATGAACAAAGTCACTCAAAGATCGAGCGAAACTCGATCTTTGAGTGACCTTAAGGCCGTTCTGTTCTAATGCGAGACTATGCCCGGCGGCGTCTGGCCAGCATTAGCATTGATCCGGCGGCGATTCCGGCGATGCAGGTCGGCTCCGGGACGGAAGCGACGGAAATGTCGCTGACCCAGATATCGCCCGTCGCGGCACTGCTGCCGCCGGAGTCGATGGTGATTCTCATCGACGCTGCATTGATGGGGGCGATGAGCGTTTCATCGACTTCGGTCCAGGTACTGACATTGCCGCTACCGGCCGGGATAATAAAATCAGTCGAGGGTCCAAGTTGATTCGGGGCGTTCAGAACATCACTGCCAGTCGCATCACCGAAATAGGCGCTGACGCGGAACTGGTCGGAATTCTCCGGCTTTGCAGTGGAGGCGACGTTGTTGTCCTCGTAGAAGAAACGGAACTGGAAGGGTTGTCCCGGGTTTGCCAGGACGGCGGCGGGAAGCGAGTTCCAATCGGAGAACCATTCGCCATAGCCACCGGTGCTGGAGTCGCTCACCTCGAGGGCATAGCCGTCGGAGTTGCCTGGAGGGGCAGTGCCTTCGCCGGCGATGTTGCCCGGTGTGTTGTAGAAGCAAAAGCTGGGAGTGGTTGTGACGCCAAAATCACTTCCGCCGCGGTGCCAACCGTCCGGGCGAGGATTGGTGTCACCAGTAGCATTAGGTGTATAAAAGGGCACGTTGTAATAGCTATAAACCTGGTCCACCCCTGGGGCGGCCGGAACGCTCAAATCCGGATTCGGCCAAACGTTACCCGGCAAGAATTGGGCGGAAGCGGAGCTTATGGCAAAGCCGCAGGCGCCGNNCTGAATATCCGTGTGTTCCTCGTCATATTCCTCTCCTTATCATACCACCGAAATGTCCGACGTGCAGGAAGGTCGAAAGCGAGACAATTCGCCAACTGTGTACCTTCTTACAGATTGAAACAGTACTACCCTCCAAGCGTAATCACAATTAAAGATCACTCTAGTCGGAAATTGATGTACCCCTGTCGCTATTGTGGGAAGATGGGGGCGTCGGCTGAGAGTCCGATACGGCAATGATTGATGAGCATGTCAGTTTTGTGCGGTCAGTTCTGCCCGGTCAGTTCTGTGAGGCGGGATCAATCTTCGATTAGCGCGAAGATTGATTGTTGCACGCGGGGCGTGTTTCTACAGTACGGGTCATATTATTGATTTGTGCGCGGAGGCCTGATCACTTAGTTGGAAGGATTCGATATGATTTTTCGAAGGGAACGCCGGGGTTTTACGCTTGTTGAGCTGCTGGTAGTGATTGGAATCATTGCGCTGCTTATTTCGATTCTGCTGCCTTCGCTTCAGAAGGCGCGGGTGCAGGCGAAGCGGCTGCAGTGCATGAATAACGAGCGGCAATTATTGAACGCCCTAATGATGTACGTCAACGACAATTCAGGCATCTTCCCATGCGATGCGGATCGGTTTGGGAACAAAGGCTACATCGATAATGATTCCACCCCATGGAATCCTTATGCTGTTGAACTCAATCCTTGGTGGGCTGTCGACAGTAATGGCAATATTCAACCACCTTCCAACGTATATTCCGGGCAGGCGACGCTGCCTGGCTTTCTCGGAAAGTATTTCAACATGGCTACACTTTCACCACTTTCATCGCAGAACGTAAACAGATTCTGGCCCAGTCCGGCTGTGGCGCACTGTCCCGATGATCAAGACCAAGCTTTAGTTTCCGTTGCCGGAGATCAGAACGGAAATTGGTATGGCGCACAGTTCGTTGGCTATGGAGGGACAAATGGGCGGACGAGCTACTGGTACCCCCGCTCGCTTTTTTGCAGTCCCCAAGCCATTCAAATAGCCGCGGGCACCCCAAAAAAGCCTGGTAACGGCCTTGCGGCGTGTTCCGGCGTGAAGCTTACCATGGCAAAATATAGTACGAAGAAGATCGCAATCATGGAGATACACGCTTTTCACGAAAACGTTGAAGCGATCCCAGCCGATGCAATTTCTACCTACGGAAAATATCCGAACTATGTCGCTGGATTTTGCGATTTCCACGTTGAGTTGATTAACGTGAAAGACATGATGGACACAGATGTCGACTGGACGGGTCGACAAACTCTAGGCGTTCCAGGTTGGGGAATTCAAGGGCAGGACGTGTACTAACAGTATCTTGACCCGATGGGCTCGACGCACACATCGCTATTTCTCTGAAGGGAGAGCTGACTGGAAAAAATGGCGACTATACCATCTCTCACGCTTACGATATCTAAACTGCGATACTCGTATCGGTCGACCTTAATACTATAAGCGGCCGACTTGGGATCGCCGGCGTGGATAGAGAAATCCAATTCCGGCGATCAAAGCCAAACCCGTATTTCCGGGCTCCGGCACGTCCGCCATCAAACCGTTGGCGGCCGCAAAAGCGTCGATCGCAGCGATGTCTGTGGCGGGAAGCGTGACATCCGCTCCGTTGGCGGCCTTTCCAAGATTGCCGACCAACAATGTGAAGTCGTCGCCGCTCACAACCCCGTCGTAGTTAAAGTCGCCCTGGTCCCAGCCCGAGACCGACTTGCCGAGGTTTC
>PMAK01000157.1 GCA_003153655.1 Phycisphaerales bacterium
GAGTTCAAATCTTGTTACTCCGTATCGAGCTGTGGCCGCGATGCAAGGTTTTCTTCGCGCAAGAACAGCTTGCTGCCCGAGGCGTTAGAATCGACCACGACGTGGAAGGACCCGGCGAACGACAACTTCGCGAGCATCTTCTTGGCGAAGCATGTGGGCACAGAGGTCATCCGGCAGATTGAGCTTGGCCTTAAGGCGGGCAATCCGCAGCCGCAGCGCGTTGCAGGTCGAGGGCTTTTTGCGGGCGTCAGTCGGTCAACGCAGGCGAGGCGGACAATTCTACCTTCCGGAACCAGCGGACATTTATATCCGCGCATTACAGACCGAATCGCCGAGTTGACAAACCACCGGAGCAGGTCTACGGTGTAAGTTAGTTATCTGACTTAGTAAACGGAATATGCGCAAAACGCAATTGGACAAACGGACTCGGCTGATTGAGACCGGCATGAAGCTGGCCTATCAGCGTGGTTTCAGAGAGGCCAGCTTGGCCGACATCGCCGAAGCCGCCCATGTCCCGGTGGGTAACGTTTACTATTACTTCAAGGCCAAGGAAGAGCTCGGCGAGGCAGTCGTGGAACGGCTCTTGGCGCAGTTTCGCGAGCTCCAAGAGGAGTGGGACCGGTTGAGTTCTCCGAAGGAACGGCTGTTTGCCTTCGTGGACAACATTCAACGCAGCAAGGACCAAATTGTGCTCCGAGGATGTCCTCTCGGTGGCCTGTGCTTGGAGTTGCACAAGGAGGGCGGCGCTCTGGCCAAGAAATCCGCAGTCCTCTACACCGATCCCATGGTGTGGCTTGAGAAGCAGTTCCGGGGCGCCGGGCATGGAGAAGATTCACGAAAACTCGCGGTTCATGTTTTCTCCGCCTTTCAGGGTATGGCAGCGGTAGCGTATGGCGCTAACGACCCGGAAGTCGTGGTAACGGAAGTTAAGCGGCTTAAGAATTGGATCGCCGCTTTGTGAAACGGAATTTGGGGCAACAACTTGAGGATCGACACCATGAAGAAAGCAGCACTTGATAAAGGACAGTTCGGACCGTGGGCACTCATCACCGGCGCGTCATCGGGTATTGGCAAAGAATTTGCACGGCAGATCGCAGCTTCAAAAATCAACGTTGTCCTTGCTGCGCGGCGGGAGGACTTGCTTAAGGAAGCAGGCGTTGAATTCAGCAAGCGTTATGGTGTGGAGCATCGAGTTGTCGTGCTTGATGTCTCCCGGGAGGATTTCATCGGGCAACTCGCATCCGCCACTGACGATCTCGACATCGGCCTTGTCGTCTCCAATGCCGGCACTGGAAATCCCGGCGAGTTCTTAAAGCATGATCAGCAGTTGCATCGGACGACCTTGCGGATCAGTACGGTGGCAAATCTGGACATCACCCACCATTTCGGCGCGAAACTCGCCAAGCGGCGTCGGGGTGGAATCGTCCTCGTGGGGGCAATGGGTGCGGAAGCCGGCGTTCCCCGTATGGCAAATGACGGAGCCGCGAAGGCGTATATACACAGCCTGGGCGAGGCGCTTCACTATGAGTTCAAACCTCTTGGCGTTTACGTCACTGTGCTGGCAGCCGGATTTACGAACACAGCGGTGCTCGATAAGTTCGGCCTCGATCCGAAGACCATGCCGATGAAACCGATGAGCGTCGAGCAGTGCGTATCTGAGACCCTCAGCGGTCTGCGCAAAAACCGCTCCAAAGTCATTCCAGGCCGGCTGAACCGAATCTTGAACGCCCTAGTACCCGCTTCTCTTGCGCGGAAAATCGAAGCGGACTTGATTGATAAAGGGCTTGCCAGCAAGTCCGCATCTGCACGCTCTCTTGTGGTGGCGTGATAACGGATAAGCGCTGTATCAGTTTCGCCTATTGAAAATATCGAGAAAACCAATTTTTCCCACTGCAAATGAGAGCTTCCTAGCAACTTTGTAAATGGCCACATATTTGGGGGGGCATTAAATTATGAAACTCACGAGCAATACGATTTTGATCACCGGCGGTGCCGGCGGCATCGGTTACGAACTCACCAAACAACTCACGGCACTTGGCAACACGATTCTTATCACGGGCCGCGATCAAGCTAAGTTGGACCGTGCGAAAGCGGCCTTTCCAAAAATTCACACCTTTCAAAGCGACGTTTCCGATCCGAAAGCGATCGCCACTCTTTACGAAAAGGTCACCAAACAATTTCCTGAGCTCAACATTTTGATCAACAACGCCGGCATCATGCGTGAGATCAATGTTCACGACAAAGCTGGAAGCCTCGAAGAAATCACTCGAGAGATTGAAATCAATTTGAGCGGGCCGATTCGCATGGTGAAGCAGTTCTTGCCGCATTTGAAAACAAAATCAGAGGCCGCAATCGTGAACGTTTCATCGGGATTGGCATTTGTCCCATTGCCCATTTCACCGGTTTATTGCGCCACCAAGGCCGGTCTGCATTCCTTCAGCGAGTCTCTTCGTGTGCAACTGAAAAACACCAAAGTGAGGGTATTTGAGCTAGCACCGCCGGCGACACAAACCGAACTCTTGGGTGCCTTTAATCCTGAAGACATGAAAGGCGTTTCGATCATGAAGGTGGAAGACATGGTTAAAGTCGCCGTCAAAGGAATGCAAACCGATCGATCTGAAATTCGTCCAGGTCAGGCGAATCAGCTCAAAATGATGAGTCGCGTGGCGCCTGGATTTATTTTGAAACAAATGAGCCGATCGGTCGATCGCATGCTCAGAACACAGAATTAATTTGAAGTATTGCGATGAAATGTGCTTCATAGAGCGGGGGCGGCCCTATGAAGCAAGTACCTTGACCCCGAAAGTGAAGTTTTTATGAAAGTTATTTTGATTGGCGCAAACGGAAAGATCGGCGAACTGGTTCAAAAGGCATTGGCGGGTGCTGGCCATGAGATAGTCAAGGTCGGGCACAAATCTGGCGATTTTCGAGTCGAGATCGAGAACCGCGAAAGTGTTAGGAAGCTTTATCAAGCCGTCGGCTCGTTTGATGCCGTGGCCATTGCAGCAGGCCAAGTCGCATTTGCTCCGCTTTCGGAACTCACTGCTGAAAAGTGGCAGTTTTCGTTGGGAAGCAAACTCATGGGTCAAATCAATCTGGTTCAGGAGGCGATCCCGTTCATCAAAGAAAAAGGATCCTTCACTTTGGTTTCGGGCATTCTCAATGACGAACCGATCTTTGCCGGCGTCGCGGCTTCAACTGTCTCGGGCGCGCTGGAAGCTTTTGTTCGGGCTGCCGCAATTGAGCTTCCTAAGGGATTGCGTATCAATGTGGTGAGTCCCACGATGCTAAAAGAATCCGAATCTCAATTTGCCCAGTTCTTCCTCGGCATGATTCCGGTCGAAGGATGGAAAGTTGGACAAGCCTACAAACGCGCTATCTTGGGGGCGCAAACCGGCCGCGTTTACAAAGTTGATTGAGCTTGCCCAGCGTTTAGTCGAAGATGGTTCACTGAAATGTCTCAGAGGCGTTATCACCTGTAGACCGCGGACCGCATCCTGGATAGACGGCCATCGATGACCGTCGGCGCGAAGCGCCGTGTCACCTGTCCGGGAAGCCTGATCCGACGCGAGGCCGATTACGGCCTGTTGAGCAGCAGACCGCTCAACACCTTGATTTCTGAGCAGAAAACGCAGAAAAGTTCAACTGAAGATGTA
>PMAK01000044.1 GCA_003153655.1 Phycisphaerales bacterium
CCATTACATCATGGTCGGCGGCGCGGTGATGGCCTACATGGGCGGCCTGCATTTCTGGTGGCCGAAGATCACGGGGAAACTTTATCCGGAACAATGGGGACGCATCGCAGCCGTGATCCTATTCATCGGATTCAACCTCACATTCTTCCCCCAATTCATCCTCGGATACCTCGGCATGCCCCGGCGATATTATGCTTATGCTCCGGAATTTCAGGTCTACAACGTGATGTCCACAATGGGCGCGACGATCCTGGCGGTGGGATATGTGTTGCCTCTCGTCTATCTGCTCTGGTCCCTGCGGTGGGGAGAAGCCGCCGGCCCCAATCCTTTCAAGGCAGCGGGCTTGGAGTGGGAAACTTCTTCGCCGCCGCCCCCGGACAATTTCGATAAAACCCCGACAGCCGGCGAACCCTACAACTACCAGGAAATGGATTTTTCAAATGTCTGAACTCGTCGCGCATCAATTTGACGATCTCGATCAGCAGGTGGAAGCCGATACGCTCGGAATGTGGACCTTCCTCGCAACAGAAGTTCTCTTCTTCGGCGGAATGATCTGCGGATATTGCGTCTATCGCCATCTCTATTTCCCCGCCTGGCATCAGGGAAGCCTGGTCGTAGACAATTTCCGCTGGCTCGGCGTCAGCAGCGGGGCGTGGAACACGGCGGTCCTTCTCACAAGCAGTCTCACGGTTGCCATGGGTGTCCGCGCCGCCAAGCTAGGCCAAAACCGGCTGCTGATGACCATGCTCGCGATCACCCTGGTTCTGGGCGTTGCCTTCCTCGCCATCAAAGCCTCTGAATACACCCACGAATATCACGAAGGCGTCATGCCCGGTCCGAATGTCTTTCACCCCGACAAGGAGATTTCACGTGATCTGCACCACGCTGCTGAAATTGCGGGGAAAAACGAGATCGCGCTACAACGGCACTTTCAGCTATTCTGGGTCTTCTATTTCTTCATGACCGGCGTTCACGCGTTACACATGCTGATCGGAATCGGCCTATTTACATACCTTCTGATTGAAGCTCGACGCCAAAAATTCACGCCCGAAAAACATACCCCGGTCGAAATCATGGGCCTCTACTGGCATTTCGTGGACTTGGTGTGGATCTTTCTGTTCCCCTTACTCTATTTGGTGCGATGAGATGCAAGAGGCAAAGCATAAAATCGACAGCATCAGGACCTACCTGCTGATCTATCTCGCATTGATGGCTCTCTTAATTGCCACGGTTGTCGCCGGCATGATTGACCTTGGGCGATGGAACGTCGTCATTGCCCTCGCCATCGCAGTTGTTAAAGCCTTATTGGTGATCCTCTTTTTTATGCACGTCCGCCACAGTTCGCGCCAGACGTGGATATTCGCCAGCGCGTCCTTTCTGTGGCTCGCGTTGCTTCTGATAGGAACGACCGGAGATTACGCCACCCGCCCCGAGCCGATTCCCAACTCGGGTGCGCAAGAGCAGCCGACACATGAGAAATCCACCCCGGAAATCGATGATATCAGTCAGCCCGCGGTGGTCTTGCCCATCTCCTGGAGAATCACACCGCAATAAAACTTGAATCACGCGCGCTCTGAAGCCATAGACATAAGCCGGCTCCATGGCGGTTGGATTCCGGTTTCATAATTCGCCCGATGGCTCTGGACTTCCAGATGCAATTCATCCCGATTTCGGCCAAAATCATTCCAGAGCGAATATGTCCATATTCTTCTTGACGCAAAGACAGCTCAGCACGCTCCGCGCCGCCGCCGATCGCATCATTCCGCCAGATGAGACCGCCGGCGCAGCCGAAGCGGGAGCAACCGATTTTATTTTGCGACTCCAGAACAACGAATTATCCGCACATCAGACAGCCTATGCTCAAGGCCTGAACAAAATTGATGAGCAAGCAACAACGCAATTCGCTCAACTCTTCGCCGACCTCGCGCCAGCGCAGCAGGACATAGTGCTCCAAGCGATCGAACGAAATCATGCAATTTTCTTCCGAATGCTCGTCGAGCACACTCTCGAAGGTTTCTACGCCGACCCATCCAACGGCGGCAATCGCGACGCCGTCTCCTGGAAAATGATCGGTTACCGCGCCGAAGGCGGGATCTGGTGAACGATTTCGACGCAATCGTCATCGGGACAGGCGCAGCAGGCGGCATCGTCGCTGCAGTCCTCGCCGAAGCAGGCCAACGCGTCCTGCTGCTCGAACGAGGAGCCGACAACCCATCACCGGAATCACCCCGCGACCATCTCCGCAATCAACGTCTCTCGATCTACGGCCACAACGCAGGCCCCGATATATCAGACCACCCGCGCATAGCAGTAGCGCCGAATGGAACAACATCCCTCGTTCATCCACACGAACCCGGCTACCAAAACAACGCAGCCTGCGTCGGCGGCGGCACACGCGTCTACGGCGGCATGGCGTGGCGGTTTATGCCGCAAGACTTCCGCATGGCCACCACCTATGGCATCCCCGCCGGCAGTTCACTCGCCGATTGGCCAATCACCTATGACGATCTCGAACCGTTCTACGAACGCGCCGAATGGGAGATCGGGGTATCAGGCGCAACCGGCGCCGACAAATTCGCAGGGCCACGCAAAAAGCCCTATCCGTTGCCGCCGGTAGATTCCAATCCCGAGCGCATCGCCCTCGAGCGAGGCGCGGCCAAGCTGGGCCTCAACACATTCCCCATCCCGCTCCTCATCAACACAATTCCTTACAACAACCGCCCAGCCTGTGGAAAATGTGGAATGTGCATAGGCTTCGCCTGTCCAACCAACAGCAAAAACGGCACCCAAAACACCATGGTTCCCCGCGCATTAGCAACCGGCCGCTGCATGCTGGTAACCGGCGCGATGGCGCAAAAGGTTCACACCGATCCGCGCGGCAATGCAACCGCCGTTTCTTACTTCGTGAACGATAAACTGCAAACACACACAGCCGGCATGGTGATCTGTTCGGCAGGCGCAATCGAATCCGCACGCTTGCTGCTCAACTCCGCGACCGTTCATCATCCGCACGGTCTAGGCAACGATTTCGACCAAGTCGGCCGACATCTTCAGGGCCATACATACACCGGCGCGTTTGGCGTAATGCCCGAACCCATCTTCGACGGCCAAGGCCCCGGCGTCTCAATCGCCACAACGCAATTCAACCATCACAACCCAAGCATCGTCGGCGGGGGTCTCCTGGCCAACGAATTCATCAAGCTCCCCGCGCTCTTCATAAAATGGGCGATGCCGCCAGGTCAACCGCGCTGGGGCCTAGCCGCCAAACAATACGCACGAGAAAACTATCGTCGCACAATCCATGTCCAAGGCCCGACGCAAGACATCCCAAACCCCGAAGCCCGCGTAACAATCGACCCGCAAATCCGCGACCGCTGGGGAATCCCGGTAGCCAGACTCTCCGGCACAACCCATCCCGAAACAATTCGCACCGCCAATTTTCTCCGCCACCGTGCCGAAGAATGGCTGACCGCGTCAGGCGCGAAAAAAGTATGGAGCTATCCGCCACAACTCCAGCTAAGCGCCGGCCAACACCAAGCCGGAACCTGCCGCATGGGCAATGATCCAAAAACAAGCGTCACCAATTCATGGGGCCAAATCCATGGCTGCGAAAATCTCTACGTAATCGACGGCTCACTCCACCCAACCAACGGCGGATTCAATCCAGCGCTGACAATCATGGCCCTCGCATTTCGAAGCGCCTCGTATCTGATCGATCGAGACCAATGAAGCCACAGGAAGACTACGATATTGTTGCGATCTCGTTCAAGGCCAGGAACGAAAAGAGTCGAGTTTTATTAACTCGGCTCTTTCTCCAATTGCAATGATCGGGGTGACGAGAGACCCGTGGAACTTTTTCCGCGTCTCCGCATTGAAACCGGAGGCATTGGCCTGAGTTTACCGAAGTGAATTTGACTGGCTCACTGGGTCCAGTATGCTGTCCGGACGATCTATTTCCTCGCGATGCCCGGGAACCATTATGCAATGCCCCAATTGTCATCAGGCTCTTACGGGCATCGACTACCAAGGCGTTCACATCGAAATCTGCCCGGCTTGCGGGGGCGACTGGCTGGACGCCGGAGAACTGGGCAATATTGTCCGGGCGCGTCAAGCGCGGTTTAGCGAGAAGGAATGCCTTGCGATCGCGCAAGCCGCCAAAATCACTTACGTAAAACTGCCTACGTTAGATCGCCATCTTATCTGCCCCAAGTGTGGCGGCACCACCCATCCGATCAACTACGGAGACGACACCGGCATCATCGTCGACAAATGTGCTGGTTGTAATGGTATCTGGCTCGAGCGTGGCGAACTCGACAAAATCGAAGAACTGGTCAAAGGTTGGGACGATGAACTTCCAGACGA
>PMAK01000001.1 GCA_003153655.1 Phycisphaerales bacterium
TTTCAAAGGTATGATTTACTTGGTCCACCAGCCAGAAAGCAATCACGATGAAGAATAAATCTAAAGCCGCCCCCAAAGGGGTCAACGGAAAATTGAACATTGAAATTCGAGCAGAACAAAAAGTGCGTTATTACACAACTATCCACCTCACTCAGGAGGAATGGGAAGAATTCAAAAAACTTGATCCATCAGACGCCGCAGAACGGGTAACAGATATGCTTAGTGGCGATCCGTTCGATTGCGATACGGTCGAAGATGACTTTGAGGCTGCGGTTGTGGACGAGGATGGCGAGCGCATTAATCCAATAGACCAATACGAGGGTGGCGACCGATCACGGGGAGCCAAGTAAGTCATGGCCATAACCCCCTCCGACGTCAAGGTAATTGCAGACGCGGCAAAAAAGATCGAGCGCGATCGCTTGAAGCGGATCGTTGCCCGTCTGGCCGTGCTGTATCACAATCCGATGGTGGCACAATTGGAGCGGCATTTCTTGAAGGAAGCCGAGGAGGCGTCGGACGGCATGGCAATAAAAAACCCGCCAACGTTTAGCCAACGGGTGGGTGAGGATTGATATGAGCGACAAGTTTAAGGTTGGAGATCGGGTCAGGGTTCGCGGCTGGGGATGGCGCAACGGCGTGTATGGAATCCTGACGAAAGAGACGCCCACGTTTTTCAACAGGATTTGGTGGGATGTAAAAACCGTATCGGGAGATACCATCAAACAGTGCGAAACGTCGCTGGAGGTCGCTCCAATCGCTGATATATCTAACGCCGATACCGCGACGTCGGCAGGATTTGTCAGAATCCAAAACAGGTGGGGTCGGCTCTATCTCGAGCGAACTTATGAAGCGAGCCGACCGGTCGCTCCGAAGGTCGTCAAGGTCCATCACCTCATTACGAGAAGCGAAATGGACCTTCCCGTAAATTTAATCGAGAGAGTTGAAGATTTGCAGAATGGGACAACACTCATCACGTCTCCGTCTAGTTACATGGGCACGTTCGGAGTTTCTGAATCATTCGACACGATCGAAAGCATGTTGAGGATCATGGCTGTCAGCAGCTCTACCCCCAGCATAAGCTCATCGTCGAGCAACGCTATGGACAATGAAAAGGATGCGGCGAAATGTCCATAAAATCCGCCGATCTTAAATCTGAGGATATCGGGGCTTGGGTTTTATTTGAATCCAGCATCGGGTCTCGTGTAGGGCGGATACTTTCATGGGACAAAGATTTCATTTATGTGGTCCTGCATCCTGCCGAACTTTATGGTTGGCAGGATTGGCAATTGCGCCCGGTGACGAGATGTTATGCTGGATCCGTATATTTCATCACCAGAGCGGCCATTCCTGATGTCACCGCCGATCAAACCACACCGCGCAGCCGTTCGGAAGGTCAAATCATCGACAGAACCGTCTGAATCACCCGCTCCGGACTCACGCGCCTCATGCACTCCGCATATCCATTGCTAGGCCGCAAGCACCGATCGCTTTTCGCCCCCATTTCCACAACGTGACTTTTCCAGCACCCTCCCGATGAGCAGCAATCCATCGCGCCAATCGTATGCAGAATATTCTGCCCCGGACATTGCGTGACAAATTGTCCCTCACGACCGCCGGCGATGACGACACAGGGCCGTACTTCCGTCTTGCCGGGCGGACGGGGAATCGCCGCCGCCAGGTGTTGTAAGAACGTGATGCAGCAGACAATGCCTTCCGCGTGATAGACCAGCCGCATTGAATCGCGGATTCCGGTTTTCCCCGCGAGTTCCACGACGCCGCGCAGTTGAGGGACAAAATGACGCCCCCCGATATCTCTGGAAAAATCAGCATCACCAGTAAGGATCGTCGGCTTGTGCGCCGGTCGGACAAACTTCACCTTGCCCGCGAGTCCATCGACAATCGCCTGCCAGCTTTCAGTTGGGTACCATTTTGTACGACAGTCGGTTTTGTGCGAGGCGCAGAGCAACCAGTAAGGCTCATCGCTCCCTGTCAAATCACGAATGGGTCGATCGCATTCCTCTTTCGTCAGATATAAATCGCCCCGGCATTTCAAAAGGGGGATCGGCAATCCGGNNCGAGCGAATCGCTCAGACTGCGCAGCCAGAATTCGATGAAGTGCATCCGGCGCTCTTCGGTATCATGGATGCCGAAGTAGAGCGGGATATGGCGGGGGTTTTTTAGTTCGTGGCGGGGAGTTTGATAGGGATTGTTTTCCCACAACTCCGGAATTCTCGTATCGAAATGCGTTCTGAACTTGCCGGGATAATTGAGGTGAAGGTTGAGGACGACGGAGGTATGGCAAACAGTATCACCTGGACACCCGGTGAGGGGAGAAGTGAAAATCAAATCTTCGGTATCTGGACAATTTGACATTGAAATCGGATTAGCAGTACAATTCTTTTGCTTACGTTATCCGTGTCTATCTGAAAAAACGAACTTCGGCCCCCGTGGAAACCCACTCCGTTCGCGGATTGCGTAAGCGCCACGGCGGGCCGTCTTTTTAGAGACGAACATGAAACTGATTACGCTGTCTATGGGCCAATTCGCCAAGGTGGATGATGGAGATTTTAAAGAACTGTCGAAGCATAAATGGCACTCAATGTGGTCGGAAACAACGCAAACATTTTATGCAAAAAGATCGTTTTGGAAGGACGGAAAAACTTTCAAGATTTATATGCACCGACAACTACTTGGGTTATTGGCTGGCGACAAAAGAAGGGGAGACCACAAAGACGGCGACACGCTTAATAATCAGAGGTGTAACATCCGCATCGTAACACCAAGACAAAACCTTCAAAATCTCAAATGGCATCGCGAAGGCAAGCTTGTCGGAACCAGTTATAGTAAGCAAGATAAACTTTGGCAATCTAGAATCAGAATCGACGGAATATTGAAACACCTTGGCTGCTTTCAGACAGAACTAGATGCCCACAACAGATATATGCGGGCAGTTAAAGAACTGGCCGAGTCGATTTAATCAGACCATGTTATTATGTGCCGCGACAACTGGAACCGTTCCATCGCGATAGCCGATGACAATGCCGCGCCTTTCGTCCCCCTCATTCAGCGGCGATTCTCCCTCGGTCATGTTGGCGATACGGCAATGCTCGGAAACTTCTTTCGGGGTGGCGATCCGGCCTTCATACATTCCGAGACTGATTTGCTTGCCGAAGATTAGTCCGACTTTATCACCGATTTCCATTTCATTTCTCCGTCAGGTGCTTCATGACCTTGCTCTTTTCACCAACCTCCGACCGCAGTCCGCGAAGCTCCGCCCATCGCTCATCAAATGTACCACCCTCTGACCGGGAAAGATATTCCGCGACAACCGTAGGCGAGCGGTTCGCCCCTGAAATGCAATGGCACAAAACCGTGTTCCCCGCCGCCATCGCCATATCCAGCATTTGCACCGCGAGGTTCACGACGCTGGCCTTATTGGGGCGATCCCCGTCTCTCAGGCCCACCCAGAGGCATTCGTACTTCATGCGCACATCGTGGGGGTCTGTGAAATCATCCGCAACGCAAAGGACGGCGGTGATCTTGTTGGCGTCCAGATCGGAGAGATTCACGCCGCCGGAGCCGCCGAGATAGAGATTTTCGCGTATTTTGGTCATGGTGTTTAGGGGGTAATTTTGGTTGAACCAGTTTTTATCTTCCGGACAGGTGCAGGGCCGGCCCAGCGCCCAGCGCATCCCGTTTTTGAAAGTCGCGGATGCGCCCTTGTGTTCGACGAGGATTTTAACCGCGCCGCTGGAAACCGCTTCGATCCATCCAGTCTCAATGGCTCTTTCAAGAATGTCGCCGACGCCGATGTCGGATGGGATGGCGCGTTCGGCGAGTTTGCGGATGTTCTCCGGCCAATCGGTGCGGGGAGTCGCTTGAATCGATTGCGGCGATGCGGTGGATGGCGATTTACCGCGCAGGCTTTGGTCATGACTTAACAGCGAAATAGCTTTCGCGCTATCCACCACCGGACGCTTTCGCGCACCCGACGCCAATTCTGCCTTGTAACGCTTAATCGCGGCTAGGCTTTCCACCCTGATTTTATCTAGCAAGGTGTANNTTTTCGCAGCACGATCCGCAGATGAGCGTGTACGTTCCATCAAATGATTCGTTGGAAGCCTGCAAAACGAGATTGTCATCACAGTCAAAAACCGAGAGAACGAATAATCCACCCGGATCATTGCGTATGATCGTCGCCGACCATTCTGTGGCAAAGTCAGTTCCCACCCATTCACAGCCGCCCGCGTAAGTGGTTGACGTAAGGGTGATACTGGGAGGAGCATCAGCACAACGGGAACATGCAGACAGGCACGCCTTTAATCCGTTCGTCCCCAAAAGTCCGATGGTTCCGAACGGCGG
>PMAK01000141.1:0-8055 GCA_003153655.1 Phycisphaerales bacterium
CCGAATTGGTCTGGCGTCTGGCAACGGAGTTGGGCGTTGAGGTTCGGCGGTTCTGGCGTCCTGATGAGCGGTGGTTGTCGGGATACCAGAAGATTCAGTTGGCCCACCTGATCGGCGAATTGCGTGGACCAGTGTACGCACGGGCAGCCGAGCTTAAGAAGAAATCCGAACTGGTTGCCGAACTCGCCAAGCTGTTTACCGAGGCAGCCGAAGGCCGCATGGAGGATGCCAAGGTTGCCGACAGGTTCCACGCTTGGCTGCCTTCCAATCTGCGGGAGGAGCCGAAGCAAGAGCCGACTGAGCAGGCATCGGCTGCCTGACGGATCGCCAACATCAAAACCAAAAAAGCCGGATCGGGCGTACCTGATCCGGCCTTTTTGTTGGCTCAATTCGCATTGGCTGTCTTTCCACATGGTAAATGTTGCGCAGGATTGGCGCTCACTTGTCACGATCTTTCCGCATCTCTGGTCCAAATCTTCTGCATCCAGCCGAGTCAGATTCCTATCTGGCTGAACTCAAATCTGTCGGGCCAGATTTGACGTTGGGTATCTGTACGGTATAATCGGTTTAGTTAAATCCATCGGGTTTAAATATTATTTTGTCTTTAAGAAGGGAAGGCAAGATAAAAGGCTTCGCAGCGATGGGTTGGCATGTTTTGGATGCTCAATGACTTATGGCGCTGCGATGACTGTTCCATCGCGGCTCCAGCGCTGCGACGAGTTTTGACTCCTCTTTTCGGAATTGGAGACACGTTATGGCACGTACACCCGATCGCAATTCAGGCAAGGTTGAGCCCGACCGCGTTGGCAGGATGGGCGGTAAGCGGCGCGAACTCAGCGTCCGCGCGCAGCTTGCCCGGCGGTTGCGCGGCTTTCGCGGGCGCGCCGGCAGCGCCGGTGGAAAGGCGTCCTGGTCCGGTTCTCGGGCGCAGCGCGTCATCGTAAAGATGCTGATTAGTCGCCACAAATCGGGCAAGGCGAAGGGCAGTCTGACGCGCCATGCCAGCTACCTGGGGCGCAACAGCGCCAGTGCTGATGGCAAGCCGGGGGTGTTCTATGACGCCTCTCGTGAGGGAATGAATGGCCGCCAGGAGGTGGCGCAGTGGGCCGAAGACCGCCACCACTTCCGCGTCATTATCTCGCCGGAGCGAGGTTCTGATATCCCGGACATGACCGCTTATGTGCGCGAGGTGATGGCACGGGTGGAGAAGGATTTGGTTGCTTCGGGTGCCATTGAGAAGGATACGAAGCTCCATTGGATCGCTATCAACCACCACAACACGGACAACCCGCATGCGCATGTTGTGCTCCGGGGAAGGCAGGAGAACGGGAAAGACTTGGTCATCCCGCGCGCCTATCTGGCACACGGAATGCGCGGGCGAGCGTCGGAAGTGGCCACCGAACTGCTCGGAGAGCGCACAATCGAGCAGGCGCAGGAGGCTCGCTTAAAGGAGGTCGAAGCCGAGCGGTTTACGTCCCTGGACCGGATGATCGAGCGGCATTTGGACAACGGAAGGATCGACCTGGCTCCGTCCAAGCCGATGGGCTATGGCGCTGAAGACCGGCAATTGGCGCTGGCGCGGTTGCAGTTCCTTGAGGGAATCGGCTTGGCTCAGAAGGAGCGCGGGACGTTTTGGTCGGTGGACGAACAGTTTGGTCGGTCCCTCCGCGAACTCGGCGCGCGCAACGATGTTATTGCCCAGCTCTATGGCAGTCTCGGCAACGAAGCCGGGCGCGTAGAGCGCATGACCGGGGCGGAAGCATCAATCCCGGTGGCGGGTGTCGTCATCGCCAAGGGAAGCGCCGATGAGATCGGGGATGATCGGTTCGTTGTGCTCCGGGATGGTGCGGATCAGGCCCACTATGGTCGGGTGCGAGATACCGAGGCGTATAGGGATTTGCGGGTCGGTTCGGTGGCCGAACTGGGCGCAGGCGCGCACCGACGCCAGCAGGTTGCCGAGCAGGTGATGGCGGTTGTAGCGGACAAGGGGATCTATTCGGCCCAACTTCATGAAGCCTATCTCCGTCAGACCCAACCGGACGCGACCGACCGGCAGATTGCATCCAGCGTGCGCTCTGCCGAGTCGCGACTGGCCTATATCACTGGGTTGGGTGGCTCGGGGGTGCGCGCTGTGGACACCGCGCAGTACGCCGTCGATGCGGAAGTCTTCCGGCAATTCAGCCAGCGGGGAAGCGAGCGCACTGATGTTCGGGTGATCGCCGAGCACACCTTAACGAACCAGATTGAGGCGCATGCGGCGACATGGCTCGACCGTCAGGCGTTCGGCGATCGTCCCGATCCGCGCACCGAGGATCACCCGGCGGTGCAGGAAGCGATCGCCCGGCGAGGGGATTGGCTGGTTCAACAGGGTTACGCGCAGCGCAGCCAGGGCGATGAAGCCGCTGTTCAATTGCGTGGCGATGCGCTTCAGCACCTTGCTTCAGAAGAGCGCACAAGTCTGACGGAAAGACTGAGCGAGAAGCACGGTCTGCCGGTCATGGAACTACCGAAGGGGGGAAGTGTCGATGGCGACTACGCAGGTGTGGAGCATCTTCATGCTGGCAAGATGGCTGTTGTCGTGGCGGAAGAAGGCGTATTCATCTCCCCGATTCGTCAGACCCCCCATGCGGCCAATGGCAGCGCCGTCACTCTCGAACGCACCAGTGCGCAGGACAGCACGGTGGAACTGGCGGCCTCACAAACGCTGGATCTGGAAGCGGGGATGTCGCTCGACGGCCCAGGGGGCGACGACTAACGCGCCATGAGAATCGGCGACTGCACCAATGTATAGGGAACTTCAATGGCCGAACACAAAACCCGATTCACGGTCTGGATGGACCCGGAAGTTCTCCGCGCCGCGAAGGCCCGCGCGGTGCAGGAAGGCATTACGGTGTCTGAGGCGCTTGCCGCCGCCGCCAAGCGCGACTTAATTGACGCCAGTCGGCAGAACACCGATGCACAAATTCTTCAGGCGGTGGAACGGGTATTCAATCTAATCCAGCGGATTGACCGCCGCCGGGTTTACGACCAGCAGGTACTCAAGGAGATGTTGGGCCTGCTGATCCGTTCGTTCTTCAACCATACGCCAGCCACACCCAAGAACGATAAGGAAGCGGCACTTCTTAGTGGCAAGGTGAGATTCAACCACTTCCTAGACGTTCTGGCCGCCAATCTCCGCTCGGGTCAATCCGTCTTGAATGATTTGCCCGTGGCGGAGCAAGCCCCGAAGGCGGCGCTCGCTCCCATACAGACGGAAGATTCGACCACCCAGCCGCCAGTCGTGACCCCGCCCTCAGTTGCGGTCAGCAGTCCGCCACCGGCGCTGATCAAGCCAATCGCTCCCGTCGTCGCGCCGACGCCCCCAGCGGAAATACATAAAGCGCCGTCCGAAGCGGCGGAACCGGCGACCGATCAAAGACCGACAGAGCCGCCAAAGCCCACACCGCCGCGTAAGCTATGGGGCCTGTTTCAGTAACATTTCAGCGAATCGTTGAGCGATCAATCCTCTTCGGACGCGGCACCGATGCGTCGCCGGTGTTCCTGAGCCATCGCCCCCCGTACTTTTGGATCGGCTTCCAGCCAAAAAAGTATCAGGGCCTCAATGACCCGCTTGGGATTGGAAAGATGCTGCGCGCAGTCATCTTCGAAGGCTTCAAACACCTTCGTGTCGAAGCGGTAGGTGCGCTGGATCGTTTTGGGCTTTTGGGCCGGCTGCGTTTTATGATTTCCGCGTGTCATGGCGTGGATTGTACCGCTCTTTCCCGGTTCGAGCGAATGCAGGAGGTTTTACAAAGTTGATTATACCATTGACTTGGAAAATACCTAACGCTATCCTAACATCGGATTGGCTGGATGGTATATCTGCGCCAATGTGACTCATCGCATCGCATCGTATTGTAGAGCAAAGGCTCATGCAGTGACCGAGACAACAGTGGTCAAACTTCGAGGCGATGAAATCAGCGTCAGTGCCAGACAGGCCGCGCGGCTGATCGGGCTTCCGCTTCGCACGCTGCAAGCGGAAACAAAAGCGGGTAAAATTCCTGCCGCGCGTCGGATCGGCAGACGTTATGTTTATCTGATCGAGGAACTGAAGCGCATGGTCGAAAGCGCGGTTCGCCCGGGAATGAACTGATATGAGCAGCGTCTATAAACAAGGCGAAACTTATGTGCTCCGGCTCGGCGTTGGACGTGCAAGGCAGGTCCGGCGCTTGGGTGATCTCACCCGTGACGGGGCAAAGACCGTAGCACATCACGTCGCACAGATTGAACGCAGTCGCAAAGCCGCGGTATCACTTCCCGCCGCCACTGCGACCTGGCTTGACGAGATCACCGACGACCTCCACGCCAAACTTGCGGCGCTGGGGCTGGTCGCTCCGCGGGGCCGGCCTGAGAACGGAGGCATTCCAACGACCATCGGCAGGTTGTGGGATGACTTCTTTGCTCGCCGGCCTGATTTAAAAAAATGGACGCTCTCCAATCTTGAGCAGACCAAGCTTCGCTGCATCGAGTTTTTCAAGCTCAAGCCGGTTGCCGCCATCACGCAGGGAGACGCCAAGGACTTCCGCCGTTGGCTCGTTGACAAGAAATATTCACCCGCAACGGTGGCCGGTTTTGTCAACAAGACTCGCCAACTCCTCAATGACGCTATCGACCACGGATTGCTGAGCAGCAACCCCTTCCGCAAGGTGGGCGGTGGGTCGCAGGTCAACGAAGAACGCCGATTTTATGTCTCCCGCGAGGCAATCGAGCGGGTGATCGATAAGGCGCCCAACGACGAATGGAAGTTGCTGATTGCGCTGGGGCGATATGGCGGTCTGCGGATTCCCTCGGAAGTCGTCGGGCTGAAGATCGGCGACATCGACCTGGAGCGCGGCCGCATCACCATCGCATCGCCCAAAACCGAAAAGCAGGGGAAGTCCAAGCGGGTTATTCCGCTCTGGCCGGAGTTGCGGCCGCTTATCGAAGCCGTAATCAAGAAAGCTTCGCCCGATCAGGCCCGCCTTCTCCCGTTCATCCTGCCCGGATACAACCCGCACACCCAGTTCGTCCGGCTCATCGAGCGAGCCGGACTCAATCCCTGGCCGAAGGTGTGGCAGAACCTTCGCTCGACCCGCGAGACCGAACTGCTCAAGGACTTTCCGATCCACGTGGTCTGCGGATGGATCGGCAACACCGAGCGGATTGCCCGCCGACATTACCTCCAAATCACCGAAGCCGACTTCGATCAGGCCATCGGGTCGAAGGGGGGATTGCAGCGCGCTGCAAAAAGCGCTGCAATTTCATCCAGCGAGTACGCGCAGTTGGCGCAGGCAGAAACCAAAGAACCGCGTTTTCCCGCAGAAAATGCGGTTAACGCGGTTCCTCAGGGATCTTCATTTGCCCAGGACAGGATTTGAACCTGCACGGGTTGCCCCGCTACCACCTCAAAGTAGTGCGTCTGCCAATTTCGCCACCTGGGCTCAAGGTGAAACAGTATATGCGGAGCCTTGGCGGTGTCGAGGGAAAGGGCCTGCCACGAACGGTGCGCGAAACCGGTGCCGACATACTGAAATCAAATCGCCAACTGAAACTGCGCCCGCACCACAAATTCACTATGGCCGCTGTCCTTCAGAATGCCCAGGGCATCTGAATCACTCGGCGCGCCGTTGGGCAGCCAGGAAGCATCGAGCGTGAACTTCAGGTTATGGTGGTAAAGATAATAGTTGGCTCCAAGGGTGATCTCCTGCACCTCGCCCGTAAGCAGGCCGGTCGTGGAGCCCAGCGGCAGATACGTATAGTCATATCGCGCGAAGGGCTCGATCTTGGGCGTGACAAGGTACGCCAACTGAAAGACAAAGCCGGGATCGTAATAAAATCCCTTGGTCACGCCCTGATTGACGTGGATGTCGCGGTAGGTGCCGAGGTATGCGCCGTATGCGGAGAATCCGCAGGTGGTGTCATACTGCAAGTCGGCGGTGTGAAAGAGGGCGTCATTGGAGCTTGCCTGGGTAAAATCCGCGCCGCCGCCGAGGACGAGAATATCCTGCTTGTCGCCGACAGCCGTGAATTGCTTGTCATATTCGGTGTACGGATTGAAATCGGAAGTTCGATCTCCGATGAGCATAAATTCCGCCCGGCCGCTGGCGCCGAAATTGGTTGGCGTTACGCCCGATCCGCCGGTGACGCCCGCGCCCAGGCCGCCGGCATCGAAGAATTTCGTGTTGAGGCTGTTGAACCCGTCGTGAAACACGAGTTGAGTTCGCAGGCGATCCTCGTCATACATCAGATCGACGCCCTGCACGCGGCCGGTTTGTCCGCTGCCCAGCAGGAAGTCCACCAGCGAGCGATCCACGGTGAGCAACGTTGCCTCACTCAAGTTCCGCTCGTGCCAGATGGGGTCTTTGAATTGTCCGACTTTCAGCGCAAAGGGAGAATCTTTTCCAAAATGATAAGCCCAATAGGCATCGAGCAGGCCGAACGACGTCCCTTGATCGTCCTGGAACTGTACGAAATATGTGACATAATCAGTTGCCCGGCCATCAAAGGTCAAACGGGCTCGCGTGATATCAAAGCCGTTTTCGGTGCTATAGCCGGCCTTGGGCACTTCGCTGCCGCTGTTGGGAGCGAGCTTTTCCCGGTAGCTGGTCATATTGCGGAAATCGAACACGAAGCCGGGATGAAGCGAGAACTCATTGTCATCGCTGCGGAGAACGAAGCCGATGGCCGGATCATATCCGCTGGTAAAACGGAAGGCGTCGAAAGAGGACTGGTTGGTGTTTGGAACAATCGCGGGTTGTGGTGACGTTTGGCCGCCGGTGGATTGATTGGCCTCTAACTTTTCAACCTTGGTCTTGAGCTGATTCACTTCGCTTCGCAACTCGACGTTGTCCTGTTGGGCAGACGTAGGTTGGGTGGATGCATCATCGGCGTGGGCAACGCACGGAAGAAATCCGAAGATCATGGCAATAGCCAGCGCTGGATATTTGCCTAAACGCAATGGGCGTATTGCGAATATGCTATTTACAGCTAAATCCAAGTCTGACGGTCCATCAAGGATCGATTGATACGCGACCATTATATTCTCCTTGCCGGGGGTTGCTCTGAAATCTGCGATCCACTGCTTCAGTGCATCGCATTTCAGACATACTCTATTCCTATCGGAGTGGTAGATAGCCGATGTCTCAGCACCCTGTCAAGTCCTCTGTTGTTTATAAACAGAGGACTTAGATGATCTCCTTCTAATTATATAGGAAATATCACAAGTTGATTATCAACAATGATTAGCAATCAAATTTAGTTCAGATTTTTTGCAACTCAATCCGAGATTCAGGATAGATTAATAGGAATGGAAGAAATGCCTGAGGCTTTCAGCTGCTTTGTTCACAGAAGGCGGGGTTGCCATCGATTCCCGCCGTGACAATGGCAAAATTGAGAAGAGGATGCGGAGTCCGGGAAATCCTTCCTATCCGATTCCGGGAGCATATTTTCGATGTCGGTTGTCGCATTCGTACTGAAACGCCCGTACACCGTCTTTGCGGTGCTGATTCTGGTTTGCCTTCTCGGCCTCGGGGCGACCTTGCGCATGCCCGTGGATATTTTTCCCGAAATTGATATCCCCGTCGTCAGCGTCGTCTGGACTTACAACGGAATGAGCCCGGAAGACATTCAAAATCGCATTCTCGAGCTTCACGAACGGCAGCTTGCGTCGCTGGTGGACAACATCGAACGGATCGAAGCCAACAGCTACCAGGGCGTGGGGGTCATCAAAGTTTATTTGCAGGAAGGTTCGGATGTCACGCGCGCGGTGGCGCAGCTTGGCAGCAGTGCGCTGGTCGTCCTGAAATACATGCCGCGTAACATCACCCCGCCGCTTATTCTGCGGTATGGCGCAACGGATGTCCCGATTATTCAACTGAGCGTCTCCAGCGGCGCGCTGACCGACACGCGGCTCAACGATCTTGGCCAGAATATTATTCGTCCCGATCTCGCGGTGGTCCGCGGCGCTTCGGTCCCATATCCCTACGGCGGCAAGCCACGCGTGATCATGGTCGATCTCGACAAGGATGCGCTTCAATC
>PMAK01000141.1:8065-8357 GCA_003153655.1 Phycisphaerales bacterium
TGAATAACAGCCCCAACATCATTCAGGCCCTCAACAACTTTCCGGTGAAAGAGGTCGATGGCAAGATGGTTTTCGTCCGCGATGTCGCCCATGTGCATGATGGCTATCAGATACAAACCAATTCAGTTTTTGAAAATGGCCGCCCCGGCGCTTTGATGATGGTTCGAAAAACCGGCGGAAGCTCAACGCTCTCCGTCGTAAATGGCGTCAAGAACGCGCTCCCGGAACTGCAACGTCTTTTGCCCAAGGATGTGGATATCAAGGCCATCTTCGATCAGTCCATCTTTGTCAA
>PMAK01000141.1:8381-27855 GCA_003153655.1 Phycisphaerales bacterium
GGGGCAACTGGCGTCTCACCCTCGTCATCGTTGCCGCCATTCCCCTTTCGATCATCGCCGCGATCCTCGTCATGTACGTCGCCGGCCAGACCCTCAACAGCATGACGCTCGGGGGTTTTGCGCTGGCGGTGGGAATTCTGGTGGACAACTCCACCGTGGTCATCGAAAACATCGAGCGGCATCTGGAAGTGCTTCGCAAAAAAGTTGAGCCGGCGATTCTCGAAGGCGCCGCGGAGATCGGTGTGCCGACGCTCCTCTCCACCCTGGCGATCTGCATCGTCTTCGTGCCTATTTTCCTGCTGCAGGGAACCGCCAAATACCTCTTTTCGCCGCTGGCGCTTTCAGTCTGCATTTCCCTGCTCGCGAGCCTGGTGCTTTCGTTTACGCTTGTCCCGGTGCTGCTCAAGTATCTGCTGGTTTCTCACACAACTTCGCATCTGGATCACGATCCGGTGCATCGGCATCGGCCGACGTACAATCCATTCCGGCTGATCCATCGCGGCTTCGATTGGACCTTCAATCGATTTCGCGACGCCTATTGCGCGACGCTGCAATGGTGCGTTGCATGGAGGCTGCCCACCGTCGCGTTCTTCCTCATTTTGATGGCCGCGTCCTGCCCGCTCTTTCCTAAACTTGGCGAAGATTTCTTTCCCCAGGTCGATGCCGGGCAGATGCGGCTGCACGTCCGCGCTCCCGCGGGCACACGGATCGAGACAACTCAGGCGGATTTCGCCAAGGTCGAGTCGGCCATTCGCCAGATCGTCAGCGACAAGCAGGTGGATGTCATCCTCGACAACATCGGACTTCCCTACAGCGGCATCAACATCGCCCTGAGTGATTCGGCAACGGTTGGCCCCATGGACGGCGAGATTCTCATCTCCCTGAACAAAAAGCACACGCCCACCGCCGCCCACATGGCCGATCTGCGCCGCGAATTGCCCAAACGATTTCCAGAAATGCAGTTCTTCTTCCAGCCGGCCGACATCGTCAATCAGGTGCTCAATTTTGGTCAACCCGCCCCGATCGACGTTCGCGTCACCGGGCCGGACAGCGAGAAAGCCTATGCGGTTGCCACAAAGCTCGTCAGCGATATGAAACGGGTTCCCGGCGTCGTGGACGTCCACGTTTTTCAGGTGCCGGATGCGCCGTCGCTGGGCGTGAATGTGGACCGAACGCTCGCGCAGGAGGTGGGTCTCAACCAGCAGACCGCCGCCACGGATGTGCTGGTTTCGCTGAACAGCAGCGCCCAGATCGCGCCGAATTTCTGGGTCAATCCTCAGAACAGCGTGAGCTATCCGCTGGTGGTGCAGGAGCCGACGTATCGCATTCATTCCTTGCAGGATCTTGAAGATCTTCCCGTACAAACCGGCGCTTCCCGCCAAGCCCAGCTCCTGATGAATGTGGCTAATTTCGGGCGCAGCAAGATTCCCATGGTCCTGTCACAATTGAATATCCGCCCGGTCTTTGACGTCAATGCGGATGTTCAGGGCACGGATATGAAGACGGCCTCCGATGCCATTCAAAAAGTCATCGATCAGGATCAGCCGGACGTTTCAACCGCCACGCAAGTGACGATGGCCGGCCAGGCCCAGACCATGCAGGAAAGTTTTTCAGGTCTGTTTTCGGGGATCGGGTTGGCCGTCATTCTTGTTTACCTTTTGATGGTCATCAAATTTCAAAGCTGGGTGGATCCGATGATTGTTCTGCTGGCGGTGCCGTTCGCGCTCGGCGGGGTGATGTGGATGCTATTCTTCACCGGCACTCACATCAGCGTTCCGGCGCTCATGGGAACATTGATGTGCATTGGCCTGACCACCGCCAACAGCATCCTGGTCGTCACCTTCGCCAACGATCGGGTCGATGCCGGTGATGATACGGCCATGGCCGCGGTAACCGCCGGATTTACCCGTCTGCGGCCCGTTCTCATGACCGCCGGAGCCATGATCCTTGGGATGATCCCCATGGCGCTTGGCGTCGGCGAAGGCGGCGAACAAAACGCGCCGCTGGCTCGCGCGGTGATCGGCGGATTGCTATTCGCAACCTTCGCCACGCTGCTTTTCGTGCCGTCGATGTTCAGGCTGCTCAGCCGTCACGCTCGCCCAATGACTATTCAGGGAGGCGCCCTTGCAATCGAATGACACTCTTTCAACCGATCAAAAGCCTTCGCGCCCGACCGGCATAAGTATCAAGCTGGCGATCCTTGCGGTTGCGATCGCCCTGTGTCTGGGCATTGGTTTCTTCGTCGTGGAGCATCATCGCAATGTCGAAAAGGATGAACTGGATTCCCAGACGACCGCGGATATTGGCAACGCGCCGCTAGTCGATGTCGTTGGCGTCAAATACGCGGCGCCGACGCAATCATTGTCATTGCCCGGCGAAACGCGGGGCTGGTATCAGAGCACAATCTATGCCCGCGTGAGCGGTTACGTCGGACAATGGTTCAGCGATATCGGGGACCGCGTGCGCAAGGGGCAGGTTCTAGCGACGATCGAAACGCCCGATCTGGATCAACAGCTTGTCGCCGCGGAGCAGAAGCTGGCGGTTTCGCAGGCTGAAGTAAAAGTCATGGAGGCGAACGCCAATTTTGCCAAGAAGACGTACGAACGTTGGCGGGATTCACCCAAGGGCGTCGTGTCCGATCAGGAGCGAGAAGAAAAGGAAGCGGAATTCAGCAGCAGCGCCGCGCGCGTGAACGCCGCCGAGGCGCAGGTCAACGCCGACAAAGCGGATGTCGAACGAGCGAACGATCTCGAAGAGTTCAAGAAAGTATCCGCTCCATACGACGGCGTGATCACCGAACGCCGGATCGATATCGGCGATCTGGTGACGGCCGGCAGCACGAGCAACACCACGCTCCTGTACGGCATCGCGCAGATCAACGAAATCCGCGTATTCGTGGATGTCCCGCAGCGGATCGCCGGTAGCCTGGATATGGACGCACAGGCCGTCGCCACGACCGACGAGTTTGTCGGGCGGAAATTTCAGGGAAAAATCGCCAGAACGTCCCGGGCGATTGATCCCTCCTCGCGAACATTGCACGTGGAAGTGGACATTCAGAATCCCGATCTGCTCCTGATGCCCGGCATGTATGTGCAAGTCATGATGCAGTTGACACACAAGCGATTTATCGAGGTTCCCGCCAGTGCCCTGATGTTCAGATCGGCCGGCCCGCAGGTTGCCGTGGTGGGCGACGACGGAAAGGTGGGCTTCCGCGATGTGGAGATCGGCGTTGATCAGGGCGATGTCGTGGAAATCGCGTCGGGACTTTCGATCGGCGATCGCGTCGCGTTGAATCTCAGCAGCCAGATTGCGGATGGCGATCGCGTGACGCCCAACCCGGCGGAGACCGCCGTCGCCAATGCACCGCAACCATCGGCGGAGCATCCCAGCGGCATTCTGACATCGGCCGCCCAGACGCCATAATTCAGCGGAGTTCGAGTGATGAAAGGGAGCAAATCAGGGTGCATCCTCGCGGTAATCGCAGCTTTGGAAGGCTGCACCGTCGGCCCGAACTATCGCGCGCCGGCCACGACAATGCCCGATGTCTTCAACGCTCATGCGACCACGCGCCCCATGCTCGCAACACCCACAACCCAGCCCGTGGACATGACGCGTTGGTGGCGCTCGCTGAATGATCCGGAACTGGATTCTCTCGTGGAACGCGCCATTTACGCAAACCCCGATCTTGAAATCGCACTGACGCGGCTGCAAGAGGCGCGAACGTATGAATCCATCGTCCTCGGCGGGGCGCTCCCGGTCGCTGAAGCCAGCGGAGCGGCGGCACGCGGGTCCGGAACCAATTCAACCAAGGACCGTGTTTCAGGGCCGCTTAACGCGGGAACCAATACCACGGGCCTGAAGGAAATCACGCAGGTGGTCGGCTTCGACGCGGGATGGGAGCTCGATTTATTCGGGCGCTATCGCCGCGAGATCGAAGCCGCCGGCGACGAAACCCAGGCGATGGTTGAGCAGCGCAACGATGTCCTGATCACTCTCATCGCGGATGTGGCTCGTGCCTACATGGACTACCGCGGTCTTCAGTCCCGGCTGTCGATCGCGCGAGATAATCTTCGCATCGAGCAGCAGAGCGTCGATCTCGTGCAGGAACGCTTCAATCGCGGCCTGACCAACGAATTGGATCTGGCTCTGGCCCGGCGGCAATTGGCAACCTTGCAATCGGAGATCGCGCCGCTCAATGCTGAGCTCATTGTCGCCGAGCGCCGAATTGCGGTTCTTCTGAATGAATATCCCGGCGCATTGGATGTGGAACTTTCAAAGCAGGCGCCTTTGCCGATCGTTCCGGAAAAGATCGATTCCGGGCTTCCAGTCGATCTTATTCGCCGCCGTCCCGACATCCGCCAGGCTGAACGTGAGCTTGCCGCCGGCACCGCCCGCATCGGCGTGGCGACCGCCAATCTATTTCCGCGCGTCGCCATCACCGCCGGCGTGGGAATGCAGGGGCAGGGACTTGGCAGAGTCCCGGGCGTCAACAGTTTCATCTGGTCGGCCGGCCCGACGGCATACTGGCCGCTGCTCGATTTCGGAGCCCTCGACGCGATGATCGACATGGAGAATCTTCGCACGCATGAGCTTTTGGTGAGCTACAAGCGCGCGATCCTCGCGGCCGTCGAGGAAGTTGAAAATGCCATCAACTCATACGATGCCCAGCAGCAGCGCCTTCGCGCACTCGCCGGCGCGCTCACGGCCAGCCAGCGCGCGGTTGAACTTGCCCAGCAGCGATATGACCGCGGATTAACGGATTACCTCAACGTTCTAGATGCCGAGCGGCAATTGTACGTTCTTCAGGACCAGTACGCCGTCGCACGGGAAGACGTCGTCGTCCAGTTCATCGCGCTATACAAAGGATTAGGCGGCGGCTGGGAGAAATATCAAGCCATTCCCTCGATCCGCAAGCCGCAGCCTGCAATCGTGGCGACCGTTCGCGAAGTGATCTCGCCGGACAATCCCCAGAAATGAAACAGGGCCGGCAGCGCTGCCGGCCCTCTCATTCAATATCAAATCAACTGACTTCACAGAAGCAACTGCAATTGCGTAATGAACACAATTTCCGCGTGCCGATTGCTGATCAGAACATCCGAACTGTCGTCGTTGATCGGAATGCCCGTCGGCAGATACGTGGCCATTCCTGTGAACTTCAGGTTGTGCCCATAGAAATAATAGTTCGCGCCAAGCGAAATATCGGTCACGTTGTTCTGGCTGCCCGCAACAGTCCCGCGAAGATATAGATATTCATACCGCGCGAACGGCTCTAAACCGCCGCACAAAAGATACGAAACCTGTGCATCCACTGACGGCTCGTAAGTATCCTTGCCAAGATCCGGCGTGGGGGAGACAAACGATGCTGAAACGCCGCTGGTGTTGGGGATTCCGTGATTGTGCTCGGTATACCTTCCGAAGTAACAAACATAAGCAAAGAGGCCGCTCGGACTGCCGTACTGCATATCAACCGTATGCGATAGCTGGTTGTATCCGCCGCCGGCGTAGGAATAGTCATATCCCGAGCCAAAGACCAGAAGATCTTTCTTGTCGCCCAGAGCAGTAAGCTGGTCGTAGTCCTTCCAGTTTCCCATGAGCTTCCACTCAACGCGTCCGGCCACACCGCCGTCGTATGTGGTACCGGTGTTGGGTGAATCTTCAAAGTTCGTGTTGGCCGCCCGAATGCCATCCGTGACGCCCGCTTCAAAGCGAACGGGGCCCTTGTTGTCAAAAATCACAGTCGCTGCTTGCGTGAATGTATCGGTGTTTCCGAAGATATCACCCTGAAGCGATGCTTCCGGAGCGCGGTATTTCGATCCGATGATGTTCTCGTGATCCAGCGGATCATGCATCTGGCCGACGTGGATATACCACGGCGTGTTGTGGAAGTTATATTTCGCCCAAGCTTCTTCAAGCACCGGAAGGCCACCCACGGGAGATGTCGTGGTTCCCACCGTTGCGCCGGCGGAATTCACCACGGTCAGGGTGCTATTCTCGCGGTTGGTCGCCCAATTGATGAAGTAAGTGAAATCGGGCGTAAACAGATTGCCATCAAAGCCGAGACGCGCCCGTCTGATCTCAAAACCGTTTTCCGTGTCGTCCTGCTTGTTGGGGAAGAAATTCTCCCGCAAACTGGTGCTGTTGCGAATTTCAATGTGAATCCATGGGCGCAATGTAAAATTGCCATCGTCGCTCTGAATGAAAAATCGCCGATTGGCATATCCAGCCGTAACCAGCCCGGCGTCGAAGAACTGGCTCTGCTCAGCGGCATCCGCCTGAATCTGTGCCATCGGATCAGCCTGACTGAGATCCTGCTTCGGTGCTTCTCGCACCTGCAATGCTTGGGGCGGTTGCTGCTCGGCCTTGAGTTGATGCACTTCCGCCTCGAGAGCGGAGATTCGATCGAGCAATTGCTGATTCGTCGAAGATGGCTGCGTCGAGGGGGCATTCGCGAGAGCGGACGATGCCGCGATCCCTACCGACATCATCCCTGCCGCTAAAACCCGGTTCCAACCCTCCGCCATATCGATCCTCCACTTTTGGTATGTGACGGGCCGACTTTACACGTTCAGTCCGGTATCTCCGAATCGAGGTCCGGATTTCAACAGGTTGCAGTAAAGTGCTGGTGCGACAAAAGGTTGCGAGTGATTTATAATATAATGGTTGCGCTATCGTTGTGTTGGAAATGCGCTAAGATCGCCCGGTCGCGGATTGGAATACCACTGTACCGCGACGTCATAAAATTCGGCGTGCCCCGCGAGTCGAAAACGGCTGCGAATCAACTCCGTCGCCAGCTGATTCGGATCACCCCAGCCCTGATGGGCGAGCAGCAGGACAATCTGATCATAATGCCCGGTATCGAGGCGTGATTTGAGCGAATCGAGATCGCCGGATTTGATCGCGCGGCGCATGGTGCGCGGGGGATTCAAATCGAAAAATCCGCCGGGAACGCCGGTCGCCTCGTCGCCGCGGCGATAGGGGTAGTAATAATCAAACGGAAGCTGGCCATCGTTGGCGATGAAGATGATCAGGCGGTGATCCGCCGGCAACTGGGCAACCGTTGCCGCAGCATCGCGCCAGTCCTCTTTGTTCCCCTCCTTTTGATATCCAACCAACGTCACACCCGACATAAAAAGCAGCAGCCCCGCGCCGATCCATGCCAAAAGGCGCGGCAGCCCCGAAAGGCGCATCCCAAGCGGAAGCATCGCGAAGATCGGGAGCAGCGTCGCCGAGGGAACAAACAGTTTGTCGATAAACAACGGCGTGCGCACGATGCTGTAGAGCGCGACGAACAACGGCGGAAACAGGGCAGCCAGCAAAAGTCCGATTGCCGCTCGCCGCCGCGGGCCGCGCTGAAATAGGATTGACGTGATCGCGGATATTCCCAGCAAAACCGCGGCGATGATAACGGGGCAGTTTCCGTCGGCGATTCGAAGGTGAAAAGGGTCAAGCACGTTCGCCGCCGACCAGTAGGATTTCACCCCCGCCAGCGAGAACAGAATCGAGAAAAAAGTGCCATGATTCAGCGGATCGGCCCAGAATCCGTGGCGAATCATCTCCATCTGCTCGGGCAAGCCCGCGATAGCCCACGGAAGATAGAGCAACCCGGCGATCGCCGTTACCGCCAATATTTCAGCAATGCGCCGCGAAAATGAATGCTCGGACGGCAACACAAGCCACCCGAGCAGTATGCCCATGACATAGGGAGCCATCATGTTATGCGTGTACATCGCGGCGGCGAAAAGAATTGGAAGGACCATCAGCCAGCGGCGATCCCGCGCGGCCAGATGGCGCTGAACGCAATCGAACGCCGCGACGGCGAGGAACGCCATCATCGCATAGCCGCGGGCTTCCTGTGCATACCAAAGCTGCATGAACGAGAGACTCATCGCCCAGGCAACCGCCGCGATGGCCGCTGGATTGGGAAGCATTCGCCGGGCGATCCCAATCGCCAGAAACAGCGTCATGATGCTGAAAACGGCGGACAACGAACGCAGCGCGGCTTCTGATCGGCCGAACAAGGCGGTCCACCCATGCAGAAGCAGGTAATACAGCGGTGGGGCGGTGTCGGCGCGAATCAGCCGGATGATCTCCGCCGGCGAGTGGGATACGAGCCACGCGGTATATCCCTCATCAAACCAGATGCTTTTGCTGCCGAGATGCCAGCATCGGATGAAGATGCCAAAAGCAACGGCTAACCAAGTAACAACCCACCAGGCTTGGTGGGTTGTTGGCGATGGAAATGTTTTTGCCTTCGATAGGGCCGCTCGCGTCACGCCCAAAGAATACTCCGCACCTTCAACGCGGAGCAAATGAGACGTCGCGACAACGCCAGTTTATCGGCGCGAACGCCGCCGAAGCAGTCCGACCGCTCCCACGCAAATCAGGCTCATGGAAGCCGGCTCGGGAACCGGGCTTTAAATCAGAATTTATTATTCAATACGCCGAGTCAGGGAAATAGTATTGCTGCGCATTATCCGGCGTCACAAGATCGACGTCGATCATCATATGGCGCGGAACAAATTGCGAAATCTGTTTTTCATGGCCATCCCGCAGCGTTGAGGCGGCCAGGTGAATTCCCTCGGCAATCATGGATGGCGGATAGGTGATCGTCGCGGGGACGAGCGGATCTTTGTCCGCGATCATCTTGACGATCTCCTTCATCCCGCCGCCGCCCACCACCCACATCCGCTGGTCGCGGTCGTCTTCCTTGATCGCCTGAATCGCCCCAAGCGCAACATCATCATCGCCGGCCCATACCGCGTCGATTTGGCCGAACTGCGTCAGAAAATTCTGCATGACGGTCAGGCCCTTCTCGCGATTCCAATCGGCCGATTGGCTGGCGAGTATTTTGATTCCGGGATGGGTCCTGAAAACGGCGACTGCTGCGTCCACGCGATCGCTGTTCACGGTGCAGGGAACTCCTTCCAAGATCACGATGTTCCCCTTGAAATTCAGTTTTTGCGATATGAACTCGGCCGCTTTTCGCCCGAAGGCTTTGTTGTCCCCTTCCAGAAATACATCGGCCACCGGCTCAAGAAATCCGCGATCGACGTTAACAATATAAATACCGCGATCGTGAGCCTCCTTGGCAATCGGCGTCAGCGGGGCGCTTTCCGTTGCGAGAATGACGAGGCCATCAACGCCCTTGGTCATCATGTCCTGAATATCGGCGATCTGCTTTTCCGGCGCGTCAGCCGACGCGAATTGCCAATCGATCTCCGGATGCAGCGCCATCGCTTGCTTGGCCCACCAGCCGACGCCGGCGGTCCAGCCATGATCGGCCGCGGGGATCGACACGCCAATGCGCATGCGTTTAGCGGTCTGCATCGTGGCAGCCACCGGTTGCGGATTTGATTGCCGCGTCGCCAGTATCACCGCAAGCGTAAGCACGGTCGCCAGCAGAATCCCAACGAAGACATTTTTCCCATTCATGCCGTTTCCCTCTGTCCAATCTGCTGAACAAATGCAGCCGCGACGATGATGCCGCCCTTGATCAATCCCTGAAGATAGATCGAAACATCCAGGAAGTTGAGCATATTTCCGATGACGCCCAGGATCAGCACGCCGATGACCGTTCCGAAAATCGTGCCCGCGCCGCCGGTCATTCGCGATCCCCCGACGACAACCGCCGCGATGACATCCAATTCATATAGCTCGCCCGTGCTGGAACTGCTGACACTGTTGGTATGCGACGCGACGAGCAGGGCCGAAATGCCGGTCAGCGCGCCGATCAGGACATAGGCCAGAATCTTGACGCGATCGACGTTCACGCCCGAATATCGCGCAGCCCGTTCATTGTTCCCGATGGCGAAAATGTATCGCCCGAAACGCATCTTGTTCAGCACGACTCCCATCACAAGGGCAATAAAAAAAAAGACGAAGACGGGATATGGAACAATCAGCGGCCGGCCCGCGCTGACATGCAGGCCGGGAATCGCAATTCCGCCGCCGGCGATGCGATGGAACAGGTCGGGGCTTTTTGAATCAAACGTTCCGCCGTCGATCATCGCCATCGCCAGAGATCGATAGGCGGCCAATCCCCCCAAGGTGGCGATGAACGGGGCAATACGGGCGCGAACGACCAGCAGGCCATTGAGGATTCCCGCAAGGACGCCGATCAAAAGAGTGATCGCCACGGCGATGATCACCCCGACCCGTTCGCTGCCGGCCAGATGCAGCGAGATCATCACATTTGCCAAATCCGCGCGGAAGGCGCTATACGGCAGCGGCAAATTGGTTTGACCCGCATCGCTGAATTCCTGCCGAATTCGCGCAGCATCAATCGCGGTGTTCATCATCCAAATCCCCGCTCCGCCCGCGAAAGCGACCAGCGAACCCACGGATAGGTCGATCCCGCCGGAGATGATGATGAACGTCATCCCAAGTGCGATGATGCCAACAAAAGACCAGTTCGCCAGAATGTTCCGGAAATTTTCCAGGCTAAGAAAGGTGTCGGCCCCGCTCCGCAGACGCTGGCAAACCGCGGTGGCAAGGATGAGCAATACAAGCGTGATCAGCGGCCCAAATCTTTCCAACATCGCGCGGGCGCGACGTGGCTGGGTGGCTGCGCTCATTTGCGGGAGGCCTCCGGAGAGGGCGTGAAATACGCCTGCAATGGCTTGACACTCCAGCCGCCGGTTTGGATGGCCTTGATGGCTTTGGCGGCGGCGCTGGCGCCGGTAATAGTCGTCACGATCGGCACCTTGTTCAAAACCGACAGGGCGCGGATCTTTCCTTCATCCGTCGTCGGACCTTTGTGCGTCGGCGTATTGATGACAAGCTGAATGCGGCCATTCTTGATGTAGTCCTTGATATTCGGCCGGCCCTCGGTCAGCTTGCTGATCCGTGTCGCGGGGATATCGCATGCCCGCAACGCATCAAATGTCCCGCCGGTGGCCACAATTTCAAATCCCATCTCGCTCAGCGCCTTGGCGATGGGGATGATCGCCTGCTTGTCCTCGCTGCGAACGGAGATAAAAACGTTGCCGCTGGCGGGCAATACCGTTCCAGCCGCGATCTGGCTCTTGGCGAACGCGTGCGGGAAATCCGCGTCGATCCCCATCACCTCCCCCGTCGATCGCATCTCCGGCCCAAGGATGATGTCCACACCGGGAAATTTGCTGAACGGGAAAACAACTTCCTTCACCGACACATGCTTCGGCGGCACCGGTTCCACAATCCCCAGCTCCGCCAGCGATTTCCCCGCCATCACCTTCGCCGCGATCTTCGCAAACGGCTGTCCCTGCGCCTTGGAAACAAACGGCACCGTCCGGCTCGCCCGCGGATTCACCTCAATCACATAAATCTCGTTGTTCTTGATGGCATACTGCACGTTCATCAGCCCGCGAACACGCAAGGCCTTCGCCAGTTCCCGCGTCTGCCGTTTCATCTCGCTAATGATTTCTTTCGAGAGAGAGTAGGGCGGCAGCGAACATGCACTATCCCCGCTATGAATCCCCGCCTCCTCGATATGCTCCATCACCCCAATAATCATCGCCTGGCCCGCATCCGATTTCCCCGTCGGATCAAAATCCGCCAGACAATCCACATCGCATTCAATAGCCGCATCGAGGAATTTATCGACAAGGATCGGCGCATTGGCGATGGTCGATGCCTCCACAGCATGCGCCATGTAGTAGTTAAGCTGATTCTCGTCGGAGACGATTTCCATTGCCCGGCCGCCAAGAACGAAGCTCGGCCGCACCAGAACCGGATACCCGACGCGATTGGCAATCTCCCGCGCCTCCTCGATTGATCGAGCAATTCCATTCGCCGGCTGCTTGAGATTTAATTTTTTAAGCAAGTTGCGGAATTGCTCCCGATCCCCAGCCGCGTCAAGCGATTCCACAGTAGTCCCAAGAATCGGAACCCCCGCCTCCTTCAACCCACGCGCCAGATTCAAAGGCGTCTGCCCCCCGAATTGCACAATCACCCCTTTAACCAATCCACCGGACTGCCCAAATGGCTTCCCATTCAACCGCTCGCAGACGTTCAAAATATCCTCATGCGTCAACGGCTCAAAAAACAGCAAATCACTCGTGTCATAATCCGTGCTGACCGTCTCCGGATTGGAATTAATCATCACCGATTCCAACCCCAATTCCTTCATTGCAAAAGCCGCATGAACGCAGCAATAGTCAAACTCAATCCCCTGCCCAATCCGATTCGGGCCGCCGCCGATGATGATGACTTTGGGTTTATCAGTGAGGCGAATTTCGTCTTCAGCGACGGACTTCCCATTCACGCTGAATGGTGTTTCATAGCTGGAATAGTAATAGGGCGTGGAAGCCTCGAACTCGGCTGCGCAGGTATCGACGAGCTTATATGCCGGTTTAATGCCAGTTTGCTCGCGCATGCGCCGGATGGCTTTGGGGCTGGTTGCCACAGCACTCGCCAGTTGAACATCGCTATAGCCCCACTGTTTTGCTTTCTGAACGACATCCGGACCGGCGTTAGGATTAGTAAGCTCGGTCTCGAAATCCACCAACTGCTTCATCTCCGCCAAAAACCACCGATCAATCTTCGTCAGCTCATGAATCCGATCGACACCCCACCCCATCTTCATCGCATACCGGATGTAATAAAGCCGCCCCTGGCTCGGCACCGCCAACTTTCTCCGCAGCTTCTCCTCTGGAATCGGCCACTCGTGATCGAGAGACTCACCTTGTGTCGTCTTGTCTGACGATTCAGCCTTCGCACCTTCGTGGCTCGTTACCTTCGTGCCTGCCTTCCCCGCATTCAACCACTTATCATACTGATCCAGCCCAAACCCAAACCGCTTCACCTCCATGCTGCGAATCCCCTTCTGCAACGCCTCCTTAAACGTCCGCCCAATCGCCATCGCTTCGCCGACGCTTTTCATCTGCGTCGTCAGCGTCTCATCCGCATCGGGAAATTTCTCAAACGTCCACCGCGGAATCTTAATCACGCAGTAATCAATCGTCGGCTCAAAACAGGCCGACGTATAAAGGCTCTTATCCTTCTTGCTAGTGATGTAATTCGGCAGCTCATCCAGCGTATATCCCACAGCCAATTTCGCCGCCAATTTTGCAATCGGATAACCGGTCGCCTTCGATGCCAGCGCAGATGACCGCGACACCCGCGGATTCATCTCCACCACAATCATCTCCCCATTTTCCGGATTCACCGCAAACTGAATATTGCTCCCGCCCGTCTCCACCCCCACGGCCCGGATGACAGCAATGCTCGCATCCCGCATCCGCTGATATTCCTTGTCCGTCAGCGTCTGGATCGGTGCAACCGTGATGCTGTCACCCGTATGAACGCCCATCGGATCGACGTTTTCGATTGAGCAGATGATGACAACGTTGTCGTTCTTATCGCGCATCACCTCCATCTCAAATTCTTTCCACCCGATGACCGATTCCTCGATCAATACTTCGGTAACGGGACTGGCATCCAGCCCGCGCTGGACGATGGTTTCAAATTCTTCCACGTTGTAGGCAATTCCGCCCCCCGTCCCGCCCAGCGTAAACGCCGGCCGGATAATCAGCGGCAACCCAAGGTCCTCCAAAACCTTTCGCCCATCTTCCAATGAATGCACCACACCGCTGCGCGGAACTTTCAACCCAATCTTCAGCATCAGGTCCTTGAACACCTGTCGGTCTTCTCCGCGGAAAATCGCCTGGCGATTCGCCCCGATCATCTGCACGCCATATTTCGTGAAGATCCCCTGGTCATAACAGGCCATCGCCGTGTTCAGCCCCGTCTGCCCGCCAAGCGTGGGCAAAACCGCGTCGATCGGCTGCGAACTATGAGATTCACGCTCAAGAATCTTCTCCACCGCTTCAGGCGTGATTGGCTCGATATACGTCGCATCCGCAAACTCCGGATCGGTCATGATCGTCGCCGGATTACTGTTCACCAGCACGATGCGATATCCCTCCTCCTTCAGCGCCCGGCAGGCCTGCACACCGGAATAGTCGAATTCGCACCCCTGCCCGATGACAATGGGACCGGAGCCGATGATGAGGATGCAATGAATGTCTGTGCGTTTAGGCATGAGGGTTTCAGTCCGAACGAAATTTCGGCCTAATCTACAGAGGCGAGGCGGCGTTTACCAATCGGGTCGCGCGTCACGGGCATCCCGGCTAAAAACTGATAAATTGGTCTGGCATCCCATGATCCCAATCGTCCTCCATCACGGTCTATGCGGCGGCGGAATTCGCCTCGGAAAAGTGAGTTGGCCGTCGTTTCGAGGGATCGATAAGGCCCTGGATGGCGCAGGCTATTCGGTGAAAGTAACCTCGGTTCATCCAACCGCCGGAATCGAACGCCGCGCCAAACAACTCAAACAGTGGATACTCGACAATCGAAAGGCGTGGGACGGCCAGCCTGTTGTTCTTGTCGCCCATTCGCTGGGTGGATTAGATGCCAGGTACATGCTTCGGCGACTGGACATGGCCGAGCATGTTCGGGCGCTGCTGACGATTTGTACCCCGCATCGCGGCTCTCCCTGGGCTGACTGGTGCGTTGAAAATGTCGGCCGCCGATTGCGGGCGATGGATCTGATCAATCATCTGGGCCTCGATATCGACGGCGTTCTTGATGTGACAACCGAACGATGCCGCCAATTCAATGCTGACGTTCAGGACGTGCCGGGCATACCCTATTTTTCTATCTCGGCATCGCAACCCTGGCGTAAAATGCCGGCGTTCTCATTGGTTTCCTGGAGAGTTATCAGCAAAATTGACGGACCCAATGACGGCCTGGTCTCGGTGAAGAGTGCTCATTGGGGGCAACATCTGGCCACCTGGCGAGCGGACCATTGGCATTCGGTCAACAAGCGATTGAGCCGCGAAGCACTCAAGGTCGGAGACATCTCGCCCAACTACCTTGCCGCTGTCAGGGCCATCGCCCCGCTGCCGGCCGATTAACGGAGTCAATATGTTCAATTTTGCGATCGTCGGATGTGGAAGCATGGCTCATTCGCACGCGCAGGAACTTTCCCGCATGCCGGAAGTCAAAGTGGTAGCGCTGGTTGATCCGATCACCGCGCGGACGGCCGAGTTTCGGCAGAAATATTGTCCCGCTGCCGCGGAATTTGCTTCAATCGAATCATTATTCGAATGCGCCAGCGTGAAACTCGACGCGGTGGTCCTCGTGACCCCACATAGCCTGCATTGGCCGCATGCCGGGGCCGCACTTGATCGGGGACTGCATGTGCTCGTGGAAAAGCCAATGGTCACTTCCTCCGAGCATGCATATGACCTCTGGCGGCGGGTAAAGCGTTCGGGAAAGCTGCTGGCGATCAGTTTTCAGTCCGCATACACGGCGGAATTCGGATATCTGGCCGGACTGCGCGACAGCGGCGAAATGGGAAAGGTTCAATCCATCAGCGGCTGGGTCAGTCAGAACTGGCTCAAAAACACGACCAATACCTGGCGCCAACAGCCCGAATCAGCCGGCGGCGGAATGATGTATGACACCGGAGCCCATTTGTTCAATGCGGTGACGTGGCTCATGAACGATCCGGTGGTTGAGGTCGGTTGTTTCTATGACAAATGTTCGTCACCCGTGGACATCAACGGCGTTGCCATCGCCCGTTTCCAGAACGGCGCCATGGCCAGCTTCAATATCAGCGGTAATTGCCCGGCCTTCGGTACCGAAATCCAGATTCATACCGATCGGATGCTGATTCACACCGACCAATACGGCGGCAAGCTGGAGATCAAAGGCCATGACGGCAAGCGGATTTATCCGCACGTGAAGCAGGATCTTCCCTTGCCGGGCAGCGGCGGAACGCCGCATAAGAATTTCGTGAAAGCCCTGATGGGCCAGGAGCCGCTCAGAGCCGGCGTAAGATATGGGACGCTCCTCAGTGCTCTGATGGACGCGCTCTACGAATCGTCAGATGGCCGGCGAATTGTGGCGGTGCAGCCGGTGCCGGCGGACATCTAAACGGTTGCGGAGCGCCGGACCTTGGGTGAGAATCGAACCTGGAGGAATCCATGACATCCAAATGGATGGCGGCGTTTTTGGCGGCTGCGCTGGCGCTGGGCGCACCCTTGGCAAGTACGCAAGCTGCCGAGATTCCCTCGACTCAGCCTACGTCCCGTCCATCGCCCAGAGTGCTCGCGCTCATCCATGATCTGACCAGCGATCAATTCTCAACTCGGCAAATTGCCCAGAACAAACTGGAGCAGATGGGAGAAGAAGCGACCCCGCAATTGCAGGAAATACTGAAAGATTCGATCCTTTCCGATGAGGCATCCGCGCGGGTTCGGACGGCGCTGCTGCGGATTCAGGAAGGCCGGCAATTCGGACCTTCGGTCATCACCATCCATTGCCATGATGCGCCCCTCGCTGGCGTGCTGGAGGATTTTGCCGGCCAGGCGGGGGCCGATCTGGGTGTTGACCGGCCGGCGATTCGGGAGTTCGTCGCCTCCCAAAAAATCTCCCTGGATCTGGATCATGTCGATTTCTGGACCGCCTTGCGGGCCATCGAGGATGCCAGCCATCTGCACCCCCGGCCGAACAATGGAAACGGCCAGATGATTTTGGATCAGCACATGGGATGGTTCGAACCGTGGAATGGCCGCTGTCGTGCGTTCGGGCCATGCCTGATCGCTCCCCAATCAGTGAACTGGTCCATTCAATTCGGGCCCGGTGGAAACGTGACGTCAAATCTGAATCTGCAATTGGCCGCGATGGTCGAGCCCAAGCTCCGCGTTGTCGGCTACTTCAATAGCAATTGGCTGCGCCAGTGCATGGATGACAAGGGACATCAATTGGCTCCGCCGGGGCCGCCGATGAATTTTGGCGGCTCGACCGCCCAGTGGTATACGCCGCTTACGACGAATCTCCAGATTGTCCCCGGGATGGGCAATAAAATCGCGAAGCTGACGGGTGAACTCGATTTCAGCGTTCAGACGAAATCGGATCTCGTGGAGATCGATGATCTGGCATCTGCCCTCAACATCTCGCGCAGCGCCGGCGAAAACAGGATTACGATCCAGAAATTCACCTCGCTAAACGGACAATATCAATTGCAATTGTTCGCCACCGGGCCCGCCGCCCGGGGAAGATGGGATATCATTCAGACCTTGATCTCACCCCTTCAGATTCTCGACGAAAAGGACCGCCCCCTGCAATTGGTCAGCACCAACAGCTCGAATTCACCAAGTGGACAAATGTCGATCACACTGGCATACATCGCCGTCCAGCAAATGACCGGAATACCGATCGGACCGCCGAAAAAACTCCGGTGGGAAATCACGACCGAGACGCGGCCGATCAAAGTCCCCTTTGAGCTCGATGACATCGAATTCCCGCATGCTGCAGAAGAGGCCCGCTAAGGCAATATGATTGCTCGTAGGATGATCATCATCGCCGGTTTCGTGCTGATGTCGGCGATTGGGTCGCTCGCACGCGAGCAGGATGCGGTCCCAACGACAGAACCCGCGACGGAACCTGCCGCGACCATGCCTTCAGCGCAAATCCTCTCGCTGATTGCCGATCTGGATAATCCCGATTTCAGCGTTCGGCAGGCCGCGGAAAATAAATTGATCGATCTTGGCAATGAAATCGAGCCCATGTTGCGAAGCGCGATGGAGGGCAAGCTTTCGGATGAGGCCCGCGCGCGGCTGAATGACGTGATCGGCCGCCTGGAGGAAAGCCGCCTGCTGCATGCGACGATCACGATGCATTACAAGAATACACCGCTGCAAACCGTGCTGAACGAATTCGCCTGGCAGGCGGGTGGAGATTTGGAGGTCCGTCACCCGACCGTAACCAGCTACGCCCAGGATCGCACCGCCAGCATCGATCTGGATCACGCTGATTTCTGGCAAGCGCTGCGGACCGTCAGCGAGGTCAGCGGGCTGCGGCCGGGATTGGGGCCGCTCGGGATTACGCTTGCTCCGTCGCCGCAACGGGCGCTGGTGCAGATTGATTTGGCGGGTCCATATGCGCGGGAAGCCGGCGGCTTGCTTATCTCGCCCCGTACATGCCAGGAATTCCGGATGATCAATTATTCTGGAAATCAGCCCATGATACCGACCACGCTAAGCCTCATCATCGATGTCATTCCAGAGCCCAAGCTTCACGTCATTGGGGCGTCAAACTTTAATTGGCTCAGGGAATGCGTGGACGACAAGGGACAGTCGCTCGTCCCGCCCGGGATCAACCCCCGGTTTGTCCGTCCCATGGCCCGGCGCCGGGAGTGGTGGTGGCCTCTGCAAGTGACTTTTCAACCAACCCCGCAAATGGGCACAAAAATCGCCCGGCTGCGGGGGCAACTCGATTTTACAGCTCAAACCCGCAGCGAAATCATCGAAATCAATGACATCACCCACGCCCGTGACGTCACCCGGAATATCGGCGACATGGCGCTGACCGTCCGGAGCTGTCAAAAAACCAACCTGAATTATCAGTTGAGCATGACATTCCAGGGCGTGACGTCGGGTGATGCGATGTTGCAGGATTTTCTGACGTCCGTGGAACTGGTGGACGACGATGGGCAGGCCGTCCGCCGCCAAGCCTTCAACACAACCCCAACACCCGGCGGAGTCCTCATCAACATCGTCTTCCTGCCGTCGATGACAACGCCAACCAAACTGCGATGGGAACGAACGCTGGAGCAAAAAAAACTAAGTGTGCCATTCGAATTGGATAATCTGCCCCTGCCCACAGGTCCTTAGCCAAAACTCTTCTCTGCGTCTTCCTCCGCGGCCTGTCCCGATCTATCGGGGCTCTCTGCGTCTCGAGCGTACTCGCGGGCGGTCAATTTCCCCGCTTTGATTTGCAGAAAACGCTCAAGCGCGAATTTGCACCCGCTGACCGGTTTGAGCTGATTCGATCGCCGCGAAAACCATCCCCAGGCTCTTGATATTGTCATGACATTCTCCCTGTGGCTTCTGCCCCGTACGAAGCGCATGAAGGAATTCGCGCAGCGAGCCCGCGATCCCAGCCGGAATGCCTTCGTCGGATTTCACTGCGATCTTTTCCGTCGGCGGGATAAAACCCTCACCCGACGTAACCCGCGCCGCAACCGGATCATGATCCCCATCCCACGAAGCCGCTCCGTTCGCCCCAAACGCCCTCCATTCCGATTGCCAGCTTGTATTCAATCCCTGCGCACACCAACTGCCGCGATACGCATATTGAATCCCGCCGGTCATCTCAAAAATCGCCGTCGCGCTCGCGCCATGCTTAAACCAGCTCCAGCCCGGATTGAATTCGTGGCAATAGACGCTCAACGGGTCGGCCGAACTGATCTGGCGCGCGCTATCAAACGTATGGATCGCCATATCCAAAATGAGAGGGCTGTTCATCTGTTCGCGGAATCCGCCGAAATGCGGGCCGAGGAAAAAATCGCTCGTCAGCATCCCCAGGGCGCCGACATGCTGATCGATCGCTTTGCGGAACGCCAGCGCCCGCGGATCGTAACGGCGGCTTTGGCTGACCATGTAAAGCCTCCCGGCCCGCTCCGAAGCCGCAACCATCTCCCGCG
>PMAK01000220.1 GCA_003153655.1 Phycisphaerales bacterium
GGACGGCGGTAAACTGTTACAAAAAAAGCGGAATAATTAAAGAGGACGCGATTCGATTTCATCGGTTCTCCTCGGTCGTCCGCACGGATTGAGGGTGCCGATTATCCATTTTCATCTTCCAAGCCCCCGGCGCTCTCCCGGCGTCCCAGGATGAGGGCGAGAGACGATTCGCTCGGCCATTCAGTTGCCCTGGTTCACCTGCTCCATCAAAACCCGCTTCAAAACCTTCCCCGTCGGCGAATGCGGCAATTCCTTCTGAAAATAAAACTCCCGAGGAATCTTCCACTGCGCCAATCCACCCTCCCTGCAAAAATCCCGCAGCGCCTCCCCCTTAACTTCCTGCCCCTCCTTCGCAACAATAAACGCCACCACCTGCTCCCCGCGTCCCGCATCCTTCTTCCCCACAACAGCCGCCTCCGCCACCGCCGCATGCCCCATCAATATCTCCTCAATCTCCCGCGGCGCAGCCTTCTCCCCCGCGACAATAATCAAATCTTTCTTTCTCCCCGTGATATACACAAACCCATCCGCATCCATCATCCCCAGATCACCCGTCTTGAAAAAATGATCCGGCGTCAGCGCCGCCGCCGTCTCCTTCGGAAGATTGTGATATCCCTTCATCACCATCGGCCCCCGAAGCCAAATCTCCCCGCTCTGCCCCTGCGCCACCGGCTGATCATTGTCATCCACAAACTTAAATTCCGCCCCAGGCACCGGCTTGCCCACGCTCCCCGCCCGATGCTCCTGCGGCACATTCAGCGCCACCACCGGACTCGTCTCCGTCAATCCATATCCCTCATACAACGTCACCCCAAACCGCTGCTGAAATGTCTCCCGCACCCGCGAAGGCAGCGGCTCTCCCCCGCTGATCAACGCGTAAATCTTCTTAAAATCCTCCGGCCCCGCGTTCTTCAGATGCGCAATCGCCGCCAGCATGCTCGGCACCCCAAACATCAGCGATACGCCATGCTCCCGAATCGCATTCATCGCCGCCACCGCGCTGAACCGCGCCATGTAAATAATCGTCGCCTTCAGTTGTATCGGCGCCAGCATCATCGCCGTCATGCCAAACGAGTGGAACAGCGGAATCACCCCAAGAAACACATGCTTCGTCTCCAGCCGCGCATGCTTGATCGCCGCATCCACATCGCTCTGCAGATTCCCGAAGGAAAGAATCACCCCCTTGGGCAATCCACTCGTCCCGCTGGTGTACATCAGCACGGCCATGTCATCCGCGCCGCGATTGGGCATGCGGGATTTCGCCGCCGCCACCACATCCGCGGTCGCCCCGCCCTTCGCCGCCAGCGTCTTCATCAGCTCCGGCAGATCAATCGTTTTCACCCCGTCGCACTTAATCCGAGCCGCCATCGCGGGGATGGTAATCAGCGTATCGATCCCGCTGTCGGCGATGATATGTGCGATCTCTTTCTCGCTCAGCAGAAAATTCACCGCCACCACGCTCTTGCCAGCGAGCAGCGTTCCGTAGAAACTTGCCACGAACCCGGCACCCGCCGGAAGCATCAGCCCGACATTGGATCGCGTTGTAAATCCGGAAAGATGTTCAGCGATGCCGACAGCAGCCGCAGCCAGTTGCCCAAACGTCCGAGGTCCGCTTTCATCGTGCAGGGCAATATCGTCAGGCGTCCGCGTGGCATGGTCGAGCAGCGGTTCGACGAGCATGTGAAATACTATAACTCTTGGAGGCAAGGATGCGAACCCAGAGAACAAACCAGCCGGCAAACCAGCCCGCAAACCAGAAATCCGAAACCAGCGTTCACGCCCTGAGCCCGTCGAAGGGAATACCGAATCAAACCCGAATGCCCAAAACCCGAAACAAACGCGGTTTCGTCCGCCGGCGCGCCGGGACTTTCAGCATTCTGGTTTCGGATTTGATTCGTCATTCCCGCAAGGGCGTGAGCCTGTCGAACGCTGGTTTCTGGTTTCTGGTTTTATTGACTGCCTGCGCCGACAACCCCCAATCTCAACAGCAACTTAGCGCCGGCAAACAAGCCCTCCAGGCACAGCAATACGACCCCGCCATCCGCGACGCCGACGCGGTCATCGCCGCTGGCGATTCCCCCGACCTCGCCGAAGCCTATTACCTTCGCGGCTACGCCATCGAAAATCGTCCCAAACCGGGCACCGCCGACGCCATCCGCGATCTCTCCCTCGCCCGTGAATCCTATACCAACGGCCTCTCTCACGATCCCGCCCCCGCCGTCGCCGGCCGTCTCCATGCCCAGCTCGGCAACGTCGCCTTCTATCAGGACGACTATTCCACAGCCCTGCGAGAATTCAATGCCGCCTATACTCTGGTGGATGATCCGCAAAACAAACCCCTGATCCTCTACCACATGGGCGTCTGCGAACAGCGCCTCGGCCGCTTCGACGATGCCGACCGAACATTCCAGCGCGTCGAGCAACAATACCCCGGCAGCGAATACGTCCCCTACGCCCGCTCTCGCGAAGGCATCCGCGGCTTCTACGTCCAGGTCGGCGTCTATTCGAAACAGTCAGATATCCAGAAAGCCGCGTCAGCCGTCGCATCCGCCGGATCGGCCCCGTTGAAAACAAACGATAAAGGATTAACCGTCATCCGCACCAGCGATGTGCCCTCATACGACCAGGCGCAGGATCTCAAGGAGCGACTCGCGTCGCGCTATCCGGATGCCCGCGTAATGCCATAGACAAAAACGCCCAAAGCGACGATGCTTAGGGCAAGGTTTGCGGAGCATTGAAAAGGAAGGAGCCAGGATGCTGTCCAAGCCACCAGTCTCGCCATCCGTTCGCATTGCGGCCGAACGATTGGCCCGTTATCGACGTCAGTTCACTTACGATTTCATCCTTGCGATCGTCTTCCACCTCGCGCATTGCTTTGATCAGATACGGAACTGAATCCTTCTTCCCCAATTCGCCCAGGTAAATTGCCGCGTCAATCCGCGTGTCCGTATTATCGCTCTTCAATAGCGCTGTAGCTTTGTCCATCCCCGCCGGATCGCCGCGATCCTTCAAAGCAATCAAGCCGTCGTTCACCACGCTCGGATCAGGCGAATCCAGATCGCGTGCCAGTTCGCTGCTGCGCGCATGCATGAAATAAGAGAGCGTCGCCGCTCCGCCGATACCGACGATAATCAAAAAGATCACCTTGACCCGGCTGCGCCATGCCCTGTCACTGCCCATATTCGCTCACAGGCGGACACGCGCAAACCAGATTCCGGTCCCCGTACGGATTATCAATCCGCCCAACAGCCGGCCAAAACTTAAACTGCCGCGTCCAAGGCGCGGGGAACGCCGCTTTGTCCCGCGAATACGGATGCCGCCAATCATCCGATGCGATCGCCATCGCCGTGTGTGGCGCGTTTTTCAGCAGATTATCCTCGCGATGCGCCTTCCCCTCTTCAATGTCCCGAATCTCTTGCCGAATCGCGATCATCGCCTCGCAAAACCGGTCCAATTCAGCTTTGGATTCGCTCTCCGTAGGCTCGATCANNTAATCCATCAGCCGCTTGGCGATATCTTCCACTTTCACGCCGCTCGTCGCCTCGAAATGCTTGCAGTCGATGATGAATTCATGCGCGCATCGCCCGCTCTTCCCCTTAAACACAATCGGATAATGCGCCTCCAAACGCTTGGCCATGTAGTTGGCATTCAATATCGCAAACTCCGTCGCATGTTTCAGCCCCGCATCCCCCATCAGCGCGATATACACATAAGAAATCGGCAAGATACTCGCGCTCCCATACGGCGCCTCCGAAATCGGCCCGATCGCCCGCTCCCCCTTATTCGGCAAAAACGGAGCAAGATGCGAAGCCACCGCGATCGGCCCCATCCCCGGCCCGCCGCCCCCGTGCGGAATGCAAAACGTCTTATGCAAATTCAAATGACACACATCCGCCCCAATATCCCCCGGCCGGCAAAGACCGACCATCGCGTTCATATTCGCCCCATCCAGATAAACCTGCCCGCCGTTGTCATGCACAATCCGGCAAATATCCCGCACGCTCTCCTCGAATACTCCATGCGTCGATGGATAAGTCAGCATCAGCGCGCCCAATTCATCGCGATGCTCCTCCGCTTTCGCTTTCAGATCGCCAAGATCAACATTCCCGCGTTCATCACACGCCACCGGAACAACCCGCAATCCCGNNGCCCGCCGCGATCGCGCTGGCCGGATTTGTCCCATGCGCGGATGCGGGGATCAGACAAACCGTCCGTAGCCCCTGCCCGCGATCCTCGTGATACGCCCGAATCGTCAGCAGCCCCGCATATTCCCCCTGCGACCCCGCATTAGGCTGAAGCGAAACCGCCGAAAAACCCGTGATCTTCGCCAGCCATGCTTCCAGCGTTTGCAGCATCTCCGCATACCCGCGCGTCTGATCCGCCGGCGCAAACGGATGCAACCGTCCAAATTCCGCCCAGGTCACCGGCAGCATTTCGCTCGTCCCGTTCAATTTCATTGTGCAAGACCCCAGCGGGATCATCGACTGCGCCAGCGACAAATCCCGGCTCATCAGCCGAAAAATATATCGCAGCATCTCCGTCTCGCTGTGATGCCGGTGAAACACCGGATGCGTCAGAAACTCACTCTTCCGCGAGAAATGCGCCGGGATATTCGATCCCTCAGCCGCAAACTGCTCGACATTCACCCGAAGCGTCGCTCCCCCCCCAAACGATTCAACAATCGCCTCCACATCCTGCCGGGTGGTCGTTTCATCCAGCGAAATCCCAACATCCCCATCCCCAAGATCCCGAAGATTAAACCCCGCATTCTGAGCCGCCGCCAAAACCGAATCCGTCGGGAGCCCATTCACCCGCACGCGCAACGTATCAAAAAACGGCTGCTCCCCAACCCCATGTCCAAGCCGCCGCAATCCTNNACCCATGCACGCGCCGCGCGATTTTCCGCAATCCCTCCGGCCCGTGATACACCGCATACATGCTCGCCATCACCGCCAGCAAAACCTGGGCGGTGCAGATATTACTCGTCGCCTTGTCCCGCCGAATATGCTGCTCGC
>PMAK01000221.1 GCA_003153655.1 Phycisphaerales bacterium
GCCGCGATCGCCGGCTTCGCCAGCCGCATATATTGCTCGAAATCCCAAATGTTTTCGTACTTCGCGCTTTCAATCCCGAACGTCTTCCACAGATCGTATTTAAACTGGTTGATCTTTTCCTTGTCGAACCGCGCCACGTCGATCAGCAGCNNTCCTGCTCGATCTCCCGAAACCGCGACGCCAGCGGCGAGCGATACAGATGATCCAGGCTGCTGTACAAAACCTCGCCGTGCGGCCCAAGCCGATGCTCGGCCAGATCGTCGCTCGGCCAGAACGGCCCCACCAGAATATTCCGCGGAACTTTGTCGAGGTAATTCTTGCTCGTCAGCAGTCCATGCAGGACCGCTCCGATACCACCAATTTTCTGAATTGCTTCATGCGTAACGTGAACGACGGTCTGCATAACTCGGGTCCTCTCAGCACGGATTTCGGCGAGCCTCCGGCAACGTCGTTATCGGCCAAAGAAGGGGCCGACTCGAAAGATGCACGGTCCTGCCGCTGATCAAATCCCAACCGGCATTCTTGCCGGACCAAGCAACCGGCATTAGACGATTCAGCTTTTCGAGATGCAACAAAAATTGATTAGTTATCGCCCCTTGACCGCTAAATTTTATCAGCGAATTGATATGCGGGAGCCGGAACTCCGCCGTCCCGGCCCCGCACGATTCCACCCACGGCATCGCCAGCGCGCAGCCGTGGGCCAGCGCATAAAGGCACCTTTCCTCCAACCCGAGCCACCTCCGGAGACACCGGTGACTTCAACGCGCCGCTCTCGCCCGACTTTTTTTGCCGACAACAACATATCCATGACGGGTAAGACTTGAATCCCGTCAACTCCGCCGTGAATGGCGGACTCCCAATGAACTGCTTGCTTCAATACGCCGCCCGCGGCCGGCAGGATCGCGCGACCCCCATTTTTTTCAAGATTTGTTTCCGCTAATCTGCCGACTTCCTTCCCATGGACCTACTTGTGGCAGAACCCCTCGCCCCACAGATCGCCAGTTCTCCGAGTGCCCGCCGGCATCTCGCCCGCATTTTCACCCTCGAAGCCCTCGGCGGCGTCGGCGGAAACCTCCTGATGTTCGGAATCTTCTTCTACATGCAAAAACGCTTTGGGTGGGGGGCGCGAAGAAATCTGTTGCTCGCCTCCGCCCAGGGCGTCACCTACATCATCGGCGCACTCTCGATCAATCCCCTTTCTCTCCGAATTCCCAGACGGACGCTTCTTTTATTTCTCCATGCTGTCATGGCCGCCATCGTATTCGTTGGCGCAGTCGTCCCCAACCCGATTCTTATCGTAGTTCTCGTACTCACCTACCCGCTATTCAGCGGCGCACAGTGGCCGCTGCTGGAAAGCCTCATCGCCATCGGCGCTTCGCCGCACCAAGTCTCCCGCCGAATATCCGTTTACAACATCGTCTGGTCCGGTGCCGGTGCAATAACCATCGCACTCTGCGGCATCGTCATCACGCACTTCCCGCCCGGAATATTTTTCGCCACATCCGCCGCCCATATCGCAGCCGTCGTCCTGCTCATGCGATTTCACTTTCCCGAGCATCGGGCTGCCGCGCACCCCGACCCCGAACCCGAACTGCTCGCAATGCGCACCCTCGCAATGCGCCTCTCGCGCATCGCACTCCCCGCAACATTCGCGGTGATCTATTCCCTCGGCGCCCTGATGCCGACGCTCCCCGTCATCCAATCCGCCAATCCCGAAATCCGCACACTCCTTGCCAGCGTCTGGATGATCTCCCGATGGTTCTGCTTCATATTGCTCGGCGTCACCGCCTGGTGGCACACCCGTCCCCGCGCACTTCTCTTCGCCGCGATGGTGCTGCTTGCCGGATTCCTTTGCATTACGCTCATCCCCTCCACCACGTCGATGGTCCTTTGGCAAATCGCACTCGGAGTTGCCATGGCCCTTATCTATTCCGCGAGCCTCTACTTCGGCATGGTCCTCAGCGACGGCAGCACTGCCCAGAATGCCTACCACGAAGCCCTCATCGGCCTGGGATGTGTGCTAGGCCCCGGCTCCGGCGCACTGGCCCAAGCGTTTTTCCCAGCCAACACCCACGCCTCCGTCACCGCCGTCGGAACCATCCTCTGGCTCAGCGTCCTCGCCGCGATATTCATCTCTCTCAAATCTCGCCCATCGCCAATCGCTTCGCGCCACAAACCAGTTTAATTTTCCCATTCCGTCCCCGCGCGATATAATGGCGGTTTGGCCTTAACCAAAGGTTAACGTCATGCTCGCTGAACCCATGGATGTCCAGATCGAGACGTTGCCCGACGCGGTCGTCGTCCACATCAAAGGCGAGTGCGCCATCACCCTCCACCCCCTCGAATCAACATTCCTTCGTCTCTCCGCCACGCGACCAAAGCTTGTAGTCCTCGATATGGCCGGCGTAACCTTCATCTCCAGCCTCGGAATGGGATCAATGCTCGCCTTCCGTCGCGGCTTGGTTTCACACAGTGGTCAGGTCCGCCTCGCAGCCGTCCAACCCCTCGTGCTGGAAGCCTTCCGACGCGCTCACCTCTCCGAAGTCTTCACATTTTATCCAACTGTCGCCGAAGCCTGCGCCGCGTAATCTTCCTTCACGCCAAACTCATCCCCGCGCTTTTCCCGCCCAATCGCTGTCACAAAAATTGCCATCGCAAAAATGGTCCCGGCTGATATCGCCATCACGCGGCCATAATCCCAGCGGCCCGCCATGAGCGTTTCCACCTGAACGATATAGCTGGCCAGCAGATTTCCACACTGATACGCGAATCCCGGCATGCTCCCCCGAATCGAATCGGGCGACAGTTCGCTGATATGCGCGGGAATCACGCCCCAAGCCCCTTGCACCATGAATTGCAGCACGAATGCGCCGGCCGCCAGTTTGCCCAGCCCTTCAGGAAGCGCCCACATCGGAATCGCCAGCAACGCACCGACAAACGCGAGAATAATCGCTTTCCGTCGGCCGATGCGATCCGATAGCAATCCAAAAACAATTCCCCCAATCAGCGCCCCAACCATCGAGATCGCTGCAAGGTTCGATCGGTCTTTCACATCCAGCCCGCGATAGCGCTGTAGAAACGTCGGATATAGATCCTGTGTTCCATGCGATGACAAATTCATCATCGTCATCAGCGCAACCAGATAGAAGAAAACGGGCCAGTGGCTGGCAAGCCCGCGCCAGAGATGCGTCCACGATTCCGCTTTATTCTTCTGCCAGATTTCCGATTCCTCTACCCNNCTCTACCGCAAAGCGAACAAACAGCGCCAGCAACGCCGGCAGTCCCCCAATAAAAAACAAAGGCCTCCATCCCCAATGCGGAAACACGAATCGGTACGCCATCGCCGCCAGCAGAAATCCAACGGCATATCCCTCCTGCAGCAATCCCGACAATACACCCCGCAATTTCGCGGGCACCTTTTCCATCGTCAGCGAAGCCCCAACGCCCCATTCCCCTCCCATCCCAATCCCAAACAGCGCACGCAGAATCAAAAACGTCCGAAAATTCGGCGCCAGCCCGGTCGCCACCTCCACAACCGAATAAAACACCAGATCGATCATCAGCGGCAATCGCCGCCCATACCGATCCGCCAGCAATCCAAAAATCAGCGCCCCGATCGGCCGGAACGCCAACGTCAGAGTCAGACTCAGCGCCATTTCTCGGTCAGTCTTGTGGAATTCCTTCCCGATCGCGGTCAGCGTCATGACCACCAGAAAAAAATCAAACGCATCCAGCGTCCACCCCAGAAATCCAGCCATCACCACGGCAACAGGTCGCTTCGGTGCTAGTGGCAGGGAATTGCTCATCGTCCCCCGCAAGACTACCCGCCCCCGGCATTCCCCCGCAAACCGCGGAATCCGCTATACTGTCCCCCTTACAGAATGGCTCGATCCCAAATTCAGTCGAACGTCGCGGCAGGGGAAACGATGGATTCGGGAACCTCAAACACTCTCATCATCGCGCCGCCACAATCCGGCACATATCTTTACCAGGTCATCCTCAACCTCGCGGATCGCCTGCGCAAACCCCTCTTCCTCGCCATCGCAGTCGCCTATCTGTTGGGATTCAACGGCCAGTGGCGAATGGGACCCGACAGCGGCCTATATCTAAACCTCGCCCGAAGCCTCGCAACCGGCAACGGCTACACCTATCACGGCATACGTCACGAAACCGTCTACCCCGGCTTCCCCATCGCCCTTGCCGCGATGCAGCGAATCTTCACAACTCACCTGATCGTCGCCGACGACATTTTCATTCTGGTCTGCGCACTGGCGGCATTAGCTCTCACGTACCGCCTCATCCTCCTTGCCTATGACCGGCCAACAGCCATCGTCATCACCGTCGGCGTCGCCTTCACCCACGAATTCTTCCGCTACAGCTATGAGATTCTCACCGACATGCCGTTCCTCACTGGCGTGATGGCCGTATTAGCAGGCCACGAAGCAATCTTCGGCTCCCCGACGCGCCGCCCCAAATGGTGGGATTGGGCGATCCTCGTCGCCGGCCTGATCATCGTCGTCAGCACACGTCCCACGATGATCGGCTTAATGGCTGCGTGGATCATCGCCCTGATCTTCTCCGCGATCACCCGCAAAAATTGGCGCGCCGCCGCCGTCCCCGCCATCCTCTGCCTTGTCACCGTCGCCCTGTTCCTTTGCCTCGATCCCCGCCGCATTCCCGGCCACGGCCCCACGGGCCAATACGAGCAATACGCCTTTCATCAACTCACCCACGATCTCCCCAATGAACTGCGAACCAACGCCGTCGGCAATCTCCGAGATCTCCTCGAAGTCACCGTCGCTCGCGCCGTCTTCGGAATGGATCTCCTCTATATCTCCCTCAACGTGATCTTCGGCGGCATCGTCTTACTCGCCGGCATCGCCCTCATCCGCAGCCGGCCGTTCTGGGGATTGTGGGTTGTCATCACACTCCTCACCCTTATCCTGCTAATCTCAAATTATCGTTACATCCTGCAAATGCTTCCGCTGCTGGTAATCGGCTGGTGGAACCTGCTCCGTTCGATCAATCTTCGTTTGCCGCGCCGCATCGGCAACAGCATTTTTGCAGTCCTGCTAGTACTCGGCACGGTCCTCAACATCGGACAAGTCGTCGCGTTCATCGTCCACCAGCACGCGCATCCATTCTTCGCCGATTACGAAAGCGGCGAATTCCAGCCTTATGTTGAAATCGCCAACCAAATCCCCAATTTCACGACCAGCCAGGATGTGATCCTCTGTCCCACCAAGCTCGCCCGAATCATGACATTCCTCGCGGATCGAACCTTCTCCGAGCCTAACGAGCCAATCGCCGCCCCCCCGGGCCATCTGTTCGTCATTCTCGATTCGAAGTCCCCGGAATACGCCCATTGGCTCGCCGCGATGAACGTCTCACCCGAAGGCGATCCACTGGCAAGCGTCAATCGCCCACATAATTTGCCGGCCATAAGCCTGATGCGCGCCCACATCGATCCCGAACCGAAATAAATCTCTTCATGCCCGCTCCGTCGATCTCCATCATCACGCCATCCCTCAACGGCGGAACATATCTCCCCCACACGCTCAATAGCATCCTCTCCCAACAAGGAGATTTCGACCTCCAATGGCTCGTCATCGACGGCGGCAGCACCGACCAAACAATCCCGCTCTTAAAATCCACCACCGATCCCCGACTCCAATGGATCAGTCAAAGCGATACCGGCCAAACCAGCGCCATTAACAAGGGTTTAGCAATGGCCAAGGGCGACATCGTCGCATGGCTCAATTGCGACGACCTCTACGCCCCCGGCGCTCTGGTAACAGTCGCAAAAGCATTCGAGCAAAACCCAGCCGCCCAGTGGCTGGTAGGGCGGTGCAATATCATCGACACCCTCGGCAACCGCGCCCGGCAGAACGTCACCAAATACAAAAATCGCCGCCTCGATTCCTACACCTTCAAATCGCTCCTGCGAATGAACTTCATCAGCCAACCCGTCGTCTTCTGGCGAAAATCTTTCGGCTCCTCCATCGGCCAACTCGATGAATCCCTCTACTGGACCATGGATTACGACCTCTGGCTCCGCATGGCTCAGGCCAGCCCGCCACTGATCATCAACCAAACCCTCGCCAGCTTCCGCGTCCACGATTCCAGCAAATCCCGTGGCGGCTATCGCGCGCAGTTCGTCGAGGGATATCGCGTCGCCTGCCGCTACGCCGGCCACGACCGGCTAAGCCGGTGGCTCCATCGTCTCAATGTTGAAAAAATCGTCTGGGGATATCGCGCCCTGCGAGCGGTGGGGCGTTAGTGAAATCGCACGCTTCTCAAGCCGATCGGCCACGCTCTTCCGCCGCGACGGCCGCCTGATATTCCTCGTCCGATTGCTCAGACCGTGGCCGATCCGTGATCCCTTCCTTCTCCATCATGATCCCCACGATCTGCGCCAGAGTCGAAATCTTCCGGTCCTGCAAACTGATGATCGTCAGCATCTCAAAGATCATCAAAATCAAAAATGCCGCGATGCACAGCATCGAAATCGTGTGATAGTCGATACGCAATCGCTGCGAGACCCACCACAATCCCGCCGGCCAGATGGAAAGCGCCAAAAATGGCAACCCCGTCAGGATGAACATCAGCATGTGCCGTTCCTTGAGCCGATAGGTGCGCATGCGCCGCACCGCCACGATCAGGACGGTTGCTCCAAAGCACAAAAGAATGATTCGCGGCATCATGGGAAAACCTCACGTGCCTCTCACGGCAAACCAATCTTGTCACTCGGCCACGGCTGGCGAATCATGTCCAGGAAAAGACAAACACTGACCTTAAGCACGTAGAACATTCCCTGCGCCACGCTGATGCTGCTCTTGCCGTACATCCGCCGCCGCATCCGCACCGGAATTTCCATGACCTTGTATTTCGATCGATGCAGCAGCAGTACCACCTCCGGCTCCGGATAATCCTCCGGATACCAGTGTGCATAGGCCAGAATTACTTTCTTATTCACCGCCCGGAATCCGCTCGTGCAATCCGTGATTTTCAGCCCGCACAAACATCGAATCCACGCGCTCAGCACCCGAATCCCCGTCATCCGAGAAAGCGATGGCACAAAACTAGTCGGCTCAAGAAAGCGTGATCCAACCACCAAATCCGCCTTGCGGTTCACCAGGGTCTCAACCAGCTTCTCCACTTCCCGCGGCCGATGTTGCCCGTCCCCGTCCACCTGCACCGCCACGTCATATCCGTGCAGTGCCGCGTACCGATACCCGGTCTGCATTGCTCCCCCGATGCCAAGATTGAACGGCAAGCTCACCACCGACGCCGTTGAGGGGATCTGCCGAACCGTGTCATCAGTCGATCCATCGTCGATCACCAGCACGTGGCAATCCGGCAGCAACTGATTCAGCCGCCGAACCAGCTTTGCCACCGACCGGCTCTCGTTAAACGCCGGGACGATGATGAGGNNGAGGCACTTCAGCCGCTTGAAAACCGGCTGTTTAACCTGTATCGCCACGGGCGAGGCCGGCAAAGTCACTTTAACCGGCAGCCGTCGCTCGACCGGCTCAAAAATTGTCGTTTTCAAACGCATTACCCACCTGTCAGCCTCTTCCCTCTCCGCCGACAACAGTCTAAACGAAAGGGACACAATTTTGCACCCACTATTTCCGTAAGCGGAACATTATAAAATTTGCATCCCACCCGGCCGGGAGGCTAACCTTTTGGTTTATCTATTGATATCCTCATGGAGATACAAGGCTTTAACCCAGTGCAGGCAAGAAATCCCTCATCCGGCGGCATGGTCCCCAAGCGCTCTGCCATTGGCGCACTTTTCCTGTCGATGGCCATTTTGCTTGTCGTCACCGTAGCTGGAACCTATTGGATCGGCGACCTTGCGATTCAGGATAGTCGCACCATTGGAAATGTGCACGCCACCATTGACGTTCTGAACGACGTTTTATCCACCTATAAGGATGCCGAAACCGGCCAGCGCGGATATCTGCTTACCCACGACGAAAGCTATCTCACCCCCTACAAATCTGCCGTAAATCTCATTCCCTCCCAACTGGCTGATCTCGACGCCAAAGCCCGCGCCGGCCTGCTGCCGCAGCAGGATGTTGATCAGCTTCGTCATTTGGGAGATCTGAAGCTGGCCGAGCTGAAAAAGACAATTGATCTCGCGCAACAACCATCAGGATCAATCGCCGCATTGGCCGTCGTGCGAACCAATGTTGGCAAAGAATACATGGACAATATCCGCGACCTGAGCCATCGAGTTATCAGCGACAAGCAACAGCACGCAGCGAGGCTTCGGTTGGCGGAACAGCATATGTCCGATCTCCGCACCGCCGCCTTCGCCGGCACCACCATTATCAATCTCCTCTTCCTGCTCTGGGCCTTCAATCGCATTCGCCGCGAGATCCGCGCCCGCCACGCCGCCGCCCTTAACTTGGCCCGCGAGCAGCAACTCACCGCCGTCACCCTCGCCAGCATCGGTGACGGCGTCATCGTTACCGATGCCTCCGGCCGCATTTCATTCCTCAATCGCATCGCCGAAAACCTCACCGGCTGGTCCGCCGCCGATGCCGTCAGCCGCCCCTGCGAAAAAATCTTCAACATCATCAACGAAACGACCCGAAAAATTACCGAAAGCCCTATCGCAAAGGTCCTGCGCACCGGCCTCGTTCAGGGTCTGGCCAATCACACGCTGCTGATCCGAAAGGACGGCTCCGAAATTCCCATCGACGACAGCGGCGCTCCTATTCGCGGCGACGATGACGTCATCCACGGCGTCGTCCTCGTCTTCCGCGACTTCTCCGAGCGCAAGCAGTACGAAAAAAATCTCCAGCAGGCCAAGGAAGAAGCCGAAACCGCCAACATCGCCAAGGACAATTTTCTCGCTGTCCTCTCCCACGAGCTTCGCACCCCTCTCACCCCCGTCCTCGTCACTCTCACCTCCTGGGAACAGAGCGATACCCTTCCCCCCGCGCTACGGGAGGATGTTCAGACGCTCCGCCGCTGCGTCGAGCTCGAGGCACGCCTTATCGATGATCTGCTGGACCTCACCCGCATTGTCCGCGGAAAGCTCGCCCTGCATCTGGAAGAAGTTGATGTCCATTCCCTCATCCAGGCGGTCGTGGGAATGTACCGCTCCGACATGGATGCCAAGGCCATCCAATTGTCATTGAGCCTGGATGCCACCGACCATTTCGCCTCCGCCGATCCAGGCCGCCTCCAGCAGGTCTTCTGGAACATCCTCAAAAACGCGACGAAATTCACGCCGCGCGGCGAAACGATCGAAATCAAATCCACCAATGCGCCCGATGGCCGTTTGCGGATTGCCTTCACTGATTCCGGCGCTGGCATGACCCCTGAGACGATTGCCCGGATTTTCAAGCCGTTCGAGCAAGGCTCATCCGAAATCGTTCGCAGATACGGCGGCCTCGGGCTCGGCCTCGCCATCAGCAAGGCCTTCATCGAAGCCCAGACCGGAACCATTGAGGCATCCAGCCCCGGCCTCGGCCAGGGTTCCACATTCACGCTCTGGTTGCCGGTCATCTCCTCCTGGAAACAGTCGCCCCGGACATCATCAAATTCACCCAACCGAGTCGATGGTCATCGCCAACTTGAAATCCTGCTCGTCGAAGACCACGACGATACCTCCCGCGTTCTTAGCCGCCTGTTGGAAGGCCTCGGCCACCGCGTTCGTGTGGCCGATTCAGTTGCCTCCGCCGTCGTCGCCGCAAAGCAGCCCTTCGATCTCCTGCTCAGCGATATTGGATTACCCGACGGTAGCGGCATCGATCTGATCCAACAGCTTCGCAAGAACGGCGATCTCAATGGCCCAGCCGTCGCTCTCACCGGTTTTGGAATGGAAGAGGATCTCGCCAAATCCCACGAAGCCGGCTTCACCGAGCATCTCACCAAACCGATCAACTTCCAGCGATTGCAGATGGTCGTCCAGAAAATCGCCGAACAGCAATAGAACCGCGTCACCGCAAAACCACATACATCGCGTCCTTCGGCAATTCGATTTTTATTACCCCACCCGCGCGCGAAACGTTCATTTCCCGCTTNNTTGTCACCGTGGCCTCCGTCGCCTCCATCATCCAAGGCGGCTGGCCAATCTTCACCACTCTGAACCCCTGATATTTCTGCTGATCGCTTCCGACAAAATCCGCCGGCTCTGCTTTCCATCCATCGAGATGCGACGGCGTTCCAATTTGCAAAAGCACCTCTCGCGAATCGCTCAGTGCCAGCCCGTCCATCGATACCGCTAGAATCGAACCCTGCTCATTTCCGCTTAAAATATCGATCGTGCTCAGTCGCACCTCGCCGGCTTTTCGCAAAAATCCAGTCGCCCCCTGCGCAGCCGGCGCATCGATCGTGCACAAACCAACATTGTAATCCAGCCGAATTTGCCCGGTGTCACTCCCGACAATCTTCTTGCTCCTGTCGATGAATCTCGACAAATCGGAAAATAGATTTGGCTTCGCATTTCCATAGCTCACCATCACCGGCCCAACAAGAAACGCCAACCCATCCCCGCCATCCTCGGAAATAAGCGGCAATCGCCGGTTCCACAAATCCCTCAGCGGTCGATTCTCAACCACCACCGGATTTCCACGCTTCAAATAACCCCTCCGATACATCATCGCCGCCGCCGGAAAATTCCCCATCAGCGCCGGCGTCGAGCAATCATATTTCCGCAGCGAACGTCCGCCCGTTTCATCCGGCGCACCAACGCGCGGATCATCTCCATACTGCTCCGCCGTCGCGGTATACCAATACAATCCCGCCACCCCGCTCAGCGATTCATACGCCGACGCCAGAAACGGCCCCTCATTCTGATAATCCATTCGATTGACCCACGAGCTTTCCGTGACGATCATCGGATAACCACGCACCTGCTTCAGATTCGTCGGCAAATCGCGGGGATTCAGCACTCCCGGATGATTCGTGAAAAAGTCTCCCGCATCGATCCGCCAGCTCGTATTATTTCCTTGATGGATACCAGCATAATATTTATTCACCGCCAGTACATCCGCCGCCGTATCCGTATATCGCTCCACATCGTTCAGCCGCGCCGAATCCGCGGTGATCCAATTCGAAGCGTTGATCAATTGCCGGCAGCCAAGCTCCTCCCGATAAAATTTCACCATCTTTTCAAAAAAACCACGTTGGGTCGCCGCGAAGAATTCCAGTTGATCCGCCAGTCGCTTTCCGTTGCCTCCATGCTGCGGCCGAGCCCATTGACTAACCGCCAAAATCCCCACATTTCCCTTCTCAAAATCATCCCCCGCGGCCTCAACGCCTTCCCACGCATCTGATGCCCCCGCCAGCGAGCCATATTTCCCTTTCAACCACTCGCCAAATTTCTGCCCCAGCGCCCGTTTTTGCGGTGGCGCAATCCCATCCATCCTCCAGAAAAACATTCCATCCTCATTTTGGATTTGAATGATCGCCACTGCCGGATCGCGCGCCAGCGGAATTCCCGTATACGGATTGATCCGCGTATAAAGCTGCCGTACCCACGCTTCATATCCGCTTTGCAGCTTCTCGTTGAAAAATAGCAAACCCCACAAATTACTTCGTTCCGTATATCCCCCGATCCCCCAGCGCGCCGCCGGCCGGCCCAGTGCCCAGTACGGCGAGATAGTGAGGTAAATTCCCTCCTTCTTGAAAGCCGCAACCGCCCGCCAAATCCCATCAATCTGCTGCTGATTAACATCAGTAAGTTCCGGCGCATCCCCATCCGCGCCAATCTGCGCATGGATTCGCACCATGTTCACCCCGATCTTCGCCAGAAACCGCGCATGGCGGCCCAATTCCTCCGCACCTTTCAAATACTCCTGGCTGCCGCATGCCCAGAATCGAATCGGCGTTCCATCCCCGCGCACAAATCCCCCATCGCCCGACACTCTCACAAACCCCGATTCACCCGCCGACGCTTCATTCAAACCGCGCAGGTCGAGTAAAGCATCCGACCTGAAATGATCCTCCGGATGCACAAACACCCAAGCGCCACGCGAATCCGCCGCCGATGCGCGCGCGGCCCCAAGCCAGAACACGATCACTCCAATAGTGAGGATTTTTTTCCCCGTCACAGCCGGATCATTGCAGAATTATTCCGCCCCGCAAGCCGCTTTCACGCGGCAGAATTTGTTGACCTGCGCTGGCGGCAAATGTTTGAATCTTCAGCCATGTATTTCAACCACGGTCGTTTGTCCTCAAATGTCCGGGTTGTCGGCGTTTTGTTCGCGTCATACAGGACTACCCGGCCATCAACAATCGCATAGTCGAATTTGCCGTAGTCAAACCCCAGTTCCAATCGCATCCCCCGCAATTCATCCGGCACTTCCACCTGTTCCGTGCGTACCGCCACGCTCAATTTGATAATAGGCTGCTTCGCATACATCAGCATGTTCTTCTCCGCATCGCCCAGAAATATCCACGATCTTGTGCAATAAAATCCGTCGCGGCGCTCGGACAAAAATCGCTCCACGACCAGATTTGAATTAAACCAGACCGGCAGCGGCACCTCCGCGGCCGAATCAAATATCCGATAGTCCCAAATTCCGATCTGCGATCGCCAGCTCCATGGCAGCCGGCAGCGCACCGCGCGGATATATCTTTGCAGCACGGACGTCTTCCGCGCAACATCTCCTTCACGTCGTCCGCCGTAATTCATGTTCGTCTTCACGATCACCGGGCCGTCATACCCATCGCCGCGGCTAACCACGTTGCGGCTGATTCGACGTTTGGATATATCCGCCACGCCCGCATTGATCGTCAGTGGATATTGCCGCATGAATTCCAGATATTCCGGCGGAACCACCGTCAGATCGACATGCAGAATCGCCAAATCCGCGTTCACGCGTTTTTCAAGTCCCCGAAGCACCGTCACCTTCATCCCGCTATCACGCCACGCTTCGCAAATTCCGCGCAGGAAATAATTCGTGCTCGCGAATTCGTCGTGCTCATGTGTAATAATGGCAATGTGGCGCATCTTCATACTACATTCGGCCAAATCGTCTGGTGACTTTCTTATTCGTTAGCTCCGACGGCTATGGATTTAACCGCCACTGCCGCGACCCTATTCCATCGCTCTTCCACACAATTCGTATATTTTTCGCTCCGCGCAAAAACAGCCGCACTCCAATTGTGCGGCATCGCGGCCCGCCATGCAGAATCATCCCGCTTCATGCGTCGCCAATGCAGGAAAAATGTTGATGGAATCAGTGGCCGGCCGCAAAACTTCTCTCGCAGGATGGAGATTCCCGCTTTTATTAGTCTCTTCAGTTGATTCGCCTTAGTCTCGCAACTTCCGGCTAGTACGCAACCGGCGGACACGATTGGCAAACAGCTCTATTCACCGTATTCGGCATAATCCCACTCGGACTCGCAAAAAGGGCCGCCAATATCCGCCTTTTCTTCGCTCCGTTCGTCATCCCAATGCTCCGCGTGCAATCCATCACGATGCACCTGCTTCGCTACGAGCCGGCGGCGCCGGCTGTCACGAAGAACTCAACCCACTATCAATTTCTTCTCATTGCAACCACACATCAGTTATAAATGTAGAAATCAGCGGTAGGGGCGGAAGAACGCAAATAAATTGCCTCCCATGATGCAATTTCAAGCATTCGCCTCCGCCCATTGAATGCAGAAGGCCATTGAAGAAACGTTGGATCATCATCGGCATAGCATCGGNNGTCACCGCCGCCGGCACCGTCGCCTCCAATCTCGACGTGGATATCCGCTGCCGCGCTAGCGGCGAAGTTATCGAATTGCCTTACGACATCGGTGATCACGTCAAAAAAGGCGACGTCCTGATGAAGCTCGACCCAGCCGACGAGCAGGTTGCCCTCCGCGAAGTCCGCGTCACCCTCGACGAAGACCGCTCCAAGCTTGAGGTCGCCCGCAAAACCGTGCAGATGGGCGAACTCGATCTCGCCACCGCCACCACCAAAGCCTCCGCCGATGTCGAATCAACGAAGGTTAAGGCAGCCAACAGCCAGAAAAAAGCCGGCCGCCAGCACGACCTCCTCGCCCAGAATCTCTCCTCGCAGGAACAATACGAAGACGCCGAATCCGACGCCGTGCAGGCCGACGATGATTACAAAACCGCCATCGTCACCCAGCGCCAGCTCCAGAGCCAGGCCGTCGATCTCGATGTGAAAAAAGAGCAGGCCAAGCAGGCCGAGCAGCAGGTCGAGCTCGATCAGATCGGCCTCGACAACGCCAATCTCCAATTGGCCTACACCACTGTCACCGCTCCGATCGACGGCGTAGTTTCCGATCTGGAAACCCAAAAGGGTTCCCTCATGGCCTCCGCGATCAGCACCGTCGGCGGCGCAACGGTCATGACCCTGTCCGACTTATCAAAAATCTTCGTCCTCGCCTCCGTCGATGAAGCGGACGTAGGCGGCGTTCTTCTCGGCCAAACCTGCAAAATCACCGCCGACGCCTTCCCGCGCCGCGATTTCACAGGCACCGTTATTCGCATCGCCCCTCAGGGCCAAAACACCCGCAACGTCGTCACCTTCGAAGTCAAAATCGAAGTCACCGACGACGACAAAGACCTCCTTCGCCCGGAAATGACCGCCAATATCCAGATCGTCGTNNGATCGTCGAAGCAACCCGCCACAACGCGGTCTTAGCGCCGATGCTCTCCCTCTTCGATCGCGACGACAAAACCTACGTCACCATCTCCAAGGACAACAACGCCACCGAAGACCGCCCCGTGGAAGTCGGAATCGACGATGGCGACAACGCCGAAATCCTCTCCGGGCTCAGCGCCGGCGAAAAAATCCTCGTCCATCACAACGACGCCGCCAGCAAATGGACCGGCACGCGTGGCAAGAGCGCCGGCGCTGTCTCAAAACGCGACGCCGCCAAACAAGCAGCCGCCACCGCCAAAAAACAAAGTAAATCCACCGGCGGTGATTTCAGCAGCGAAGCTAAAAAGAAGCAGGATAAGGATGCGGCAAGAACAGCCGCGAAAAAATCCGCCCACAACAAAAAGACCGACGACTCCTCGGACGACGACAGTCAATAACCCCGGCAACCCCCATGCTCTTTCGGATGATCATCAAAATCGCCTTCAAGAGCCTGCTTGCCAACAAGCTCCGCTCTGTCCTCTCCGTTCTCGGCATCATCGTCGGCGTCGCCGCCGTCATCGCCATGCTCGCCATTGTCAGCGGATTCCACCGCTGGGCCATGGAACGCATCAAATCCTTCGGCGCAAACCAGCTCGTCGTTGTCCCCGGCGGCCTCGGCAGCGGGGGGGTCATCTCCGGCACACAGCAAAACCTCACCGTCCCCGACGCCCTCGCCCTATGCGATGTTCCCCACGTCGAAGCCGTCTCCCCCTATGTCGGCGGCGGCTTCCAGGCGAAATACCGCAACCGCAACACCAGCACCGACGTCGTCGGCGTCGCTCCCACCTTCTTCACCATCGCCAACTACGTGATCGAACAAGGCAACGCCTTCACCGACGACGATGTCGATCGCACCGCACACGTCGCCGTCCTCTCACCCGAATCCGCCAAACAATTATTCGGAACCGCCAACTCCGTCGGCAAAATCATCAAGATCCAGGGTCTCAATTTCCGCGTCGCCGGCATCGTCAAAAATCGCGGCGGCGGCGAAGGCTATTCCGAAAACGTCATCTTCCTCCCCTACACCACCGCCATGCACGCAATGCTCGGAAGTTCCGCCTTATCTGAAGTCTTCGTCGAGGCTCAGGACGGCAGCGATCTCGTCGCCGTCGAACACGATCTCGTCGAAACCCTCCGCAACCGCCACAAAATCCTCCCCGGCGCGCCCGACGATGTCCACGTCTACAACCAGGCAAGATTCATCGAAACCGTCGACCAATGGAGCAAAACCGCCGCGGTCCTCCTCGGATCGGTCGCCACCATTTCCCTCTTAGTAGGCGGCGTAGGCATCATGAACATCATGCTCG
>PMAK01000203.1 GCA_003153655.1 Phycisphaerales bacterium
GATACATCGGGACAGGTCGCGGGGAGATAAACCGGAGTTCAAAGCGGCTGAATAAACTCCACGCGATTACCGAAGGGATCGCGGAATTCGAAGCGGTCGCGCTAAATCTTTGGCAATTTACTTCATTTCCTTTACTTCATTTCCTTGTTCGCGCCGACCTTGGACACCGTGTTGCAGGCTTTCAGGTAGAAGTCGATGTTCTCGCCGGCGTCGGCCCACATGCCCTGGACCTTGTCGTAGGTCATTTCGCCGCGCTCGATGTAGGCATTNNATGCTGCCTTCGCGGATGTAGGCATTGTTGACGTCGGTAATTTCCAGTTCGTTTCGCATCGATGGTTTTAGCGTGCGAACGATGTCGAAGACGTTTTTGTCGTAGAAATAGATTCCAATCACGGCCCAATTGCTCTTCGGCTCTTTGGGTTTTTCGACGATGCTGACGACACGCTCGCCGTTCATCTCGGCTACGCCATAGGCGCGGGGATTTTCGACCTCGGCTAACAGGATTTTGGCTCCGTGTCCCTGCTCTTTGAATTTTTGTGTGGCCTTGCGGATGGCGTATTCCAGAATGTTGTCGCCGAGGATCAGGCAGATGCTGTCGCCGCCGGCGAAGCGTTCGGCCAGGCCGAGGGCCTGTGCGATTCCGCCGGCTCCGTCCTGGTAGGTGTAGTTGAGGTCCTTGAGGCCGAAGTCGCGGCCGTTGCCGAGCAGGCGGATGAAATCGCCACTGTTGTTTCCGCCGGTCACGAGCAAAACATCCTCGATACCGGCCTTGGCCATGCATTCGAGGGGATAATAAATCATCGGCTTATCGTAAACCGGGAGGAGATGCTTATTCGTGACCTTGGTGAGAGGAAGAAGCCGGGAACCAGTGCCGCCGGCCAGGATGACGCCTTTCATGGATGCCTCGGGAAAATGCTTTAACTTACGACAGCCAGGCTTCGGACGGACTTGGGGAGTTCGAAGTAAATTCCCTCTTCCATCAGGGTTCGCGTTTCGACTTCGCCGCCGAAATCTCGCCTTAGCCGTTGAACGAGTTCGTTGACGAGATGTTCCGGGGCGGATGCGCCGGCGGTTACCAGTACACAGTGCTTGTTGTTGAACCAGGCGGGATCGAGCTCGGATTCATCATCGATCAGATACGCGGGCTTGCCTGCTTCCAAAGCGCGATCAACCAATCGCTGGCTGTTGGAGCTATTTTTACTTCCGATCACCAGAACCAGATCGGCCTCGGGGCTGAGGCTTGTCACGGCGTTCTGGCGATTGGTGGTGGCGTAGCAAATATCATCCTTCAACGGAAATCGAATGTTGGGGAAGCGAACCTTCAGCACATCGATCACACGCTGGGCGTCGGAAACGCTGAGTGTGGTTTGTGTGACGTAGGCCAGCTTGGCGTTGGGATCAACCTGCAGGTGGGCGACGTCTTCGGGGGTTTCGACGACGATGATGGAATTGGGGGCTTCGCCCACGGTGCCGATGGCTTCGTCATGCTTACGATGGCCGATGAAGATCACCGTGTATCCATCGCGGACATAGCGAAGGACTTCCATGTGAACTTTAGTGACCAGCGGGCAGGTGGCATCGACTTCGACCAGGCGGCGTTCCTTGGACTTGCGGCGAACTTCCGGCGAGATGCCGTGTGCGCTGTAAACGACGAGGCCGCCCACCGGGACTTGCTCGATATCATCGACGAATGTGACGCCGCGGCCGCAGAAGCCGTCCACGACGTGACGGTTATGCACAATTTCGTGATAGACGTAGACCGGCGGACCTTTCATGGCCAGGACCTTATCGACGGTCTCGATAGCCATGTTGACGCCGGCACAGAATCCGCGGGGATTGGCCAAAATGATCTTCATACTCTGGATTATGGTATCGGAACGTGCAGGGGAGGCCAAGGGGGTAAGAAATGCCGAGTGTCGAGTGCCAAATGCCGAATGAAGGCGTCGTATCTTGCAGTTTCGGGCCTGTGGCTTATCTTCCTGCGCTTTCGATAGGAGTAAATCGGTGGCACAGATTCGGCCGTTTGCGGGAGTGCGATATTCACGGACTCAGGGGCTCGATCCATCTGATCTGATTGCGCCGCCTTATGATGTGTTGGACGAGGAGGGGAAGCGGTCGCTGCAGGCCAAGCAGAAGCACAACATCATCACTGTTGATTTGCCTCATCTGCCTGCCAAGACGGTTGGGCCGGATGCAGCTTATGCGGCGGCGAATGATACTTTGCAGGGTTGGCTGTCGAGCGGGATTCTGGTCCGCGATCATAAGCCGGCGGTCTATCCCTATACGCAAACATATGTGCATGGAGAGCGGACGTTTCATCGGCGGGGAATGATCGCGCTGGTGAAGCTCAGTCCATTTGGCGAAGGGCATGTCGTTCCGCATGAAAAGACATATGCCGACGCCATCGAGGACCGATTGAAATTGACGCGCGCGACGCGGATGCAGCTTTCGCCAATCTTCGGTTTGTTTTCCGATCCGAAGTCGCAGGTGACGGGTCTGCTGTATGAGGATCAGGGAAAGCCGGAAATGTCGGCGACGCTGAACGGCGCGCAAAACGATTTGTGGACGGTGATCGACAGCAAGGTTGAGAACGCGGTAATCGATCTGATGGGGGCGCGGCCGATCTATATCGCGGACGGGCATCATCGCTACACGATGGCGCTGCAATATCAGAAGGAGATGATAAAAGCGCACGGAGGCCCCCTGCCGCCGGCGCATCCGGCCAATTTCTGCATGTTTGTGCTGGTGGGAATGCAAGATGACGGGCTGCTCATTTTGCCGACGCATCGATTGATTTCGGGGCTGAAGGGTTTTGATATCGAGTCGCTCCGGAAAGTTTTGGCTCCGGTGGCGAATGTGACGGATGTGAATATTGACGAGGATCAATTGCCGCATTACATCGACAATGTCCTGCCGAAACAGGCGGCAGCGACGTTTGGACTGTTTGACGGGCGAACGCGAAAGACGCATCAGATCACGTTTATCAATCCGGATGTGCTCAAGAGCGTGGACCCGGATCATTCGCCCGCGTGGCGACAATTGGATGTGGCGATCGTGCAGCGATATTTGCTGGATGAAGTGCTGAAACCGAAATTCGCCGGCGGCGTCGAGCCGGGGCGCGGATATACGGCGTATAGCAAGGAAGTCGCCGGGATGACGGATGGGACGAAATATCAGATCGCCCTGCTGCTGAAATCCACGCCGCTGCATGCTTTAGAGGAGCTTGGCAAGACGAATGAAGTGATGCCGCCGAAGAGCACGTTCTTTTTTCCGAAGCTGGCGACGGGGATGGTGATGAATCCGTTGTATTGAGACTGGATTTTCCGCCGAAATATAGCTATACAGTATAGAGATAAATGCCGATTGGTAGCTTCAAGGATCAAGGCACGAGCGACATTGCCCGCGAAGTCCATTCAAAATTCGGCAGAAAAAGGCTTCCAACATCACTGCATGACGCGGCTTATAGAAAGATGGTGTTCCTGGATAATGCCCATTCGCTGCAAGATTTGGCCAATTGGAAAGGCTTACATTTTGAGAAGCTTAAAGGCGATCGGAAGGACCAATACAGCATTCGAATTAACGATCGCTACCGCATTTGTTTCAGATGGAACGGACTTGATGCACTGGACGTCGAAATAGTCGACTACCATTGACAGGAATTAACCATGTTGAAAAACAGAGTCCATCCAGGTGAGTTTTTGAGGGAGGAACTCGCGGAGCGCGGCATCTCCCAGTCTCATCTGGCTGCCCATATCGGTGTGACACCTGGCGTCGTCAATCTCATCTGCAATGGTCGCCGCGGTATTTCGCCGGAAATGGCGAAGAAATTAGCGGCTGCGCTGGGAACTACCGCCGAGCTATGGATGAATCTTCAGCGCAGCTATGATCTGGATCGCGCGGCTGAGCCGGATTTTGGAAGATTGAGGGCCTGACTCCTGCGCGAAAGATGCCCATCGGAAATGGCACAGCGGGCCGGTCCACAAATGCGATTTCACATCGTCCACATTGTTCCGAATCCGCGGCTGCATGGTTTGTACGGATACAGCGAATTGATTGCCGCGCTGCAATGGGGACTGACCGAGCTTGGGCACGAAACGACGGCCGCGGTCAATTCAATCGGGCGGGATAAAATCAATATCGTGCTGGGCGGCCAGATGATCGCGGCTGGTGAGATCAAGCAGTTTCCGCCGGGGACTATTTTTTACAATCTTGAGCAGCTTGCGAAGATTTCGCCGGAGAATCTTTGGCCGGTCTGGAAGACCATCGCGAGCGAATTTCGGGTGTGGGAATATAGCCAGCGGAATATGCCGGTGTGGGAGCAATTTCAACCGAAGTTTCCGGTGAAGCTGGCGCCGGTTGGATGGTCGCCGATTCTGCGGCGGATTCCCAAACGCGAGAACGAAGACATCGACGTACTTTTTTATGGCTTGCCGTCCAATGCACGATTTGCGGCGTTTAACAATCTGTGCAAGGCATGGGTGAAATGTGTGTTTGCGTGCGGGTTGTATGGAAAGGAGCGGGACGAGTTGATCAGCCGGGCGAAGATTGTGCTGAATATCAATCGTTACGATCAGAGCCGGATTTTTGAGGTGGTGCGGGTTTCGTATCTGCTGGCCAATGAAAAAGCGGTGGTTTCGGATATTTATCCGGATTCGTTTATCGAGCCTGATTTGAAGGATGCGGTGGCTTTTTCGCCGATCGATGGGATTTTGGAGACTTGCCAGAAGCTGCTGAAGGATGATGCCGCCCGGCAGGAACTGGCGAGCCGGGGGAAGGCAATTTTTGAGAAGCGGGACGTGCGGGAGATTTTACGAAGTGCGTTGGTTTCCGTGCCTCTGGACACCGGTGGCCCATCGAGATGAACAATGAGAATTAAAAAATGATTTTCGGTTACAGGGTCCGTGACGATCGAAGGCGCGAACTCGAATATAGCAGGCGTAGCCGCCGATGGATGAGTCGAGCGTATCGCCTACTGTTGTAAAGAAGTAGAAGT
>PMAK01000302.1 GCA_003153655.1 Phycisphaerales bacterium
CATATGGCTCGCCGGTGGTCGCCGAATTCCCGGCTCCGGCCTGAGCGACATCACCGTGACCGAAGTCATTGCGCGTTTTTGGGAACACGCCCAGACCTATTACCGTCACCCCGACGGATCGCCCACGTCTGAAATCCGATCCTACAAGCCACCGCTCGCGATTTTGAATCGGCTGTATGGGAGGACCCCAGCGCGCGATTTTGGTCCTCTCGCCTTAGATGCGGTCCGCATCGCGATGATCGAAAAGGGCTGGGTGCGCCGGAGCATCAATATCAGCGTGGGCAGGATCAAAAGAATGTTCAAGTGGGCAGTCGCAAAGGAACTTGTGCCGCCTTCGGTGCACCATGCGCTTTCAGCCGTCGCGGGTCTGCGCGCCGGCAGGACCAACGCACAGGAAAGCGACCCCATAAAGCCAGTCTTAGATGCAACGGTTGACGCGACCTTGCCATTCCTCTCCCGCACCGTTGCCGCGATGGTGCAACTGCAGCGCTTGACCGGTGCGCGCCCAGGTGAAATCTGTGCCATGCGTACGAGCGACATCGACCGAACCGGCGAAATCTGGACCTATACCCCTTCAAGTCACAAGACGGCCCACCACGGCCATCACCGAAGCATTTTCATCGGCCCAAAGGCGCAGAATGTCCTGAAACCTTTCCTCCGTCTCGATCCCGCCGCCTATTGTTTTTCTCCCGTGGAAGCCGACCGGGAACGACGTGAAGACCAACACGCCAAACGCAAGACGCCCGCCGACTACGGCAACAACATCGGTACCAATCGCAAGCGCGAGCCAAAACGGCAACCCAAGAGCCGCTATGACGTGGGGAGCTACTGCCGGGCAGTGGCTACCGCGTGCGAATTGGCATTCCAACCGCCACCGCCGCTGGGCCAAATGGATGGCGAGTCAGTACGAGCTTGGAAGCTCAGATTGACTCTGGAGCAGCGCGCGGAGCTGAGACAATGGCATCATGCCCACGCCTGGCACCCGCACCAATTGCGTCATAGCGCGGCAACTGAAATCCGCAAGCGCTTCGGCATTGAAGCGGCACAGCATGTTCTTGGCCACGCAACTTTGAACGTAACCGAAATTTACGCGGAAAAAAATTCAGAGGCGGCCAGACAAATCGCGGCGGCGATCGGATAGGAAGTCGTTGAGCGTATCTGCTGGGTCATTCCAGTCGATGCTGCGCAGATCGTGACCGCTCTACAACATTAATTGAAGAATCGGCCCGTAGGCAAATGCCTCACTTGTGAATGAAACCTAGCTCAAGCGCTGCAAGCTGGTTTTTGATCGCTCTGGCCATGATTGCGAATCAACCCCACAAAGTTCCGCACTAGCACGGACGTGTCTTGCTTCCGCCACGCGACCGCCAATTCGATCCGACCCGGGCACTCCTCCAAATCACGAAACAGTACGCCAGCGTGGCGAATCTTGCGGGCAGAAGCCGGAACCAAACATATTCCCAGCCCGGCGGCGACCATCGGCAAAATCGCATCCTCATCATGGGCTTCACGCACCTTCATCTCTACGCCGACGGACCGGCAGATTTTGGTGACCTGTCCAAGGTATCCCGCGTCGCAGAGGCGACGAGTAAAAATAAATGGCTCATCCGCCACGGACGACAGCGGTATCCGTTGCCGCCGCGCGAATTTGTGGTGCTGTGACAGCACGACAACCAACGGCTCTCGCAGGACGACCTCGATTTCCAAACCGGTTTTTGGAAATGGAGTGCAGACCAATCCAATGTCGATCCGCTTCTCGCGCAGCGCCCTCGCTTGTTCGATGCTGACCATCCGCTCCGGCACCACTTCCACCTGGGGAAACTGACGGCCGAACGCCTGCAATGCGCGCGGCAACAGCTCGATGGCTGCATAGGCCATGTATCCAACGACGACACGTCCTTCGTGTCCCTGCCCGGCGCGCTGCGCCGATTTCGCTGCTACATCTACCCGCGAGAGAATGTCTTTGGCATCCTTCAGGAATGTGCGCCCAGCCTGCGTTAGCTCAACTCGCCGCCGGGTCCGCGTAAGGAGCAATGTCCCGACTTCTCGTTCCAAATCCTTAATTTGTTGACTAAGGGGTGGTTGAGACACTAGGAGACGCTGCGCCGCGCGGCTAAAATGTAATTCTTCTGCCACAGCGACGAAATACCGCAAATGCCGCAGTTCCATACCTCCCACCCAATCGTGCCTATGCGGTTGTTCCTAAACTACATACGGTTCAGTTCGAGTTTAGATTGGAGTTTCCTTCATTCGGAGCGCTAAGATCGATCAATGCGAGGCAAGCTGGGGTAGGTTTCTAGTCTGTAACGGCGACTTGATACGTTTGGCGTCTCAATTGAGACCAAAATGGTATTGGACAGTGCTAGGTATAAACGGCTACAGATGAAGATCGTTGGCCTTGTGCGGACCGTTGAGTATCGAAGAAAGGCCGTCGAATTGCTGGCGGTCGATATATGAGATGTGAGTCCAAGCCCTAGCTTACTCAGGATGTTCCAAGTGGATGGGACGCGCACATAACGATCAATCGGCGTCAGCGCGGGCAATGAGTAATTGACCTTCACAACATCGCGTATCCAGGAATTGAAATCCTGTGCCTTCGGCGGGCTGGTTTGCCATGTGCCGCAGCGGCCATGGCCCGGCCTCGCGCCGACTTTCATGCAGTACGGAGGAAAGATATGCGCAAAATGTGTTTCACTGAATTCGTCGCCCGCGACGAATTCGCGGTTGGGGTGGATCGACTATGTTTCGGCCACCCTATCGCGCGGCCAGCCCGCGAGAGATCAAGCGCCCGCGATCCCCGCCTCTACCGCTTCCTTCCCGGCCAAGTTTTCGCAGTCGTATGTCAACGATGGCACCCGGATGGCCGTCAGCATCGCGTTCTGGCAATTGTTGAGACCTTGAATGACCGGACCAGAGGGTTCGCCCTTCCGGGAATCTCGTCTGCGGTATCTGTGCATGCGATGGTGGACCAGACCGGGCCTGCGGGTCACGGCGGAGGTGTGGATCGACTTTTAACTTTGATCCAATCCATAAAACTATCCGGCAGGGACCCCGCCGTTTTGCCAGCATCGTATTGGCGGGAAGCATCCTATTGGGTCATGTTGCAACAGCGGCCACCGATGCCCCCGCGAAAGGCAGCCTAATGTGACGGCGATCAAGGTGAAACGCTTGCGGGTGCATTGGTTCTGGTTCGCCAGTTTAATTGGCTTGGCCGTGCTGGCCGCGTCGTCAATCCTCTTTGCCAACCGGCAAATAGTGATTAACACTTCTCCCAGC